>CAMCNL010000118.1 GCA_945876205.1 Candidatus Sulfopaludibacter sp. SbA3
ACACGAACCCGGAACCCGGAACCCGGAACCAGGAACGACTCTTCTCATACAATCCGTCCATGCCCCCAATAACCCAAGTGATGCGCAAGACCGCCCGCGTGCTGGCGCTCGTGTCGTTCGCGGTGCTCGCGTCGGCGCAAACCCGGACCGCCAAGGCGCTCGACATCTACGTCGTCGACGTCGAGGGCGGCAACGCGACGCTGTTCGTGTCGCCCTCGGGCGAATCGCTGCTGATCGACGCCGGCAACGGTGGCGCCGCGGCCGCGCGCGATGCCGATCGGATCATGGCCGCCATCAAGGACGCGGGGCTCCGGCAGATCGACCATCACATCACGACGCACTATCACGGCGATCACTTCGGTGGACTGCAGGAGCTCGCCGCGCGTATCCCGATCAAGGAGTTCATCGATCACGGGCCGAACGTGCAGTCGGCGGCGGCGGCCGACGAGTTCATGAACAAGATGTATCCCGAGCTCTACGGGAAGGCCAAGCACACGGTCGTCAAGCCGGGCGATCGCATTACGGTCGCGGGTATAGACGTGCGAGTGGTGGCGTCGGCGGGTCAGGTTGTCCAGAAGGCCGTGCCCGGCGGCGGCGCGCGTAATCCGTATTGCGCCGCCTACATGCCGCAGGCCCCTGACCCGACCGAGAACGCACAGTCGGTCGGCAGCCACATCACCTTCGGGCGCTTCCGGGTGGTGCACCTGGGCGATCTCACGTGGAACAAGGAATTCGACCTGATGTGCCCGAACAACAGGCTGGGCGAGGCCGACCTGTTCATCGTCTCGCATCACGGCCAGCCCATCTCGAATGGCCCGGTGCTGGTGCATGCCATCTCACCGCGCGTCGCCATCATCAACAACGGCACGCGCAAGGGCGGACAGCCGGACGCGATGAAGGTGCTCCACTCCACGCCCGGCCTCGAGGATATCTGGCAGATGCATTTCTCCCAGCTGAGCGGCCAGGAATACACCGTGCCGGGAATGTTCATCGCTAACACCATCGACGATCAGCCCGCGGCGATGCCGATCGCGGCCATCACCGCGCCGACACCCGGTCCCAACGTGCCGCCGCCCCCCGCGCACAACGGCGCCGCCTACTGGATCAAGATCTCCGCTCAGCAGGACGGCACGTTCACCGTTGCCAACACCAGAAACGGTTTCGCGAAGACCTACCGCGCTGAACGATAGCGGTGGCCGCGCTCCTCTGGGTCCTCGCGGTCGTCCTGGTCATCGTTGGCCTCGTGGGCGTGGTGTTACCCGCGCTGCCCGGCACGATGCTCGTCTTCGCGGGACTCGTCCTCGCCGCCTGGGCCGATGGATTCTCTCGCGTCGGCATCGGCACGCTGGTGGTGCTCGGCGTGCTGGCCGCGGCGAGTTACGGCATCGATTTCGTCGCGGCAGCGTGTGGCGCCAAGCGCCTGGGGGCCAGTCGCCGGGCCATGGCCGGCGCCGCGATCGGGACGCTCCTTGGACTGTTCTTTGGACTACCAGGGCTGATCATCGGACCATTTGTTGGTGCCGTGGCTGGCGAGCTGACCATGCACCGCGACCTGCTGAGGGCGGGACGTGCCGGCGTGGCGGCCTGGATCGGATTCGCGATCGGCATGGCGGTCAAGGTCGCGCTGGTTTTCGTGATGATTGGGATCTTCCTCGCCGCGTTCTTCCTGTTCTGAGCGTTCCGCTGCCGTTGCGATTGGCTAGGAACGCATCCGCTTGTTCGGGCGCTGGTGTGAGCTGCGCACCAGGGACCTGATTCGACGTGGACGAGGCCTCTCGTCAAGGCGTGGACTCGATTGTCATTGCAGAGATGGCAGCGTGGGTTACGACGCGGCGCGTGACGCGTTGTTCCGCTCGGCCTCCGGTTCGGCGGCGCGGAAAAACGCTCGCGACGACTCGACGACTAACGCCTCGTGAGCGACGATGCTCCCCACGGAGTCTGACGGGATTTGGTCAGGAAAGCCGTCGCGGCGTTTTTGTACTTCGCCGATCGCGCCGCTCACAGTCGGCCATCGCCGGAACAACACGTCCCGCGCCGCGGGAGTCGTCGAAGACTTGAGAACCCACGAGTTCGGCAGGATTGACGCCGCCTCGAAGACTTGCCGTATGCTGCGTTACTCGCCACAAGGCGACTACTCAGGACCGATCGTTACCTGCCGCGGCCGAAGTCCGAAGGTTGTCTGGCTAGCCAGGCGGTTGAGCGATTCGAATCCCTGTTACCCGCCAAGCCATAACCCATTTTCGCTGAATCACTTATGCGGCAGGGTGATTTCACCATAGAACTGTCCCCCCCCTAGAGATCCCTTCGCTCGCGGGTGACTCCAGGCACGGCACAGCCGTGCAACGCCTTCGCGCAAGGCGCGCTCGGTGACAGCGGTGAACCCCATCACGTACTCATTAGCCGGTGCATCGGAAACGTAATACTTCGACGCGCTGGTCAGCCGGACGCCGTCGCGAGCCGGGTCGGGTTCTCCTTCTAGGTTCCTGAACCGCACGAGGATGTGCATTCCTGCTTGATCGCCAAGGATCTCCGCCGCCTCCCCAAAATGTTGGTCGAGAGCAGAGACGAGCGCCATCCGGCGTTGATGATAGAGCCGTCGCATCCGGCGAACATGCCGCTCAAGGTGGCCCTCCTTTATAAAATCTGCAAGCGCCATCTGCTCCAGCAGTGATGAGTGGCGGTCCATCATCCATTTCGCCGCCGCAAACCGGTGCGCCAGAGAGTTTGTGGCGATCAGGTAACCGAGGCGAATGCCTGGGTACATCACTTTGGAGAACGTGCCGATGTACACGACCGGAACATCGGCGGCGAGGCCATACAGTGCAGGAAGCGGCGCTCCGTGGTACCGATATTCGCTGTCGTAGTCGTCTTCGATCAGCATCGAACCGTGCTGCCGCGCCCAGTCGATCAGCTGCATGCGCCGCGCGATTGACATCGACGCGCCCGTCGGGAACTGGTGCGAGGGAGTGGTGTAGATGACACGCGCTCCAGGCTTCAGCCGCCGCACAACGATTCCGTCCCGGTCAACGGGCACGGTGTGCACGCGCGCGCCGTGTGCCCGAAACACACCGTGAGTGCCTGGGTAGCCGGGCTTCTCGATGCTGACAGAATCCTCCTCATCAATCAGCACGCGAGCGCAGAGGTCCAGCGCCTGTTGAGAACCGCTGACGATCAGCACCTGCGCCGCCGTGCAGTGGATCGCGCGTGACTTCGCCACATATGTCGCGATGGCCTGGCGCAAAGGCTCGTATCCATACGCGTCGCCCGCGTACTGGAAGAGAAGTCTCCCGCTGCTGCGAAGCCGACGACTGAGCGTCCGTCGCCATTCCGCCATCGGAAACCGGTCGAAATCAGGGGCGAAACACGACAGATCAATCGCTCCTGAAGGGACGTGGCCGACGGCAGGCTCTGCCTGCAATCGGTCCGCGTACTTCGACACGCGAACGCGTGCCTGCGCAGCCCGTGGCAGGCTGCGACCGTGCGCTTCAGCGAGCGCGTCGGGAATCTGTGTGGAGACAAACGTTCCCGAGCCGCGCCGCGCGTGAAGATAACCTTCGGCCGTCAGCTGGTCATACGCCAGCGACACAGTCACGCGGGAGACATCAAGTGCCTTCGCCAACCCGCGACTGGCCGGAAGGCGGTCGCCGGGCCGCAACCCTCGTGTCAACACCATCCGCCGAATGGAGTCGAACAACTGTCGCTGCAGCGGGATGCGGCTTTCGCGGTCCAGAAGAATGGGCAGTTGCATGTGGACTGACAAACAGTATCAAAAGTGGATCTATGGTAATGCCAATATCGCGGTTAGCCTCTTGGCATGACCTCAGGGACGCCTACGAACCGGACGACAGTCGTCAGAGTGCCCGAGCGGGGACGCTACGATTGCGCAACAATCGACGCGATTCTCGACCAGGGCTTCGTGTGCCACGTTGCTTTTGCCCTAGGCGACCAGCCTTATGCCATCCCGACAGGTTATGTACGGTCAGGCGACGAGAGTGTTGTTCACGGATCCGCGGCGAGTCGGATGATTCGCGCGATCGAAGGTGGCTGTGCGGTGTGCGTGACAGTCACGCTAGTGGATGGTCTCGTGCTGGCTCGCTCCGCGTTCCACCATTCGATCAACTACCGTTCGGTCGTGATCCTTGGACGTGCACGACTCGTCAGCGATGTGTCGGAGAAGACCGCGGTCCTTCGTTGCTTCACCAACCACGTTGTCGAGAATCGGTGGGAGGAAGTCCCGAACCAACAGCGCAGGAGCTCAAGGCCACGACGGTGGTCGCGATAAGCTTGGCTGAGAGTTCCGCAAAGACGCGAAGTGGTCCACCGAACGATGACGAGGCCGACAAAGCGTGGCCTGTATGGGCGGGTGTGATACCCGCTGAGGGTTGAGGCCTTGGCACCCGTTCCCGCTGAGGATTTGTCCGCTTCACTTGCCGGCTTTGACGTGACACGCTTCGAGCGGCGCTGATAAGCCAGCGTCGAAAGTGGCTATATGCGCACAAGTGGAGCGGCCCTGGAGTCCCCGGAGGCAATCAGACAGGCCATTTCCTGCGAGGCAGTGCCGCCGGTCTCGTCGAACAAGGCGTTTCTGCCTTGTTTTTTCCGCACGGCGTCGGACATATGGTCGGCCTCGGCGTCCGCGACGCCGG
Organism: Candidatus Sulfopaludibacter sp. SbA3; assembly: GCA_945876205.1. Classification (GTDB taxonomy): domain Bacteria; phylum Acidobacteriota; class Vicinamibacteria; order Vicinamibacterales; family UBA2999; genus CANNDT01. The sequence continues at coordinate 4,647 of CAMCNL010000118.1, forward strand.
CGGGTACTTGCCCGGCCGGTCGCGCGCTGAGGCACCTGCTCTGCGATTCCTGCGGATCGATCTGCCACTCGAGGCTGGGCACGTCGTGACGGTTGAACCGGGCATCTACTTTCCGGCTCATGTGCTCGACGACCCTGATATTCGCAGGCAGCACCGCAACAGCGTGCGATGGGATCGCGTGGACAAATTGCGCGGGTTCGGTGGCGTTCGGATCGAGGATAACGTCTTGATCCGCGACGACGGGAACGAAGTATTGACGCGCGCGATCCCCAAGGACTGATCGCTGTCGATCGCCTAGGAGAATCGAGCGTTAATCGGCTGCAGATGCAAACAGGTTGAGCCCATGTACTTGCCAAAAGCTTTTGAAGAACACGATCCGGAACGCCTGCGCCATTTCATCCGGAGCTACCCTCTTGGCACGCTTGTAACCACCACAACCAGTGGCTTGGAGGCCAACCATATTCCCCTTCTCGTTGCCCCAACCGCGGGTGCCGCTGCGACGCTTCACGGCCACATCGCCCGCGCGAATCCGCTGTGGCGGGATGTTGCACCCAATGCGCATACGCTCGTGATTTTCCACGGACCGGACGGCTTCATTTCGCCGTCTTGGTACCCGAGTAAACTCGAGAATGCGAGGGTCGTACCTACCTGGAACTATGCGGTAGTACATGCGCACGGGCTGCTTCGGTTCATAGACGATTCAACGTGGGTGCGAGCGCATGTGGAGGCGCTCACACACGAACACGAAGCTAACCGGGATGCTCCGTGGGCAGTGACCGATGCACCCGCCGAGTTCGTCGATAAGATGGTGAGTGCAGTCGTCGGCGTCGAGATTTCCATCACGCGGTGGTACGGCAAATGGAAGGTGAGCCAGAACCGTTCGGCCGCCGACAGGGTCGGCGTCGTCGAAGGGCTGGAACGTGAGGCGTCGGCGTCGAGTGTTGCGATGGCGGCCCTGGTTAAGGAAACCCTCAGCGAGGACTGAGTCGTCGTCCGCGGACTCGAACCAGCAACCCCGCAGGCGCAGGAACTCTCGTTCTTAGCGGCGCCGCCGGCGGGTGCCATTCAGTTCCATGGTGTGCTTCGGACTCATACCGCCGTTACGACCCAGTTGCGGAAATCGTCCCCCGACACCCAGCCGAACGACGATAGGTATCGAGTGACGCCGCAGGCGCTTCCGAGAGAGGAGAGCCGTGTCGGCGTCCAGGTCAGCGTAGTCGACTGAACTGCTCCTGCGACACGTTCAGCTGTCGAAGAATCTTGAAGAAGAGCGGCGGGCCAATTTCACGGCCGCCATGGAGCGGAATGGTCACGGACCGTCCATCGTCGTGCACCCAGCGCTCGTGGCTTCCCGTCTGGCGACTCCGTACGAAACCGAGGGCTGCCGCCACCCGTTGGAACTCTCGCGCCGTTGCGCTAGGCATGCACGATTTCGGTCGTGTCCTTCGGCAGCGCTATTCCGCGCTCCTGATGCTCCTGCGCAATCAGTGCGAACACCTGCTCGAGCTCGGTCAGGGCCGCCTCGCGCGTGTCCATGAGCGCGTAGCAGCCGCCCAGAGCCGGGACCTCTGCCACCCAGGATCCATCGTCCTGCCGGTACAGAACGACCTTGTAGTCATCGAAGCCCATTGCGCGATTATACGGCCCGCTTGGACCCGCCGGGCGGCAGCCGTCCTCGCCCGTCCATTCCGCGGTTTCCAACCGTTGCTCGGATACGAAACGAGTGACGCTGCAGTATGTAGAGAAGTCATGTCGCCTTCGAGGCCACATGACGGTCGCGGCGCGGGACCCGTTGTTCCAGCGTGGGCCGACTGCGAGCGGCGCGATCGGCGAAGTACAAAAACGCCGCGTCGGCTATTCTGACCAAGTCCCGTCAGACTCCGTTGGGAGCATCGTCGCTCACGAGGCTCTAGTCGTCGAGCCGTCGCGAGCGTTTTTCCGCGCCGTCGAACCGGAGGCCAAGCGGAACAACGGGTCCCGCGTCGCGACGGGGGAGCGGTCTTAAGTGAGGGGAAGGCGCGATCTACGGCCCGGCTGAAGTCGGACGCTACGTACTCTGAGCCAGGCTGGTGCGTGCCAGGATAGCCCGCTCGCGATGACCCGCCTGCCCAGTCAGTTCGGTCGCGGTTTAACCTGATAGCTCCTGCACCCTCTGGCGCGTGACGCCAGTCCCCTGTACCAACGAACCGTCCACCAAGGCGCGGCGGCTTCGCGCCCACGGGCGCGAACGCCAGGATCTGCCGCGCGTGAGCTGCGCGGCGGCTCGTGAGGGTCGGGTACAATCCCCGCTCGTGTCTCTCACCATTGTCACGTCCGACCGTTTTGCGGATCATCTGAATCCGCCTGGTCATCCCGAGCGTGTTGAGCGTGCCGAGGTGATGCAGGTCGTCGCGGCCGAATTCCGCACGCACGGCGGACGCGTCGTCGAGCCGCGTCTGGCGACGGAGGAGGAGCTGGCGCGGGTTCATGACCGCGACTACCTCGGGATGATTCGCGAGACGGCGGGACGCGCCGTGGCGCTCGACCCCGATACTTACACCTCCACCGATACCTACGAGGTGGCCCTGCTTGCCGCGGGCGCGGCGGTCAGCGCGGTCGATCACGTGCTCGATGGCGGCCGCGGCGCACGGGCGCTGGCGATGATGCGCCCGCCTGGCCACCATGCCGAGCGGAACCGGGCGATGGGGTTCTGCCTGTTCAACAACGTCGCGATCGCCGCGGCCCACGCGCGCGCCCGGGGCCTCTCGCGCGTGGCGATCGTCGATTACGACGTGCACCACGGCAACGGGACGCAGTGGACGTTTTACGAGGATCCCTCGGTCCTGTTCGTCTCGTCGCACCAGTTTCCGTTTTATCCGGGCACCGGTGCGGCCAACGAGATGGGCCGGGCAGCGGGAACCGGCTTTACCGTCAACCTGCCGATCGAAGCCGGCGGTACTGATGCTGACCATGACCGCGTCTACCTCGCGGCGGCGCTGCCGGTGCTTCGCCAGTTCAAGCCGGAATTGATTCTGGTCTCCGCGGGCTTCGACGCGCACATGGACGATCCGCTTGGCGGGATGCGCGTCACAGCGCAGGAGTTTGGACGGCTGACGGCGCTGATTGCCGCGGTCGCCGACGAGTGCTGCCAGGGCCGTGTCGTTGCCGTCACCGAGGGCGGTTACGATCTCAAGGCGCTTGCCGCGTCGCTGCGCGCCACGATCGCCGCGCTCGCGGGCGACACGACACTGGCCGACCTGCCCGCGCCCACCGGCGCCACACCGCGCGGCGACGCATGCCTTGCCGCCGTTCTTCCCGATCTGAAGAGGTACTGGACGGTATAATTTTCGTAGTGTCCGATTACCGTCCTCAAGAGCTCGATAAGAAGTGGCAGCACAAGTGGGCCGCGTCCCGCGCCTTCGAGGTGTCGGTCGACCCCTCGCGCCCGAAGTACTACTGCCTCGAGATGTTCGCCTACCCGTCGGGGCACGCGCACGTCGGCCACGTTCGCAACTACATCATCGGCGACGTGATGGCGCGCACGAAGCGGATGCGCGGCTTCAACGTCCTGCATCCGTTCGGCTGGGATGCGTTTGGCCTTCCGGCCGAAAACGCCGCCATCAAGAACGGCATCCATCCCGAGGTTTCGACCCGCAGCAACATCGCGCACATGAAGGGACAGCTCCAGCGCCTCGGCATCAGCTACGCGTGGGAGCGTGAGTTCGCCACCTGCGATCCCGAGTACTACAAGTGGAATCAGTGGCTCTTCATCCGGATGGTCGAGAAGGGCCTGGCGTATCGCCGCAAGTCCTCGGTGAACTGGTGTCCTGTGGACAACACCGTGCTCGCCAACGAGCAGGTCGTCGACGGCGGCTGCTGGCGCTGCGGCACGCCGGTCGAGATGCGCGACCTGGAACAGTGGTGCTTCCGCATCACGGCGTATGCCGACGAGCTCCTCGACGCCACGGCGGCGCTCCAGGGATGGCCCGAAAAAGTTCTGACGATGCAGAAGAACTGGATCGGGCGGTCGGAAGGCGCGCGCGTCAAGTTCCCGGTCGAGCACTTTCCCTTGGGTACCGACATCGAGGTGTTCACGACACGCATCGATACGATCTTTGGCGCGACCTTCGTCCTGCTCGGTCCCGAGCATCCGCTGGTGGCCACGTTTGCCGAGAAGTCGCCGGACCCGGCGGGGTTCCGCAAGAAGGCGCAGGACTTTCGCCTGCAGGACAAGGCCGCGCGGCTCAGCGGCGAGATCGAGAAGCAGGGATTCAATACCGGTCAATGGGCGACCAATCCGTTCACGAACGAGCCGGTTCCGGTCTGGGTGGCGAACTTCGTCCTCGGCGATTACGGCACGGGCGCGGTGATGGCGGTCCCGGCGCACGACCAGCGCGATTTCGAGTTCGCTCGCAAGTTCAGCCTCCCGATCCGCGTCGTCATCACGCCCGACGGCACGCCGCAATCCTCTGACGCGATGACCGAGGCGGCCGAGGCCTATGGCACGCTGGTCGATTCAGGCCGGTACTCGGGCCTGCCGTCAGCGGACGCACAGAAGCAGATGATCGACGTCGCGAAGAAGCACGGCATTGGCGAAGGCACGGTCCAGTACCGGCTCAAGGACTGGGGCATCTCGCGGCAGCGCTACTGGGGCACGCCCATCCCGATGATCTACTGCGAGAAGGACGGCATCGTCCCAGTGCCCGACGACCAGTTGCCGGTGGAACTGCCCACGATCACGCAGTTCACCGGGCGTGGCGATTCACCGCTCGCCCAGGTCCCCGAGTTCGTCAACGTGAAGTGCCCGAAGTGCGGCGGTCCTGCCAGGCGCGAGACCGACACGATGGACACCTTCGTCGACTCGTCCTGGTATTTCTACCGCTTTGCCGATCCGCGCAACAACAAGATGCCGTTCGACCCCGAGGCCGTGAAGTACTGGCTGCCGGTGGACTTCTACAGCGGCGGCGTCGAGCACGCGATCCTGCACCTGATCTACTCGCGGTTCTTCGCGCGCGTCTTCCGCGACATCGGCCTGGTCGATCACAGCGAGCCCTTCACCCAGCTCCTCACGCAGGGCATGGTGCTGAAGGACGGCGCGGTCATGTCCAAGTCGAAGGGCAACGTCGTCGACCCGGACTCGATGCTGCAGAAGTACGGCGCCGACGCGCTTCGGCTCTACGTCATGTTCGTCGCCCCTCCGGAGAAGGAGGTCGAGTGGTCGGATTCGGGTCTCGAGGGGAGCTTCCGCTTCCTGGCTCGCGTGTGGCGGCTCGTGGACCACTGGAACGAGACGGTCGCGGGTGAGGGGATCGACAGCCCTGACGGTTGCGAGACGCTGAATCCCGCCGAGCGGGCGATGCGACGCAAGACGCACGACACGATTCGCCGCGTCACCGTCGACATCGAGCAGCGGCAGCAGTTGAATACGGCCGTCTCGGCGATGATGGAGCTCGTCAACGATCTCTACGCGTTCAGCGAGCAGACGCTGACCGGCGCCCCTGGCCGGCATGCGGAGGAAGACGTCGAGCATGCCGGCGACGTCGAGCGCCGGGAGACGATCTGCGTCGTTCGCGAGGCCCTCGAAGCGCTCGTTCGCCTGCTGGCGCCATTCGTGCCGCACACGGCGGAAGAAATGTGGGAGATGCTCGGCCACGCGCAGCCGCTCGCGGCGGCGACATGGCCCGAGTTCAGCGCCGACGTCGCCAGGGCCGACGAGATCGTGGTGCCCGTGCAGGTCAACGGCAAGGTGCGCGCCCGGCTCACGGTCGCGGCGGAGACGTCCGAATCAGACCTCGAGAGGCTGGCGCTGGCCGACCCTGGGGTTGCGGCGCACACGGCGGGGAAGACGGTGAAGAAGGTGGTCGTGGCGAAGGGAAGACTGGTGTCGATTGTCGTTCAGTAGGATCGCCGCCTCGGTCACCCTCGTCGTGCTGGCGCTGGCCTCGTCTGGTTGCGGCTATGCACTCGCGGGCCGCGGCTCATTCCTGCCTGACTACATCCGCGTCGTCGGCATCCCGCAATTGCTGAACCAGAGCACGTTCTTCCAGGTGGAGCAGGTGCTCACCGAAAAGATCCGCAACGAGTTCATCGGCCGCGGCAAGTATGCGGTCATCCCCGAGACCGCTGGAGCGGACGCCGTCGTCAGCGGCGTCGTGACCTCGATGACCGTGCAGCCGATCAGCTTCACTCCAGAGCAGTTTGCCTCGCGGTATCTGATCACGCTGACGATGCGGGTGGAGTTTATCGACGCGAGGACGACGCAGGTGCTCTGGTCGAATCCGTCGCTCACGTTTCGCGAGGAATACGAGTTGAGCACCCGGAGTAACGTGGCGCTCGAAGGCGCTGAGTTCCTCACGCAGGAACGCAGTTCGTTCGACCGCATCTCGAGCGACGTCGCCCGGACGGTCGTCACCGCCATTCTCGAAGCGTTCTAACCAGGTCAGGCAGGAGATCACATGCGATCACTGGCCAGGGGCATCGTCGCGATGTTCGCGGTCATTGGCGTCCTCGCCACGATTCACCGCGGTTCGTGGCCTCCAGGCCAGGGACGGCACGTGGAACATGGGCGAAGGCGGCCAGAGCTTCGCGTATGTGGACATGAAGGAACAGCTCGGATTCACGATCGAAGTGGGCCGCGCGCCGCAGCAGCCGTCAGGTGCCGCGGCGCCCCGGGTGCCTGGCCGATGATGCGCGCGACCTAGTCGACGACCTCGCTAGCCTTCGTGCCCCAGCCGAAGCCATCGCTCGGACGGCGGAGGCTGACCATGCGAACCCGGTGATCCGCGGCGTTGCGGCCGGGGCTGCCCGTGATGATGACGTGGTCGCCGACCTTCAGCGTTTCCCTGGTCACGCCCTGGCCGCCAAGCTGCCCGGCGCCACCCCACTCCACGGCGTATCGCACTATCGAACCGTCCTTCTCTTTCACGTTCACGTGCACGAAGGAGTGCGGGTTGCGGAAGAGAAACTGAGCCAGTTCTCCTTCAATCGTCATCGACTGGTCCTCCAGATACGTCGCCGCGAAGGAGTGGTGGGCGAACGCGCGCGTGCCGGACGCGAGCGCTCCGGCTGCGAGCAAGACAACGAGCAAACAACGTTTCATTGTGCGTCCTTTTCTGGGATCGGGTAAGGGGGACGAGGCGGACATTCGTCGCCTCGGGTGCTCCCCTCCGGTTGCGGGTGATGCCAAATTGCCCAGGAGATTACACCGCTCGTGCCCGGCAACGGGCAATACCGGAAATCAGTTAGGGGATGGGACGGTATGCGGACGAGTGCGTCGCGGTGAGCCTGCGCTCACCGCGACGCGGGGGTGCGG
>CAMCNL010000119.1 GCA_945876205.1 Candidatus Sulfopaludibacter sp. SbA3
CGCCCGTGGCGAGGCCGTCCATGTTGTCGAGCAGGTTGAGCGCGTGGCAGATCCCGGCAAACCAGACGGTGGCCAGCAGCGTGTATCCAGACGGCAGGGCGCCCTCGGGCTCCGCCCCGGCGAGCGCGAACACCAGGAACGCGCCGATCGCCAGCGAGGCGACCAGCTTGGCCACTGGTGAGAGCTGCAGGCGGTCGTCGAGGATGCCGACGCCGAACATCGCCGCGGCTGCGACGACGACCGGCAGCCACGCGCCGGCCTCTCCCACGACCGAGAGCGAATCGGCCCGCACCGCGATCATCGCGAAGCCGATCACCGTGCCAATCGCGATGGCAATCCCGCCCATCGTCGGCGTCGGCGACGAGTGCCAGCGGTCGGGCCGCGGAGGCACGATTGCCCCAATGCTCGGCGCGATGCGGCGCACCAGCAGCCCGGCCGCGAGGCTGGCGGCGGTGGCAACCGCGAACACGATTGCGAGGAAGATCACGTCGTGGATATTCGAATTACGCGCCGGCGATCTGTCCGGCGGCGGGAGCGCCGTCGTGCAGCACGAACGGGCGCCGGCCGAGGATGCCGTCGCAGATTATATCGAGTCCCTGGGACGCCCCAGGCAGGAGCGCCTTCAAATTGTCGAGCCGCACGTTGTAAATCGGGTATCCCGCCTTCGGCTGAATGAACGGCAGCGGGATCATGCGGTTGAAGAAGAAATGGTACGCGTAACGCCGCGCGCGCGCCAGCTGCTTCTCGCCGAGACGCTCGCGGAACGGCAACTGCCGGAGGATCTCGAAGTATTCCGCCGGCGTGCTCGCGTCGTGCGTCAGTCCCTTGTTCCGGATCCACGCCTCGCCCGCGACGATCACCGGCAGGCCGACACTGGTCAGCTCGACACCCATCTTCGTGCCGTAGATGATCGCCGCGTTGCACAACGACATCAGCGCGTAGGTGCTGATGCCGCTCTCGGGTGGGACGACGATGATGTTCGACGCAAGCGCCGGAAGACGCTTGCGCAGCTCCTGCAGGATCGGCTGGCGTGACGGTGGAAATCCGCTGATCTCCGCCGGGTGGATACGGATCAGCAGTTGAAGGTCGGGCCGCGTCGCAAAGTACTCACAGGTTTGCACGAGCCATTCCAGCATGTTGGGAAACGCGTTCGCCGGGTAGTGGAGCTGCGCGTCCCACGAGACGTTCGTGAGCAGGCCGATCACGGGCCTGGCCGGGTCGATACCCACGCGCCGCGCAATCACACCAGGCTCCTGGAGCGTCGCCTGGTGGAAGACAATCCAGTCGAACATGCCTTCCCTGCGGCTCCGCAGGTACTGCATCAGCTCGCGCTCCTGCGTCACCGAGAGCTTCATGTCTTCCCAGTGCTCGCGCGGCTCGGTCATCAGCGTGTGGTGATAGGTATCGTCGTGGCTGAAGATGAAGCGCCGCTTCCGATACGCCACGTTCCAGGTCGAGAGGTGCACGCCCTCCTGGCGCACGACTTCGCCCAGGATGCCCCACGGCACGTAGATCCCGTGCGTCAGCACCGCGGACGAGAACTTCACCGAGCGGAGGAGCCTGCGCGTGGCGAATGCGGTCAGCAGCGCGGATTCGAGGTAGCGCCGAAGCACCGCCTCGGCGTGCGGCTCGCCGGCCAGGGATCCCGTCGCGAAGAAACGGAGCGCGCCGGCGTGCGCATGCTCGCCGATCGCGAGCCCGTCCAGCGTGTAGCTCTCGATCTGATCGGCCGGCAGTGAACTGGCCACGCGTTTCGCTTCGGCACGGTCGTCGGGCGTCAGCCAGTCGCCGTAGCGGTGCACCTTCAGCCCAAGCTGCGCGTAGACGCGCTCGGCGGGCCACTGGCAGTCGCGGCAGAGATCGCGGGCCGGGCCCTGCTCGACAAACTTCGCGACGTCCGGATACAACGAGGCTTCGCATTCGGCGCATGCCGTCATCGAGCCGTCGCAGAGCAGCGCGTGGACCTCCGCACCCCTGAACGTCAGCGCGGCGGCCAACGCGCTTTCGAGCGAGATGGCGTGCGCGTACGACCCGATCGAGGTCGCCATCAGCACGCGGCGGCCGCCCTGGGCGGCGTTGCGCGCCGAGTCCCACAAGCCGGTGTTGGCCGCGATCGGTGCCTGCCAATCCGGATACGCGTCGAAGCGCGCGTGGTACCACCGCCGCGCCAGCCGCGAGGCGCGCCAGATCGCCGGAAACCTGCGGATCCCGTGCCTCATGCGCCGTCGATGCGTCCTGTAGAGCCATCATCGATGAGGCGAACGAAGTCGTCTGGTGACGGCAGTTCCTCGAACAGCCGCCACGGGGCGTGCTCTTTCAGCTCCGCCGAGGTGTAGCCGCCGGTCGCCACGGCAATCGTCCTCGCGTCGATCGCGCGCGCGCACTCGATGTCGTGAGGCGTGTCGCCGATGACGTAGACGCGGTTGTCGGTGACCGGGCCGGCCTGCCGCGCCAGCGTCAGCGCGCGGCTCGCGATCGACGAGCGAGCGCCGGTGTCCTCGGCAAAAGCGCCGTCAGGGAAGAAGTGAATCAGATCGTAGTGCGTGAGCTTCGCGGTCGCGCCCGCCCTCGTATTGCCCGTGAGGAGAAACGAGCGCACGTCCGACCGTCCACGCAGGTGCTCGAGGATCTCGCGGACATTTGGCAGCACCCGGCCGTTCTTTCGCGGCAGGCTCGTCGGCAGCAATTCCCCGTACCGATCGACAAAACGCCGCAGCAGCCCCTCGTCTGCCTCGACGCCGAGAGTCTCGAAGGTCTTGACGGCGATCTGATAGTCGGTCATGCCGGCGATCCGCATCTTCGCCAGCTCGAAATCACCACGGCCGGTGAACTCACGGACGGCGTCCTCCCACGCGAACACGCCCGCCCTGGCGGTGGTGAGGAGCGTGCCATCGATGTCCCAGAACAGAATGGTCATGCGACCTGCGGGACAGCATGGCGCAGGGCTTTCACGAGGCCGGCAATGTCGAGACCGTGATACGCGAGCACCTCGTCATTGGTACCGCATTCGGGAAGCTCGGTGACACCAATCCTCGTGACGCGGACGGCCGGCTCGAGCCCAAGCTCGGCGACAGCCGCCGCCACCATTTCGCCCTGTCCGCCGTGCACGTAATGGTTGTCGAGCGTGATGACCGAGCGGCAATTGCCGATGACGTCGCGCAACCACGTACGGTCAACCCGATTCAACCACGGCAGGTTCACGATGCGAACGGTCGTCCCGGACGCCTTGGCGATCTCCTCGGCAGCGTCATGCGCGTTCGAAAGCAGCCATGGGCCGTAGCCGATGGCCACCGCGTCAGTGCCCTCCCTCACGACCCAGCCCTTGCCCACCTCGACGCGGTTGGAGGCTGGATAGTCGAACGGCACAGGCCACTTCACGGACACGAGGCGCAGATAGGCGCTCTCGCCGACAGAGTTGACGAGATGGTCGAAGAGCGCGTGCAGCTCCGCTTCCGTGCTCGGCTCCGCGAGCACGAGCTTGGGCACCGCGCCGAGTGCGGCGATATCGCGCACCGATTGATGCGAATGACCGGGACCGCCGGGCAACAGGCCGGCGAGCGATCCGACGTAGATCACCTTGGACGACTCGCTGCACTGGTTGTAGATCTGTTCGTTTGGCCGTGCGGCCAGAAAGCACGCGAATGAATGCACGATGGGGAGCGCGCCGCTGTGCGCCATCCCGCACGCCATCGAGACCATGTCCTGCTCGGCGATGCCGCACTCGACGAATCGGGCGGGATAGGTCTTCGCAAAGTCGATCAGTCCGCAATCCTTGATGAGATCCGCATCGAGCGCGATGAGGTGCGGATTCTGCTCCGCCTGCGTGATCAGCGCCTTGCTGTATGCGGCGACGAGATTCTGCGTGTTGCGAGGCTCTCGCCGCGGATTTCGGATCTGCGTCTCGGTCTTCGGCGTGCCGAGGCCCAGGCCCGACATGCGCTCGCCGGCCACATCGAGGAGCTCCTTCAGGCCGTCGACGTACTGCTGCTCTGGCGGCGCCCCGGAATGAAAGAGATACAGGCCATCTTTCTTCAGGGCCGAAGGCCCTTCCATGAACGACACGCCGCGGCCCTTGATCGTGTCGGCGATAACGACTTTGGGGAGGTCTGTCACGGCGTCGAGCGCGCGGAACGTCCGTTCGAGCGCGTCGACGTCGTGACCATCGACACGGCTGACGTGCCAGCCGAAGGCGCGAAGCTTGGCTTCGAGATCGCCAAGGCGGCTGACCGAATCAACCCAGGTATCCGACTGGATCTTGTTGTGGTCGATGATGGCGACGATTTCGCCCAACCCCATATTGACGGCCGATCCGAGCGACTCCCAGAACTGGCCTTCCTGCAGCTCGCCGTCGCCGGTCAGCACGAAGATCCGCCGAGGTGTCCCGGCGAGCCGGTTGGCGATGGCCATGCCCTTCGCTTTCGAGATCCCCATGCCGAGCGATCCGGTGTTCGCCTGCACGAAGGGCGTCTCGACGTGGGGGTGGCCGGGTAATCCATGCAGCCGACGCAGCTGGTGCACCTTCTCTTCGGGCAGCAGGCCGAGGCCGATCATGACTGAATACAGGGCTGGAGCGTCGTGTCCCTTCGACGAAAAGAAGACGTCGCAGGCGTCGGGGCCCTTGTCGAGATCGCGAAGCTCATTGAGGAAAAGCCAGCTCATGACGTCGAGCGAGCTGAAGCTGGTGCCGACGTGACCGGACCAGGCGCCCTCGATCATGTAGAGGGTGTTGATCCGCGCGAGCGCCGCGAACGCCTGCGTCCGCGCGACGGCGGTGCCCTTGGCGTCGACGACGCGCCGGAATTCCGAGACCGGCACGTAGCGCAGCTCGAGGCTCTCTCCCTGCTCTGTCTGTAAGTCACCCATGTGTCACACGGTCATTCCATAAGGGGCCTGCCGGATGGGTGGCAGCTGCACGGCCCCATCGGCCAGCAACTTCTCGGCGATCATCCAGTCTGCCGGATCGTTGATATCAAACCCTTCGTAGCTCTCGGTCACGAACGGCACGACGACGTCGCCCGCGATGGTGCGGCGTTCGAACACGACGCGACTCCAGGCGATCTCGAGAGACGCGTTCTGCACATACACCGTCGGCAACGCCTGGTAGGGCGTGCTGTGCCACGGCTGCGTTTCCGGGCCGAAGGGCAGCAGCGGAAACATCCGCTCGCCCCTGACGACCCACATCTTGCCCGGATGCTGCGTGCACTTCTCCACCGCGCGCAGGGAATCCACCCCGTCCTGCGACGTGAATGTCGACCAGGCCCGCTCGATCATCGCCGCCGTGCGGAACGGGCTCGTCGGCCGTAACAGGCTGAACGCCTCCCACGCACGTCCCTGCCGCTTGAGCTCTGTGAGCGCATGCTCGAGCCATTCGATGTCTGGCGACGTGTCGCTGGCAAACTCGGCGGGACGCAAGAACGGCACCTCGGCGCCGTAGTGGCGCGCGACCGCGGCGATCTCTTCTGAATCGGTCGAGACGATCACCGAGTCGAACACGCCGCTCTCGATCGCGGGCGCGACCGTGTATGCGAGCATCGGATGACCATTCAGCAGGCGTACGTTCTTGCCGGGAACCCGCTTGGATCCCTGTCGCGCGGGAACGAAGGCGACAGCGCTGGGAGATTTCGTCGTTCGCAGTTCCTTGTTCTCGGTGCTCAGTTCGTGTTCAGGTTCGGTTCAAGATTGCGGGTTCTTTGTTCGGTGTTCCGCGCTCCTGGTTCCACAGTATCGGATTCCGGCTCGATCGAACAGCGAACCGAGAACCGTGAACCCCGAACCCCGAACCGAACCTGAACACGAACCCGGAAGCAGGAACCCGGAAGTGTGAACGTCTCAGACCTTGTCCGGATTGTGGTTGATGTAGACGGTCTTCAGATCGGAGTAGACGTCGAGCGCCTGTGTGCCCGCTTCGCGCCAGCCGTTACCCGACTGGCGCAGTCCGCCGAACGGCAGGTGCGGCTCGCTGCCGTAGGTGCCGCCGTTGACCACGGCAACGCCCGCCTGAATCTGTCCGATGAAGGTCATCGCGCGGTTGATGTTCTGCGTATGAATCGACGCGGTGAGCCCGAACGGTGAGTCGTTGGCCATCGCGATCGCTTCCTCGAATCCCTTGACCCGGTAGAGGATCGTGATCGGCCCGAAGAGCTCGGTCCGGGAGATCTCGTCGTTCGCGCCGGCGTGCTCGACGATCGTCGGCGCCACGAAGAAGCCTTCGCCATACTGCCCGCCGGTGAGCCGCTGGCCGCCGGTGAGCACCGCCGCTCCTGCGGCCCTCGCACGCTCGACCGACGCGAGCATGCTCTTCATCTGGTCTTCGTTGATGACCGGGCCGTAATCGTCGGTGTCGCTCGTGCCGACTTTCAGCGTGTTCGCCGCCTCGACCAGCATCTGCCGGAAGCGGTCATACACAGCGTCGAATACGAGGATCCGGCTTCCGGCCGCGCACCGCTGCCCCGCGTTGCTGAACGCGGAACCCAACGTCCACGTCACGGCATTCTGCAAGTCGGCATCGTCACACACGATCAGCGGGTTCTTGCCGCCGAGCTCGAGGCAAATCTTCGCGAGACGCTGTCCCGCCGTCCTGGCAATCCAGCGTCCGACCTCGCACGAACCGGTAAAGCTGACGACCGCGACGTCCGGATTCTCGACGAGCGGAGCGCCGGCTTCTTCGCCGAGGCCGTGCAGCGTTGAATAGACGCCATCGGGAACACCCGCCTCACGAGCGAGCACCCCAAAGGCCCACGCCGACAGCGGCGTGTCTTCGGAGGCTTTCAAGATGGCGGCATTCCCGCAAAGAAGTGCCGGGAAGGCTTTCCAGGCGACGTTCGCGATGGGCGTGTTCGCGGCGATGATCAGGCCGGCGACGCCGAGCGGCTGGCGGATGACCATCGCCGACTTGTTCGGCACCGCGCTGGTCGTCGTCTGGCCGTAGAATCGCCGGCCCTCGCCGGCGACAAAGAAGCCCATCTCGATCGCCGCGTCCGTCTCGCCGAGCGCGTCCTTCTTCGATTTGCCGGTTTCCTTCGCGACCAGGTCGGCAATCGCGGAGCGATGCTCACGCATCAGCGTCGCAATCTGGCGAAGGATGTCGCCACGTTTTACCACCGTCATGGCCGCCCACGCGGGCTGGGCGCTCTTGGCCAATTTCACAGCCAGGTCGACGTCGGCCGCCGTTGATCTCGCAACCTGGCAGATCGCACGGCCGGTGGCCGGGTCGACCTTCGCGAACGTGCGGCCGTCGGACGCGCCAACGTCCCGGTCACCGAACTGGTTGGGAATCACGGCCGGCCAGGCTCCCAGGTTGACGGGCGCCGGCGAGGTCAAGGATACGGTCATGACTGGCCCACTCCTTCCGACGTCCTGATCTTGGACGCACGCCGCGCACGGCGGCGGCGCGCCTCAGCGCGGACGGCGGCGAACCGGAACAGGCCCATGCGCTCGAGCATCGGACGGCCGTCGTGCTGGGCATAGTACCCACGGAAGGCGGCGCGGGCGGCTTGCGCGGGCCGCGGCGGGACTGCGATTTCACCATCGACGCGCCGCGCGAGCACGCGCAGCTTTGATCGGGTGCGCCGGCCGCGACCCTTCGACGTTACCTCGGGCGGAGGCGCCACCGGGCTCCAGCCGGCGCGTGCGAGTAACACCTGCAGGCATGGCCAGGTGTAGGCGGTGATGTGAACATGGCCCTTGAGCACGTACTTGTAATCGCGATGCTGGGGCAGCGTGTCGAGGCGCGGGACGCTGATGAACACGAACCCGCCCGGTCTCGACGCTGCCGCGAACTGCCGCAGCAGCCGCAGGGGATCCGGCGTGTGCTCGAGCACGTGGTTCGCCACGATCAGATCGAACGTGGGGACGTCCGGCACCACCTCGAGGCGCTGGTGGCGGCGAAACGCCTGGCCCATCGCCGGCTCGATGCCGAATGTCGACCAGCCGCTATCCTGCAGCGAATCGAGGAGCTTGCCCGGCCCGCAGCCGAAGTCCATCACCGCTGCGCCCGGGTGCGGCGATCTGACCGACAACGTGCTGCGAATCGGATCGAACATGCGGGCCCACGCCGTGCCGCGCTCCTTGCCGCGTTCGTCGGCAGCGGGTTCTTCCTCCGCCCGGCCATGCCGCCAGTCGCCTCCAGGGCTGTAGAGTTGAGCGAGCTCTGCAGCCGACGGCTGCGGGTTGCTGAACACGAGCCCGCAGGTCTCGCATCCACTGACGAATCCCGTCCTCCGTCCTTCGACCGGATGGCGCAGGACGCGCAGATCCAGGTCATGGAGCCGGGGCGAACCGCACGCCGGGTAGTGCTCGCATTCGCCGGGCACGCGGTAGACCAGCGATTGGGCGAGCGAGCGCAGGATCACCACGCGGTAAAGCCGCCGTCAACGCGCAGCTCGTGGCCCGTCACGTAGGACGAGGCGGGCGAGGCGAGAAACACCAGCGGGCCCTTCAGGTCGTCAGCCTGCGCCATCCGCGCAAGCGGGACGCGGGCGCCGTACTTGCCCTTGAACTGGTCGTCCTGCCCGCCGAGAACGCCGCCGGGCGACAGCGTGTTCACACGGATGCCGCGTGCGCCCCACAGCGTCGCGAAGTACTTCGTCAGGTTGACCACCGCCGCCTTCGAGGCGCCGTAGGCGGGGGACTTGAGGAACGGGACCTCGCCCGCCATGTGGTCGTAGAACCGCTGATCTGGAGAGACCGAGGCGTAGAGCGAGCCGATGTTGATGATCGACCCGCGGCCCTGCGAGGCCATTCGCGCGCCGAGGACCTGGATCATCTGAAACGTGCCGAGGAGATTCACTTCGACCATGCGGCGAAACTGATCGATCGGCAGTCCATCGACCGTTGCGCGGCTGCCCCCGGAGTCGGGGGGCTGGTCGACGCCGGCGTTGTTCACGAGCACGGCCGGCAGCCCTAGCTGATCGACAAGTGCGCCGGTTGCGGCTTCAATCGAGGCGCGATCGGTGATGTCACAGTCGAACCTGCGCAACCGATCGCCGTGCGCGCGCGCCAGCGCGTCGAAGGCGGCGGATGCCTTGGCGCCTGGCAGGTCGAGCGCTCCAACACGGGCGCCGGCCTCGAGCAGCGCTTCAACCCAAATCGGGCCAAGCTTGCCGCACGCACCGCTGACAACTGCGGTTTGGTGATCGAGGCGGAACGCGTCGATCACGAACGCGCGAGCTCGGCGCTCGGCTTGCTCAGGACGTCGATCGACAGGAAGTCATCCGCGTGCAGCGCCTTGAGCGTCACGCGCCCGAGCACGTTCTGCAGCTCGTACGGCGGGATGCCGCCGCCAGGCGACTTCATCACGATGTCGTCGGCACCAAGCACATGGCCGCTCGGCAGATCGCGCGCGACGACGAGGCTCTTGCCCATCTTGATGATCGGCGCCTTTTCGCTGTCGTAGATCTTCTTGACGCCATCGCCCAGCGCCTTGTGCGTACGCTCGAGGTCGCGCACCATCTTGCGCAGGCCCACCGGCTCCAGCGAGAAGGCGTGGTCGGTGCCCTTCATTGCACGGTTCAGCGTGAAGTGCTTTTCGACGATGCGAGCGCCGAGGACGAACGCGGCGACGGGCATCGCAATGCCGTTGTCGTGACTCGAGAAACCGATCACCGCGCCGGGAAACCGCTCGCGGTACTGGTCGATCACGCGCAGGTCGAGCTCCTCGAACGCCGCGGGGTACCCGGCGGTGCACTGCAGGATCGCCAGTTGCGGGTTAATCGGCATGATCGCGTCGTAGGCGCGCTGCACGTCTTCGAGCAGGGCGCCGCCCGTCGACACCACGATCGGCTTGCCGAAGCCGGCCACGTGCTGAAGGAGCGGCACGCTCTTGAGGTCGCCGGAGGCAATCTTGTAGGCGGGCACGTCGAGGCCGGCGAGGAAGTCGGCGCTGGCCTTGTCGAAGGCGGTCGAGAAGAAATCGACGCCAAGCTCCCGCGCGTAGGCCTGGAGATCGCGGTACTCCCTCGCGCCGAATTCCAGGAACTCGCGGTGCTCACCGTAGGTGGCGCCAAAGCTGTTCTCGTTGTCGTACGGCTTGTTGTACGCCGCCTTCGTGTAGAGACCGCGGTTGTCGCGCTTCTGCAGCTTGACGGCATGCGCGCCCGCCAGCTTCGCCTCGCGGAACATCTCGCGCGCCTTTTCGAGGCTGCCCTGGTGGTTGTGGCCGATCTCCGCGATCACATAGCACCGGGTGTGATCGCCGATCTCGTGCTGACCGATCCTTATCGTGCGTGCTGTAGCTGCCAATTCAAGCTCCCTAGGTTGGAACGACGGAACGGAGCTGCGCGACCAGCCGCTCCCATCCGTATTCCGCGTGGGCAATCTCACGCGCGGCGCTGCCGATGCGCTGGGTCACGTCCGCAGCAGGCAGGCGATCGCATCGATTGACGTCGATAACGTTCTTCATGTGGACGAGGCCCGCCGGCGAATGCTCGTCCAGGTTCGTGATCACCGCGCATCCACATTCCATCGCGGCGTTGACGCTCGTGTTGTTCGCCCGCAGCCCCTTCTCGAAGAACGCCGCCAGGAACGTACAGTCCATCAAGTGGTTGTAGACGGCCGTATCGGACAGGTACCCCATGAAGTACACCTGCCCGTTGAAGATGGCCTGCAGCTCCTCGAACCGCACCACGAACGAGCCGTCGAAGCTCGTGTTCTCGTGCAGCGCCGTCGAGACGTACACCGAATAGGTCTTACCAGTGGCGTCCAGCAGATCGCGCAGGCGCCGATAGAGCGGCACGCGGATCTTGTGCGCCATCCCGAACGTGAACACCGACAGCTCGGTGCGCTGAAAGCGCTGCGGGCTCAGGATCGTGCCAGGACAGAACAGCTCCTGGATGTCCGGGCGCGCGCCGCTGAGCTGCTCGTAGAGCTCGCTGTTGCCGCAATACACACGGGCGGCGGCGGCCATCAGGCGGTCCTCGACCGGCGTGCCGTCAAACGCGTGGAGAAACAGCTCGAATCGACCGCCGTGGGATGCCGCCCACAGGTCGAGGTCCGCCGCGTCAGCATCGCTGAACTCGTTCAGCTTCACCGACAGGAGGGGCCGGCGGAAATCGCCGAGCTCGACCGCCCGGAGACCCACCACGGGCACCTCGAGGTGTCGGGACAAAATCGTGTTGAACTTCGCAATACCACATGTCCAAGGGTTCAGGTGGTATCCGGCGATACAGTCGATCATCGTGGATGCTTCAGGGGGGCCGCTCAGCTGAGCTGTATTGAGCGGACGACTTATTCTACACGAGCCTCCGGAAGCTCAGCCGCAGAAGGCTGATAGGCCATCACCGCCTCGATGACCCGCTCCTGGACATCCTCCCCGAGTTCCGCATAGAACGGCAGCCTGACCAGGCACGATGCGACCCGTTCGGTGACCGGACAGGAGCCGGGGACCGCCCAACGGCGTCCCATCGGTGAGGCATGGAGCGGCACGTAGTGGAAGACGCTCGTGATTCCCTGTTCGCGCAGGTGCCCAATCAGCCCATCCCGATCACCCAGTGAAGGCATCAGCATGTAGAACATGTGGGCCGGGTGCTCGCAGTGCGCCGGGACGTGCGGCAACGTAACGCCATGCGCTGACGCCCACGGCGCCAGCTGCTCCGCATACCGGCTCCAGATGGAGTGCCTCCGCTGTTGAATCTGATCGGCGGCCTCGAGCTGCGCCCACAGGAACGCGGCGAGGATATCGGACGGCAAATAGCTCGACCCGATATCGACCCACGTGTACTTGTCCGTCGCGCCGCGAAAGAACGCGGCCCGATCGGTGCCCTTCTCGCGGATGATCTCGGCGCGCGCAACGAGCGAGGGGTCGTTGACGAGCAGCGCGCCGCCTTCACCG
>CAMCNL010000120.1 GCA_945876205.1 Candidatus Sulfopaludibacter sp. SbA3
ATCAACACGTTCATGCTTGCGCGCGATCACGACCTGGTGGCGTTCGTCCGCCGGGTCGCCGCGATCTGCCGCGGTAAGGCCTACTTCACCACGCCGTACACGCTCGGCCAGTACGTGCTGATGGACTACATGGACAGGAAGACGAAGACCATTCACTAGGCCTCAGGGCGCCATGCTTCCTCCCACCATCCCCGTCTTCCCGCTTCCGGAGGTCGTCCTCTTTCCAAACGTGTTTCTGCCGCTGCATATTTTTGAGCCACGCTACCGCGCGATGGTGGGCGATGCGCTCGGCGGCGACCGGATCATCGGGATGGCGCTGCTCCAGCCTGGGTTCGAGACCGACTACGAGGGGCGGCCGCCGATCTATTCCGTCGGCTGTGCCGGAGTGATCACTCATTCAGAGCCGATGGGCGATGGCCGCTTCAACATCGTCCTGCGCGGACTCGAGAAGTTCCGCGTCACCGATGAAGACCTCAGCAAGCCGTATCGAATCGCGCACATCGACGCGATCCCGGAACAGATAGCCGAACGAGACCGCGCCCAGTTGCGCCAGCAACGCCATCGCCTCGAGGCGGTGCTCGCCGCGGCGATCGAACGGAGCGGCGCCGAACCGAGGTTTCCTCCGGCGGTGGCGGACGAGGACCTGGTAAACGCGCTCGCCCAATACATGGAGCTCGAGCCACTCGAACGCCAGGCGCTCCTCGAGCGCGACGGCGTCCTCGCCCGATGCCGTGGCCTTATCGAGCTGCTGGAAATGAAATCGCTGTCGCCGCGAGGCACGAGCTGGAAAGGTTCACTGCACTAACCCTTCAGGAGTCGTGTCCGAATCGCCCGAAGCTCTTTGACCCTGATCCCGTCGGCAGAGGGATAGTGCATCTTCAGCCGGTCCATTGTGCCCAGCAGCACCTGCGAGACGATCAGCCGGGCGTTCTCCTTGTCGTCAGCGGGCACCACATACCACGGCGCGTCATCTGTGCTCGTGGCTGTGAGGCAACCCTCGTACGCGCGCATGTAGTCCTTCCACCGATCGCGCTCGTCCAGGTCGGCCGCTCTGACCTTCCAGTTCTTTTCGGGATTGTCGATGCGCGCCAGCAAGCGCCGGCGCTGTTCGTCCTTGGACAGGTGCAGGAAGAATTTCACGACCCGCGTGCCGTTGCGGTGCAGATGCCGTTCGAAGCTGACGATCGACTGGTAGCGCTGCTTCCAGAAGGTGCCGCGCGCGCGCGGCTGGTCTGGCAGGCGCTGACTGCTCAGGATCTCCGGGTGAACCCGCACGATCAGCACTTCTTCGTAATAGGACCGATTGAATATCCCGATCCGCCCCCGTTCTGGCAGGCAGCTCGTCGCCCGCCAGAGAAAGTCGTGGTCCAATTCCTCGGCGCTCGGGTGCTTGAAGCTGAAGACCTGGCAGCCCTGCGGGTTCACGCCAGACATGACGTGCTTGATCGCTCCATCTTTTCCCGCCGCATCCATCGCCTGAAAAATCAGGAGCACGGCGTACTGGTCGTGGGCATACAGCAGGTTCTGCCGCTCGCTGAGCTTCTTCACGTGATCCGCGAGAAGCGATTCGTACTGCGACGTCGAGTCGTAGAAGGGTCCCACGCGCGTCGGCCACCTTCTCAGGTTGACCGCCTGGCCGTCGCGAACACGGAAGGCTGAGATGTCGATGGGCATGGCGCCGCGGGGTCTACGTCCGCACCTCGAAAGCCTTCACCGCGACAGCAGGTAGGTCATCTTGACTACGAGTTGCTGGTTGCGCAACTCGGGGCGCCCGGGCAGGTTTCCCTGCAGACCGTCATACACGATGTAGAGGTCGCTGCCTGGCCGGTAGATGAAGTTGTAGCGGATGCTCGTGCTGAACTGGTGCGTCGACGAGTTGTACTGCGAGAGGGAGCGCAGGGTCATCTGTGGTGACAGCGCGTAGTCGACCTTCAGGATTGCCAGGTTCACGGCGAAGGCGCCCCACGGCAGGTTGACATCGTTGCGGGAGAGCGAGAGTTCCGCGGATGCCTGGTTCGTGGCGCGCAGTCCCAGCGTCAGGTCGGTGTCGGTTCGCGTTCCGTCGTAGAACGTCTGCGGCGAGTACGACGCGCGCTGATAGAAGCGCCGCGAGGGATTGCTGGTGTACGAGAACGTCCAGTCGTGGAAGCGATAGACACCCGCGGGAATGCTCACATCACTGCGGATCGCGAACGGCACGTCGAGCACGTCGAGCCACCGGTTCAGGATGATGTTGACGTAGGTGCCGTTCTGAAAACGGGTGCCGAGCATATGGTGGACGCGGCGCGTGATCAGGCGGTTCTGCTGATCGGTGGTGTAGTTGACGTTCACCATCGGCTCCATCACGCGGATGAGCCCGCCAGGCCTCGGATTCCGCTCCAGGTGCACCGTCGTCGTCCGGATGCCGGTGCGCGGGACGAAGCCGACCTCGGCGTTGAAGTTGTCGTCGATGTCGGTGAACTCGGCGTAGGTGTTCCACTTGTTGTTCAGGAACGCCGCGCGCGTGTGGAAGGCCTGCTGCTGGTCGGTGACCCCGGGGCTCGACGTCCGCGCCAGGAACGAACTGACGGTGAAGCTCCGCGTCGGCGCGATGACCGTATCGGCCGCGAACGTTCGGTTGAAGGTGGCGGTGCCGCGTCCCTCCTTGTTGACGATCAGCCCGCCGATCTTCGAACGGGTCGACAGGTCCTTGCTGTAGCGCGCGACGAGAAAGTTGTCTCCCTGCACGCCGAGGGCAGAGTCGGTCTGGAGATCCATGATCGCGACGTTGTGCCCGCCCACCTTACCGGTCATGCGCGCGCCGCCGAGGATCGGGATCGGCTGCCCGGTGGCCGAGAGGCCGATGCGCCGGCTGAAGAACAGGTCGGCGAGCCGCGTCGTTCCCTGGTTGCCAATAGTGAACTGACCGGAGTTCTCGAGGAAGAAGTCCCGCTTCTCGGGGAAGAAGAGCGGAAAGCGCGTGAGGTTGACCTGCTGCTCGTCGACCTCCGCCTGGGCGAAGTCGGTGTTGACCGTCAGGTCGAGCCCCATCCCGTATCCCAGCCCGTACTTCACGTCGAGCCCCACGTCCCGCAGCCCGCCGCTGACAGCACTCGCACCTGTCCGGTCGTACCGCCCGCCCGCCACGATGAACGGCTTCAGCCGCAGATCCAGCCCGCGCGTGACGTCCTTCATGCCGGTAAGCGTCCCCGCCAGGCTCACGCGGGTCAGGCCGTAGGGCTTGGCAATCGGCGCCCAGTACACCTGCTCGTGCTTCCGCGGGATGTTCCGCATGAAGTTGATGCCCCAGATCTGCACGTCCACCTCGGGGGATCGCACGGTGACCATCGGGATCTCGATCTCGGCCGACCATCCGTCGCTCGTGCGACGGGCAGCTGCGTTCCAGACGCCGTTCCAGTCGCGGTTGATGTTCGCCGCGGCGCCGCGGACATTGCCGCCGCCCTCCTCGAATACCTGCTGCTCCAGCTTCGCCCCGAGCGGGTTGGTGACGAACATGTACCCGGATCGCGAATCGCGGAACGTGTCGAGGATGATCTGGAAGTTGTCTTCGTCGAGGAGCCGCGCAGAGTCGCGGCGCATCTCGGTGGCGACGATGCCCTCGGGGCGGGAGTCGAACGCGTGCACGCCGATGTAGAGGTGGTTGGCGTCATAGAGCAGCCGGACTTCGGTCCGCTCCGTGGCCTCCAGGCCGTCGGTCGGCTCCTGCTGCGTGAAGCGCTCGATCACCGTCGCGCTCCGCCACGCCTCCTCGTCGAGGACGCCGTCCACGGCCGGTGCGCTGTCGGCCCAGCGGGCGTCGACGGTGCGGGGCTCCACCTGGGCGTGGTCGTGCACCTCGACCTGCGCCGTCGCGGTGCCTGCAGAGGCCCAGAGGGTCGCGCAGAAGACCGCGACGTGAAAGACGGTTCGTAGGTGCGCTGGTCGAATCCGCGAACTATGGTTCACTAATCATCCTTCCACCTGTCCGCTAACACTTTGATAATCCGCTCGCCGTGGAAGCGGCCGTTTTCGATGAAGATGTTCCCCGTCCTCTTCCCCGCAATCGCCCCACCGGCAATGAACAGGTTCGGCACGTTACTTTCGAAGGTGTCTTTGTTTAGCTCGGGCTCGAGGGTCTCGTCGTCGCAGTGAATGCCGGCCCGGCGCATCAGGTCGACGTCGGGATGATAGCCGGTCAGCAGGAACACCCCTTCGGCGGGAATCTCCTCACGATCGGCTCCCGACGTAAATAGATCGCTCGACACGGGTTCGACGATCACCGACCTCGGGGTGATCTCGACGATCCGGGTGCTGAAACGAGCCTTGACCGAGCCTTCCTTGATCCGGTTTTCGATGTCGGGCTTCACCCAGTACTTGATCGAATCACCCAGCGTCGGCCGGCGGTGCACGAGCGTGACCTGGGCGCCGGCGCGGAACAGCTCGAGCGCGGCCTCTGCCGCTGAATTCTTTCCGCCGACGATGACCACGCGCTGCCGGTAGTAGGGATGCGCGTCGGTGTAATAGTGCGAAACGTGGGGCAGGTCTTCGCCCGGTATGCCGAGATAGTTGGGATGATCCGAATAGCCGATCGCCAGCACGATGGCGCGGGCCTGCCGGACCCGGCGGACCGTAAAGGTCCGCCCCGCATCGCGCTGAGAGATGCCGGGCTCAACCTGCCCGGTGGTCACCGTGAAGGTCCCGTCAGGTTCACGCTCGATCTCGATGACCTGCTCGTGGAAAGAGACCTGCAGTCCGTAGCTGTCGACGACCCGGCGGTAATAGCGAAGCGCCTCGAGACGAGTCGGCTTGTCGTACGGCGTGGTGAGCGGCAGGCCGCCGATCTCCAGCAGCTCCGGCGTGGTGAAGAACACCATGTGCGTCGGGAAATTGAAGATCGAGTTGACCAGGATCCCCTTCTCGACGACGACGTAGTCGAGGCCCTGCTGCTTGGCGGCAATGGCGGTGGCGAGCCCCGACGGACCGCCCCCGACAATCAGAACATCGCGAATAGACACACAGGAATTCTACGAGAGCGGGGCCGGAAGAGCTGACTCGCCCATCAGAAACTGATCGATCCCGCGCGCCGCGCTGCGGCCTTCGGCGATCGCCCAGACGATGAGCGACTGGCCGCGCTGCATGTCGCCGGCGGTGAAGACACCCTGCACGCTGGTCATCCAGCGCTCGTCGCGCCAGACATTGCCGCGGTCGGTGAGCCTGATACCGAGCTCGTTGACGAGTGGACCGCGCTCCGGTCCGACGAAGCCCATGGCGAGCAGCACGAGGTCGGCCGGGATCTCGAATTCGGAGCCTTCGACCGGGACGAACTGCACCCGCCCGTCGTTGCGGACCATCTCGACCTTCACCGCGTGCAGCGCCTTGACGCGGCCGCTCGCGTCGCCGGAGAAATGCTGCGTCGACACCGAGTAGAGCCGTTCGCCACCCTCTTCGTGTGCGCTGGACACGCGGAAGACGTTCGGCCAGAGCGGCCATGGGTTGTCTTCGGCGCGCTCCTGCGGCGGTCGCGGCAGCAGCTCGAGTTGCGTCACCGACTTCGCCCCCTGGCGATGCGCCGTGCCGAGGCAGTCGGCACCCGTGTCGCCGCCGCCGATGATAATCACGTGCTTGCCGTGCGCGGTGATGAAGTGCCCATCGGCGATCGAATCGCCTTGGTTCCGCCTGTTCTGCAGCGTCAGGTATTCCATCGCGAAATGGACGCCCAGCAGCTCGCGTCCCGGCACCGGCAGGTCGCGCGGCGCCCCGGCGCCCGCCGCCAGCAGGACGGCGTCGAAATCCGACCGCAGGCCCTCGACGGTCACGTCGGCGCCGACGTTGGTGTTGCCGCGGAACACCACGCCCTCGGCTTCCATGAGCTCGAGACGGCGATCCAGGACGCGCTTCTCCATCTTGAACTCGGGGATGCCGTAGCGGAGCAGCCCGCCGATGCGGTCTGACTTCTCGAACACGGTGACCAAATGCCCGACGCGATTCAGCTGGTCGGCGGCCGCGAGGCCCGCGGGACCCGAGCCGATGACCGCCACCTTCTTCCAGGTGCGGATGGACGGTGGCTGCGGCGTCACCCATCCTTCCTGGAACGCGCGGTCGATGATCGACACCTCGACCGCCTTGATGGTGACCGGATCCTGGTTGATGCCCAGCACGCACGCGCCTTCGCACGGCGCGGGACAGAGGCGGCCGGTGAACTCCGGGAAGTTATTGGTTGAATGGAGACGATCGATCGCCGCGTGCCAGCGGTCGCGGTAGACCAGGTCGTTCCAGTCGGGGATCAGGTTTCCAAGCGGGCAGCCCTGGTGACAGAACGGGATGCCGCAGTCCATGCAGCGCGCGCCCTGGTCGCGGAGGTCCTGCACCGGATACGGCAGGTAGACCTCGTTCCAGTCGTGGATCCGCTCCTCGACCGGACGCGTCGGGTGCTTCTTCCGCTGGATCTCGATGAATCCGGTCGGCTTACCCATGCGCTTCAGCCCTGACGTGCACGAGCACGGGATCACCGACGGCGCCCGACGGCGCGTTGCGCTTCGCGTCAGCCGCGAGCGCTTTCTTGTACTCGCGCGGCATCACCTTGACGAACCGGCGCTGGAGCGACGCCCAGTCGTCGAGCAGGTGCCCGGCATGCCGGCTGCCCGTCAGCGTCACGTGCTTCATCATCGCCACCTGGACGAAGTCGACGTCGTCGCTCTCGTCGAGCATCTCGAGATCGACCATCTCCAGGTTGCACCGGCGCTCGAACGTCCCATCGGGATCGAGCACATAGGCGATGCCGCCACTCATCCCGGCTGCAAAGTTACGCCCGGTGCGGCCGAGGACGACGACGCGTCCGCCGGTCATGTATTCGCAGCCATGGTCGCCGAGCCCTTCGACCACGACATTCGCGCCGCTGTTGCGCACGCAGAAGCGCTCACCAGCCACGCCGCTGATGTAGCCTTCGCCGCTGGTCGCGCCATAGAACGCCACGTTGCCGACGATGATGTTTTCCTCGCTCTTGAAGGTCGACCGGAGCGGCGGATACGCGATCACCTTGCCGCCCGACAGTCCCTTGCCAAAGCCGTCATTCGCGTCGCCGACGAGGGTGAGCGTGATGCCGCGGGGAATGAACGCACCGAAGCTTTGCCCTGCCGAACCGCTGAACGTCATCTTGATCGTGTCGTCCGGCAATCCCGGTGCGCCGTACCGCTTCGTCACCTCGTACCCGAGCATCGTCCCGACGGTGCGATCGGAATTGCGGATGAACGAGGCGAACTCAACCTTGGCGCGCTGCTCGAGCGCCGGTTTACAGCGTTCGATCAGCTCCTTGTCGAGCGCGCGGTCGAGACCGTGATCCTGTTCGCGGACGTGGTGGCGCGCGACGCTGGCCGGCAGGTCAGGCACGTGCAGGAGCGGGGTGAGATCGACGCCGTTGGCCTTCCAGTGGTTCACCGCCATCTCGATGTCGAGACAGTCGGCGCGGCCCACCATGTCCTCGAGCTTCCGGAAGCCGAGCTCCGCCATGATCTCGCGCACTTCCTGCGCGATGAACTTGAAGAAATTCTCGACGAACTCCGGCCGGCCCGCGAACTTCTTGCGCAGCTCCGGGTCTTGCGTGGCGATGCCCACGGGGCAGGTGTTCAGGTGGCAGACGCGCATCATCACGCAACCCAAGACCACCAGTGGTGCCGTGGCGAAGCCGAACTCCTCCGCGCCGAGCAGCGCGCCGATGATGACGTCGCGGCCGGTCTTCATCTGGCCGTCCACCTGGACGACGATGCGGTCGCGGAGCTTATTGAGGACGAGCACCTGCTGCGTCTCGGCGAGCCCCAGCTCCCAGGGCAGGCCCGCGTGCTTGAGGCTGGTCAGCGGCGACGCGCCGGTGCCGCCGTCGTGACCCGAGATGAGCACGACGTCCGAGTGCGCCTTCGCGACCCCAGCCGCCACCGTGCCGACGCCCCCTTCGGCGACGAGCTTGACGTGGATCCGCGCGCGCGGATTCGAGTTCTTCAGGTCGTAAATCAGCTGCGCGAGATCCTCGATCGAATAGATGTCGTGATGCGGCGGCGGCGAAATCAGCCCGACGCCCGGCGTCGAGTAGCGCACCTTCGCAATCCACGGATAGACCTTCGGGCCGGGCAACTGGCCGCCCTCGCCCGGCTTGGCGCCCTGCGCCATCTTGATCTGCAGGTCGTCCGCGTTGACCAGGTATTCACTGGTCACGCCGAAACGGGCGGACGCCACCTGCTTGATCGCGCTGCGCTTGGAGTCGCCGTTGGCCATCGGCAGGTATCGCTCGGGATCCTCACCGCCCTCGCCCGTGTTCGACTTGCCGCCGATGCGGTTCATCGCGATGGCGAGCGTCTCGTGCGCCTCCTGGCTGATCGAGCCGTAGGACATCGCGCCGGTCGCGAAGCGCTTGATGATTGATTCGATCGAGTCGACCTCGTCGATCGGCACCGCCGGCCCGATCGGCTTCAGCCGGAACAGGCCGCGCAGCGTCGCGCGCTTCTGGTTCTGCTGGTCAACCGAACGCGTGTAGTCCTTGAAGAGCGAGTACTGGCCGCTGCGCGTCGCGTGCTGCAGCTTGAAGACCGTGTCGGGATTGAACAGGTGGAACTCACCGTCGCGGCGCCATTGGTATTCCCCGCCCGCCTCGAGCTCGGGAACGCCGGCCGGCTTCCGCCCGAAGGCGTGGTCGTGCCGCAGCCGCACTTCTTCCGCGATGACGTCGATGCCGACGCCGCCCACACGTGACGTCGTGTGCGTGAAGAAGCGGTCGATGAACTCCTGGCTCAGGCCGATCGCTTCGAAGATCTGCGCGCCGCAGTAGCTGGCGAGCGTCGAGATCCCCATCTTCGACATGACCTTGAGGATGCCCTTGTTGAGCGCCTTGATGTAGTGCGCGATCGCCTCGTCGTGCGCGATCCCGACCAGCATGTCGCGCCGGATCATGTCGTCGACCGTCTCGAACGCGACGTAGGGGTTGACGACGCCGGCGCCGTATCCCATGAGCAGCGCCACGTGATGCACTTCACGCGCGTCACCGCACTCGATCACGAGCGCGCAACGCGTGCGCGTGCCCTCGCGCACCAGGTGGTGGTGCACGCCCGCCGTCGCGAGCAGGCTCGGAATCGGCGCCACGCGCGGGCCGACGCCGCGGTCCGACAGGATCAGGATGTTGTAGCCGGCCGCCACCGCCTCACTCGCGCGCCGGCACAGGTCGGTCATCGCCTGCCCGAGGCCGGTGCCGCCCTTCTCCGGATTGAACAGCAGCGACAGCGTCGTCGAGCGGAAGGCCGACCCGGGCGGCAGGTGCCGGAGCTTGGCCACGTGCTCGTTGTGGATGATCGGGTATTTGATGCCGATCTGGCGGCAGGACTCGGGCTCGGGCTTGAGCAGGTTGCGCTCGGGACCGATGGTCGATCCCATCGACGTCACCAGCTCCTCGCGGATCGCGTCGAGCGGCGGATTGGTGACCTGGGCGAAGAGCTGCTGGAAATAGTCGAACAGCAGCCGCGGACGTTCCGAGAGCACGGCGAGCGAGGTGTCGGTGCCCATCGAACCCACCGGCTCTTCCCCGTTCATCGCCATCGGTCCGATCAGGACGCGCAGATCTTCCTGGGTGTAGCCGAACGCCTGTTGCCGCTTGAAGACGGTCGCTGAGTCGGGCTGTTCCGCACGCGCGGCTGGCAGATCATCGATGTCCACGAGGTTCTGCTTCAGCCACTCGCGGTAGGGATGCTCGGCCGCCAGCTCCTTCTTGATCTCCTCATCGTCGACGATGCGCCCCTTGGCGGTGTCGACGAGGAAGATGCGGCCCGGGTGCAGCCGCTCCTTGACGAGGATGTTCTCGGGGGCGATGTCGAGCACGCCGACCTCGGACGCCATGATCACCAGGTCGTCCTTGGTGACGTAGTAGCGCGACGGACGAAGCCCGTTGCGATCGAGCACGGCGCCGACGACGGTGCCGTCGGTGAAGGCGATCGAGGCGGGGCCGTCCCACGGCTCCATCAGCGACGAGTGGTACTCGTAGAACGCCTTGCGGTCGGCGCTCATCGTCTCGTTGCCGCTCCACGGCTCGGGAATCATCATCAGGATGGCGTGCGGCAGCGTCCGCCCACCCATCACCAGGAACTCGAGCACGTTGTCGAAGGTGGCGGTGTCGCTGCCTCCCTCGCGGATCACCGGCAGCAGGCTCTTCAGGTCGTCGCCGAAGATGTCGCTCTGGAGCAGTCCTTCACGCGCGCGCATCCAGTTGATGTTGCCGCGCAGCGTGTTGATTTCGCCGTTGTGCGCGACGTAGCGATACGGGTGCGCGAGCGGCCACGACGGAAACGTGTTGGTGCTGAAGCGCTGGTGGACGAGCGCGAGCGATGACTGAAGCGACTCGTCCGCAAGATCGGGAAACATCGGTCCGAGCTGCTGCGCGGTCAGCATGCCCTTGTAGATCAGCGTCCTCGCCGAGAGGCTGACGATGTAGAAGAACCGGCGCGAGAGCGCGTTAATGTCGAGCGTATCCACCGCGTGCTCGGCGCGCTTGCGGATGACGTAGAGCTTCCGCTCCGCCTTCGCGCGTCGCGCTTCCACCTTCGCGCGTCGCGCTTCGGCGGACAGGTCGGCGGACAGGTCCACGTCGACGATTGCCGTGGAAAGACCGATGAACAACTGCTGGAAGATCGGCTGCGTGGCGCGCGCGCTGTCGCCGAGCAGCGAATTGTCGCTCGGCACGTCGCGCCATCCGAGCAGGGTCGCGCCTTCCTCGACAACGATGCGGCCGATCACGTCCTTGATGGCGTCGCGATCGCGCTCATCGCGCGGCAGGAACACGAGGCCGGCGCCGTAGCTGCCTTCGGCCGGCAGCGTGAACGGCAGCACCTTCCGGAAAAATGCATCCGGCGTCTGCATGAGGATGCCGGCACCGTCGCCGGTGTTGGCCTCGCATCCGCACGCGCCGCGATGCTCGAGATTGATGAGGACCTGCAGCGCCTTGCGCACGATGTCGTGCGAGCGCTGACCCTTCATGTGGACGACGAAGCCGACGCCGCACGCGTCGCGCTCGTCTACCGGGTCGTACAGGCCTTGTTTCAGTGGAGGAGTACAGGGGTCTTGCCCGTCGAACATGGTCCGGACATTCTGACGAGCCTGGCACCATAAGGGAAATACAATGATCTGAACCAATCAATCTGTATTGCACATACATACCCTGGCACCTGAGGGCGGGTTCCGCGCCGCGGACCCAGCAGTCCCGCGAATCGACCCGCCGGTGAGCGGCCGCGGCTGCCAGCCCACCCCCGCAGAGCGCCAATCGGCTGAAAACTCGCGTGATTTTCCCTATTCTCCCTTTAAAATCGCCCCGATCGCAGGTTCAGGCTCGGACCTGGTGGGATAGGAGAAGCATCAATGCACGCGCCGATTAAGTACGTGGAAAAGGGTCTGTCTGTCGCCGCCAATGGCGTCTGGCGGGTGTTCTCGACGGTTAACAAGATTAAGCAGAACCCCTCGTTCACGCCGCGCTGGTCTGACAAGCCGCTCCTCAAGTCGCATCAGAAGACGAAGCCGCCGCTCGGCTGGCCGCGCGAGACCGACTCGCTCTGCCCCACCTGCACCCGCGAAGCTCGGCAGGAAATTCTCGATGGGAAGAAGGACGTCTCCGTCCTCCTCAACGAGAAGGTCGGCGAGATCAAGGCGACCATCATCGAGCGCGACGGCAAGATCCTGATGGTGAAGGACTGCCCGCTCCACGGCCACTTCGAGGACGTGATGGCGATGGACCCGGCGTTCTTCAAGCACCTCGAGGAGGTGTTCCCGGGCCGCGACATCCGC
>CAMCNL010000121.1 GCA_945876205.1 Candidatus Sulfopaludibacter sp. SbA3
TCTCCGGCTGTCGGTAAGCAGCCAGAACACCTGCTCCCGCTGCGCATTTTCATCCGGCACCGCGTAGCGATTGGTGTACCTCTCCGCCACGTACTTCTGCACCATCGGATACGCGTTCAGGTAATCGAGCGGTCCCTTGCCGCCGAGGCCGAGCACGATCGGGACCTCTGACTTGTCGACCATCTCTATCATCCGGCGCTCGAACTCGGGATTCGCCGCCAATCCGGCCTGCCAGTAGATGTGGCCGACGACGGAGCGCTCGGCGTAGTAGGGGAAGGTGAACAAGTCCGAGAGCACCCAGATCCGATCGCCCGGCCGAGTGCACTCGTAGACGTAACGGATCAATCCACGGTCGCCCGTCGATCCCGCTGGTGCGTACGAATCGATCGCCGGCGAGGTGTTGTACTTCCGGAACAACTCACGGCTCGTGTGCCAGAAGCCGCCGTCACCGATGCCCAGCGTCGACGCCACCGCAAGTGGGCTTGCATACGTCAGCGTCGAGTAGGTGGCGACGATCAGGATGATTCCGGCGGCCACAGCCGAGAGCATCCGGCTGGTGCGCGGCTGCTCCGTGCGGTGAGCGAACGTGTGGCCCCACAGGCATCCGCCGAGAATCACCGCGACGGCGACGTGGTCCGCGAAATATCCGTCCCTGCGAAGCAGCGCGTAATGCGCCACCGCCAGCATCACGGCGGCCGCGAACATCTTTTCGGGCGCCTTGCTCATGAACTCGCGGCGTCTGCCGCGCATCCAGTCAGCCGCAAGCATCAGCAACATCAGGTACGGCAATGCCAGCGACAGGAAGTGCAATGTAATGCCAGCGTTCTCGGTGTGCCAGTACCTGGGCGCGATGCCGACGCGGAAGAGCGGAATGACGCGCTGTAGACGGATCAGCCATGACTCCTCCATCGGCCGGTAGGTGTCCTGGTCGATCAGTCCGGTGTCATAGATGCGGGGACTTTGAACCAGGCCGCGGATGTTCTCGGTGCTGAGGTCGGCAAGGGCGTACTCCCACTTGCTGCGGTTGTCGAGCAGGCCGTACTGCCGCTCGAGTGCGACGCGCTCGTCCTCACTGAGGCCATCTTTCCATTGGATCTCGACCACCGCGCGCGCTTCGGGAGGGGCGTTGGGCGGTGGTGGCTCGGTCGCGACCACCTCGTCGATGACCTTCGATCCCCCTTCCGCTTCCCGGTAGGTCACCGAGATGTCGCGTCTGTCGACGATGCGCGGGTCGGTCGCCAGGGCCTTGAGGTTGGCCGGGGACACGTCGCTCAGCAGGTATTCGTATAAGGCCTTCTTCGGATCGACGCCGTTGGTCAGCGAATACTGCTTTTCGAGCGCCATACGGTCCGCGCTCGAGACCTCCGGCTTCCACTCGACAAAGACGCGGGCGGGACGAGGCGGATCGATCCTGAACCAGTAATCCGGGGCCGAGGAATCGACGCTGAACCAGACTGGCCGTCGCGAGGTCGCGTCGACGACCCGGGCGAGATGCACTCGCTCCTGGATGTAATGGACGACCCCTTCGTTGACCTGGATGAGCAGGAGATAGGGCGAGAGGATCAGCACCAGGGCGACGCCGAAACGGAGCCAGGCCATGGCGACCGGTCGAACCCCCTCGCGCCAATGAGCCGCGAGGACGGCGGTTGCCGCGCCAACGCCCACGTAGGCGCCATGGTCGTGGCGATAGCCCCACGCGGCCGCGACCCCCAGCGCGAGCATCACCGCGCGAACGAGCGTCGGGCGATCGAGATAGCGCCAGCACAACCAGACCGCCAGCGGATAGATGAAGATCTTCGTGTAGTTGTAGAGCTCGCGTTGCGTCATCACGAGCAACGCCAGAACCGTTAGCCCCGCCGCGACGAGCAGCGATCCACTGGCGCGCCACGCCAGGTAAAACGAGACCGCGAAGGCGAACGCCACCAGGAGCGTCCCCAGGCCCACCTCGCCGATGACCCGGTGACCGGTGACGACCTGCCCAAGCGCCGACATCGCCCAATACAGGGGTGCCCCGAGCTCGATGAAATCGCGCAGCGGACGATCGCCGTTCAGGAAGTTGGTCGCCGCCCACAGCAGGTAGTGATCGTCGCCCGTCAGGCTGCTCAGCGTTGCCCAGCGGACGAGCAAGGCAATGACAAAAACTGCAGCAATAGCAAGGCCCCGCATCGCATACGCGCGAGGGGGCGATTGCGGATCTACCTCGTGCATCGCGCAGTTATGATAGAGCGGAACTCCCAACGAACAGATGCTGAACGGCAAGAAAATCGTCGTCGTGATGCCCGCCTACAACGCGGCCAAGACATTGCGCCAGACATACGAAGAAATTCCGTTCGACCTCGTGGACGAGGTCATTCTCGTTGACGATGCGAGCCAGGATCAGACGGTGGCTATTGCGCGGGAGCTTGGCATCAACCATTTGGTGCATACGACAAACAGCGGCTACGGAGCGAATCAGAAGAGCTGCTATCGTCAAGCGCTCGAACTTGGAGCCGACGTCGTCGTTATGGTCCATCCCGACTATCAATACACGCCAAAGCTGATTACGGCGATGGCGGCCATGATCACGTCGGGCCTCTACCACGCCGTGCTTGGGTCGCGGGTGCTGGGTCGGGGGGCGCTCGCGGGCGGCATGCCGATGTACAAGTTCATCGCCAACAGGATCCTGACGCTCATCCAGAACCTGTGCCTGGCCCAGAAGCTGACCGAGTATCACACCGGGTATCGTGCGTTCTCGCGCGAGGCCCTGCTGGCGCTGCCGCTGGGCGAGAACGGGAACGACTTCGTCTTTGACAACGAGATGATCGTGCAGCTCGTGTACTTCGGTTACGAAATCGCAGAGATCACCTGCCCGTCGAAGTACTTCGATGATGCGTCGTCGATCAATTTCTCGCGCAGCGTGAAATACGGCCTCGGGGTACTTCGCGTGACGCTGCGCTACGTCGCCGCCCGGAGCGGCTTCCGGCCGCATCCGACGTTGAGCGCCGACGGCAAGACGCTCTATCGCGAACGCATCGAGGCAGAGGCGGGAGACAAGGCGGATGTTCCAGTGCCCCGTCTGTAGCGGGCGCTCAGGTACCCGTCGAGCTGAGTTCGACAACTACCAGGTCGTCGAGTGCGCCGGGTGCGGTCTACTCTCGACGTCTCCCTTTCCGTCATCCGAAACGCTTCGGGCCCTGTATGACACTGGTTATTACACCGGTCCAGCAGCGGCGCGCTTCCGCCTGGGTGCCGCCGAGCGGCTTGTGCGGTTGTTCCGAAGGCGGCGGGCCAGCATGCTCAGGCGGCGGATGGGCGGGGATGTTCGCGGGCGTCGCGTGCTCGACATCGGCTGCGGGCGTGGGGATACGCTCGCGTGGCTGCAGCGGTGGGGCGCCGACGTCCATGGGACGCAGGTGTCGGCGACGGCCGCGCAGGTGGCTCGTGACCTCGTCGGATCGGATCGGATCTTCGCCGGCGATCTGGCGGACGCCGCGTATCCTGATGCGTCATTCGACTGCGTGACGCTCTGGCATGTGCTCGAGCACGTGCCGGCGCCGTTATCGCTGCTGACGGAAATTCGACGCATCCTGAAGCCTGGCGGCTTCGTCTACGTCGAAGTGCCCAACGCCGGTGGTTGGGCGGCCAGGACATTTCGTCACCACTGGCTGGCGTACGACGTGCCCAAGCATCTGCTTCACTTCACTCCGCTCTCGCTGACGACGCTCGCCCAGCAGGCCGGCCTCGAACGCGTCGAGGAAGTGCACTCGTCCATCGAATACAGCCCGGTAACGCTGCTGCAGACGCTGCTCAACGCGTGGCTGGGCGGCAACAGCGTACTGTTCCGGCGGCTGACGCACGAACGTGTGGAGACTGGATCCGAGGCGGGCATCGTGCGGCGATGGTGTGAGCCGGTCGTGGCCGGTGTACTTCTGATCCCCGTTATCGCCTTGAGTGGTCTCCTCAGTTGGCGGCGTCAGGGAGAGACGTTCGGCGCATATTTCCGGCCGACTACTTGAAGCAGGGCAGGCCGAATAGCTCGTAGGTCCCGGTTGGCGTGCGCCGGCCGTCGGTCAGCAGCCAAATCGACAATCCGCGGTCGATCTTGTCTTCCGGAATGGCATGGCGCGTGGTGTACCGCTTTTGCGCGTACTCGTGCACGAGTGGATAGCTCTCCAGGTTCTGGAGGGGACGATCGCCCCCGAAACTGATGATGAACGGCACCTCTTCCTTGTCGACCTGCTCGATGATGCGCCGTTCAAACGCGGGTGTCGCCAGCAGCCCCATGCTCCAGTAGATGTGTCCTACCACGCGCCGTTCCGTGTAATACGGGACGGTGTAGGTTTCGGTGAGCAGCCAGATCCGGTCGTCCGGCCTGGTGCATTCGTAGACGTATCGGAGAAGGCCTCGATCGCCGATCGTCCCCGGTGGCGCGTAGGCGTCGATCGGGGGTGATGTTGCGTAGCCCTCGTACGACGTGACGGCTTTGGCCCAGGCCCCGTGCCAGCCGTCGTTGAAGCCTGCCAGTGCGAGCGCGTTGAAGGGCGATACGAAGATCATGGCCGCCGAAATGGAGACGACCAGAGCGATGGCAGCAACCCCGGTGGTGAGGCCTCCGCGAAGCGATCGCCATCTGGATCCTGCGAACGCAGAGCCGAGGACAAATGCGCCGAGGACGGCTATCACGTCGGCATGTTCTGAAAAGTTCCCCGCCTTCCTTAGCAAGGCAACGTCCACGACCTCGATCATGACGGCGGCGGCGAACAGCTTCGCGGCCGCGTTCGGCATGCCCTCGCGCGTCCGGCCGCGGATCCAGTCGACGCCCAGCATCAGGAGCACGATCACCGGTAGCGCGAAAGACATCCAGTAGAGCCAGACCGCGCCGTTGACCGGATGCCACCACTCCGGTGCGACGCTGATCCTGAGCAGCGGGACGGCTCGTTGCAGGCGGACAAGGGACGACTCCTCCATCGGCCGGAACGTGTCGCGGAACAACAGGCCCGTGTCGTAGACGCGCGGATCCTCGACGATTGCACGGATGTTGCTCGTGCTGACATCGGTGAGCGAGTAGTCCCACTTGTTTCGCGTGGGAGTGGGATCGAGCAGTTTGTACTGACGCTCGAGGGCTGCGCGTTCCGGGGCGCTGAGGGCTGGGCTCCATTGAATCGAGACGACCGCGCGCGCCTCTGGCGGCGCGTCGTCTTCAGGGGGCTGGGTGGCGGTGATTTCGGTGCGGACCTTCGAGCCATCGGGCATCTCACGAAATGCCTGGGCGACGCCCTTTCTATCCACTATCCGGGCGTCGGTGATCAGCGCCACGAGGATGTCGTCCGACAGGTCGGTCAGAAAGTACTCGTACATCCGCTGCTTGGGATCGACGCCGTTGGTCAACGAGTACTGGCGTTCCAGTGACACCCGCGTGTCAGGTGTGACCTCGGGCTTCCAGTCGACGATCACGTGCGCCGGGCGGGGGGGATCGATCCGGAGCCAGTGCGTGGGCGCGGCCGTATCCGGAGTGAACCAGACGTCCTTTCGGCCGGCGGTGTCCAGCATTCGCGCGATCCTGAGCCGCTCGCGGATGTACGGAAACACCCCTTCGTTCACCTGAATCACGACCAGGTACGGCGCCATTATCAACAGGAGGACGACGCCGAATCGCGCCCACGCGAAGCCGACCTGTCTGAGGCCTTCCTTCCAGTGCGTGGCCAGGACGGCGGTCGCCGCGCCGATCCCGACGTAAATGCCGTGATCGTGGCGGTATCCCCACGCGAACACCACACCAGCCGCGAGTGCGGCGGCTCGCAGCAGGGTAGGCTTGTCGATGTAGCGCCAGCAGAGCCACAGGCCGAAGGGATACAGGAAGACCTTCTGATAGACGTACAGCTTGGAGCCGGTCACGAGGAGCATCGCAATGCACGTGACGATGGCGGCAATGGCGACTGAACGACTGGCCAGCCACGACATGTGAAACCCCAGCGCGACGCCAAGCGCGATCAAGGTGGTGCCCAGCACGACTTCACCGAGGACCCTGTAGCCCGTGAGGTACTGGGCAATCGCGGACATGCCCCAGTAGACGGGATCCCCGAGCTCGACGAAATCACGGAAGGGAAGGTCGCCCTTCAGGAAGACCGAGGCGGTCCAGAGCGACCAGTGGTCATCGCCGCCCAGGCCGTTGTAGGTCAGCCACCGCGCGATGAACGCCAGCACGAAGACGGCGGCGAATGCGCTGATGTGCGTCGCCCGCGACCGAACGAAGGTTGACCCTGAGTTGTACAAGGATGGGCTCTTGTTTATTATGCTCGGCAATGTGAAG
This sequence comes from Candidatus Sulfopaludibacter sp. SbA3, assembly GCA_945876205.1. Taxonomy (GTDB): domain Bacteria; phylum Acidobacteriota; class Vicinamibacteria; order Vicinamibacterales; family UBA2999; genus CANNDT01. The sequence goes on from CAMCNL010000121.1 coordinate 6,290, forward strand.
CATCAGGTCGCCGATTGACCATCCACGCTCACCCGATTCCGTCGGAGCGGTCGTTCGGCCTCAGTGTCGGCGCCGTCGCCGCAGCCGCTGGAATCCTCAGCGCGTGGCGCGGCGATGGCTCGAACCGGTGGGCCGCCGGTCTGGTCCCAGCGCTTTGACTTCTGATGCGTGATGCGTGATGATCCATCCATGCGGACCACCCTCGACATCGATGCGGACGTGCTGCAGGCCGCGAAGGAATTGGCCGAGCATCGCGGCACGACTGCCGGGAAGGTGTTGTCAGAACTGGCCAGAAAAGCTCTGGAGCCGAAAACCCGCGCGACGTCCCGCAACGGGATTCCGCTGCTGCCGCGGCGCCCTGCCGGCAGCCCGAAGCCGACGCTCGCGCTGGTCAATCGCCTCAGAGACGAGCCGTGACGCGGGCCACTCGCCCCGCTCTGCTTGACGTCAATCTGCTCGTCGCCTTGTTCGACCCCGATCACGTGCATCACGACACCGCGCACGACTGGTTCGCCGAAAGCCGCGAACACGGCTGGGCGACCTGTCCCCTGACGGAGAACGGCGTCGTTCGCATTCTGTCGAACCGCAGCTACTCACCAGCCGCCGAGCCACCGGGCCGCATCGTCGATCGATTGCGGACCTTTTGCGCGAGCGGAGAGCACGTGTTCTGGGCCGACGATGTGTCGCTCCGGGATGTGGACCTGTTTGTGGCCGACGCGCCGGTATCGCACCGGCAGGTCACGGACATCTACCTGCTCGGACTCGCCAAACGACACGGCGGCCGACTGGCCACCTTCGACCGCGCCATACCTCTCGCCGCCGTGAGCGGAGGCGTCGCCGACGACCTCGTCATCATTTCCGAGTAGCGACCTTGATTTGCACGAAGACGTGCTCTTGTTTATCGTGCCTGGCATCGTGAAGTACCAGGTCGTCGATTGACCATCCGCACCCACCCCGTTCCCTCAGAGCGGTCGTTTGGACTCAGTGTTGGGGGCGTGATCGCCGCGATCGGGGCCGTCAGCTCGTGGCGCGCGCATGCCGTCTTCGGCCCGACGCTGATCGCGACTGGAATGGTGCTTGTGATCCTCGGCCTTACCGCACCGGGATTGCTACGGGTGCCGAATCGCATCTGGTGGCGGTTTGCGCAGGCCTTGGGATGGCTCAACTCGCGCGTGCTTCTCACCGTGTTCTTCTTCGTGGTACTGACACCAGTCGGGATCATCATGCGGTTGCTCGGACGCAATCCGCTCCGGACACCGGATTCCAGGACGACCTGGTCCACGGTAGACGCTCGTCGTCGGGGTCCGCGCCATTACGAGCGCATGTTCTAGCAAGTCTGGAGATCGATGGCCAAGTCGCAGGTGCTTCGCGAGTTCTACACCTTCCTGATGCAGGAGAAGAAATACTGGCTCGCACCGATCGTGCTGGTGCTGCTGCTGTTCGGCCTGCTGCTTGTATTCGCACAGAGCAGCGCCATCGCGCCGTTCATCTACACGCTGTTCTAGCGCTGCCCAGCCCCTATTGTGAAGTCAGCCTCCGTCCTCGGCATTTCTGCCTATTACCACGATGCGGCGGCGTGCCTGCTCGTCGATGGACGGATCGTGGCTGCGGCGCAGGAGGAGCGCTTTACTCGCAAGAAGCATGATGAGCGCTTCCCGGCGCACGCCATTGCCTATTGTCTCGAGGAAGCCCGTCTCAAGATCGAGGACATCGATCACATCGCCTTCTATGAGAAGCCGCTGCTCAAGTTCGAGCGCCTCCTCGAGAGCTACATTGCGTCGGCGCCGAGGGGATTGCGCTCCTACCTGATGGCGATGCCGCTCTGGCTTGGCCAGAAACTGTGGCTCGCTGACGACATTCGCCGCGAGCTCGGGATCGACGCGCCGATCCTCTTTGGCGATCATCACGAATCACACGCCGCATCGGCGTTCTATCCCTCGCCTTTCGAAGAGGCTGTAGTGCTCACGATCGACGGAGTCGGCGAATGGACGACCTCGTCGATCGCCCACGGCGATGGGGCAGCGTTGACGATGCTGCGCGTGATGCGGTTTCCGCATTCAGTCGGCCTGCTGTACTCCGCATTCACCTACTTCACGGGATTCACGGTCAATGAGGGCGAGTACAAGGTCATGGGGCTCGCTCCGTATGGCGAGCCTACTTACGTCAACGCGATTCGCGATCACGTCGTTGAGATCCATGACGATGGGAGCATTCGGCTGAACCTGGAGTACTTCGAGTTCGTGCACGGGCTGACGATGACCGGGGGAGGTTTCGAGCGGCTGTTCGGCGGTGCTGCGCGACGGCCCGACAGTCCGGTCACGCAGCGCGAGATGGATCTCGCGCGGTCTGTTCAGGAAGTCGTTGAGGAGATCATGCTGCGCATGGCGCGTGCTGCGCACGCGGAAACCGGGTCGCGCCGACTGTGCCTAGCCGGCGGCGTGGCGTTGAACTGCGTGGCGAACGGCCGGCTCCTGCGCGAGGGCCCGTTCGAAGAAGTCTGGATTCAGCCTGCGGCCGGGGACGCGGGCGGCGCGCTAGGCGTGGCGTATGCGATCTGGCACCGCCATCTGGAGAACCCTCGTGTGAGCGCTGAACAGAGAGGTGACTGGACGCCCGGTGCAGGTGCTGCGGCGGACGACTTGCCCGCGTATGCCGATGAGATGCAGGGGTCGCTGCTTGGGCCTCGTTTCGACGACGAGGCAATCGCGGCGTGGTTGCGGGATCAGAACATAGCTGCCGACCGCGTCGACCGTGCGGCCCTACCTATGCGTGTGGCGCGCCTGATCGCCGACGGCAAGGTGGTTGGCTTGTTCCAGGGCCGGATGGAGTTCGGACCTCGCGCGCTCGGCTGCAGGTCGATCATCGGCGACCCGCGCTCGCCGTCGATGCAATCGGTGCTCAACCTGAAAATCAAGTTCCGCGAGTCGTTCCGGCCGTTTGCGCCGGCGGTACTGCGCGAGCATGTCGCCGAGTGGTTCGAGCTCGACACCGAGAGCCCGTACATGCTGCTCGTGGCGGATGTCGCGGCATCACGGCGTGTCCCGGCGCCTGCCGGCGCCGAATCGCTCTGGGGTATCGAGAAGTTGAAGGTGCCGCGGTCCACGATTCCGGCGGTGACCCACGTCGACAATTCAGCCCGCATCCAGACGGTTCGCCGCGCTGACAATCCTCTGTATTACGACATCATCAGCGCCTTCAAAGAGCTCACCGGCTGTCCGATCATCGTCAATACGTCGTTCAACGTCCGCGATGAACCGATCGTGTGCACGCCGGAAGATGCCTACCGGTGTTTCATGAAGACCGAGATGGACGTCCTCGTCCTCGAATCCCACCTGATCACGAAATTGGGCGTGCGCGCATTTCCTTGACAAGGCGGCCTTTACCCGCGTTTAATGCATTGTTCACGTCCTGAACAATCTCCGGCTATCGCCTGCTCTCCAGCATGGTTCCCGCCTGCCTGGACTGTGAGGGAGAGGCACGGAGTGCATCTTGACACCCCTTCAAAACGAACAAGATCGACAGATTCTGCAGGCAATCGCGTCTGGGGAACGAGTCACGCAGCGGTCGCTTTCCAGCGATCTGGGAGTGGCGCTCGGCCTCACGAACCTGCTGATTCGCCGGTTGGCCGGGAAGGGCTACATCAAGGTGTCGGGGATCGGCCCGCGCAACCTGCGTTATCTCATGACGCCGGAGGGCTGGGAGGCGCTTGGCCGTGCCACCCGTGTATCGCTCGAGAACACGATTCATCTGTACACCCAGACGCGAGAACAGATTCGCGCCAGTCTCACGACGCTCTCTGAGCAGTGTAAGGTCGACGGCTCCGGCCAGAAGCGGGTGGTCTTCTATGGCGTCGGCGATGTGGCCGAGATCGCCTACGTCAGCCTTCAGCGGACCGATCTCACGCTTATCGGGGTGGTCGACGATCGTCGTCGCGGGCGATTCTTCGACGTGACGATCTGCGGCCCGGAGTGCCTGTCGGCTGATGGGTTCAACGGCGTCACGTACTCCCACGTCATCGTAGCGAGCATCCGGCACTCGGATTCGATCCAGACGCGTCTCAACGAGCGGGGCGTGCCGCGCGACAAGGTGTATTGCCTGTAGCCCACATTTCGCTGAGTGCTCTGCCGTGTCCGTAAAACACGACGGGGTCTTCCAGTTGACGGTCAGGCTGTGGCGCCATCTGCACCGGCATCGCCGGCGTCAGCTCGCGCTGCTTTGCGTGCTGATCGGCATCAGCGCGTTCTCCGAGGTGGCCACCCTCGGTGCGTTGTTACCTTTTATTGGGATCCTTGCGTCGCCTGACCGAGTACTGAATCACCCAATGCTCGGCGGCGTCATCGCCTCGTGGGGAATCACGGCGGCAGACGAACTCGTTCTGCCATTCGCGGTGCTGTTCGGGGTCGCCGCGGTAGCAACTGCGGCATTTCGACTTGTCTTGCTCTGGTCTACCAGCCGACTCGCCTACGGCATCAGCAGCGACTTTGGCATCGCAATCTACAATCGAACGCTGTATCAGCCGTACTCCGTGCAGGTCGCACGCAACAGCAGCTCGGTGCTGAGCGGCATCACACACAAAGTCGATGGCGCGTCCAGGATGCTGATCGGCCAGCTAAGACTTGTGACGGATCTCGTCTTATTGCTGGCGCTCATATCAGCCCTGGTGGCCGTTCATCCTGCGGCTGCGACGGTCGCTGGCGCAGGTTTCGGCGGCAGCTACATGCTCGCGTCATGGGTCGCACGCCGCCGCCTGCAGCACAACGGTCTGCTCGTGGCTCGCGAACAGACCAACATCATCAAGGTCGTACAGGAAGGCCTGGGCGGGATTCGCGATGTGTTGCTCGACTGGACGCAGCCTGTGTACGTCGAGGTGTACCGGAAAGCGAATTCGCGGCTGCGCCGGGCGGCCGCTGACAACCAGTTCCTTGCGGGAGCGCCGCGGTCCGTGGTGGAGGCGGTCGGCATAATCCTTGTCGTTGGGCTGGCCTGCTGGCTGAGCGGTGCCCCCGGCGGCCTGAGCACTGCATTGCCGGTGCTCGCCGTGCTTGCACTTGGCGCGCAGCGTCTCTTGCCCGTGTTGCAGCAAGCCTACGATTCCTGGTCCTTGATTGTGATCAACAGCGTCCCTGTTTCGGAAGTGCTGGACATGCTCGATCAGCCTCTGCCTCCAGAGGCGAACCTGCCGGTGCCGTCGCCGCTCCGCGTACGGGAGGGTATCTCCTTTGAAGATGTGAAGTTCCGCTACGCGGAAGACGGACCGTGGGTGCTGGATGGCGTGAACCTGTCGATTCCCAAGGGCATTCGGATGGGAGTGGTCGGCGCGACTGGTAGCGGCAAGAGCACTTTAATGGACCTGCTCATGGGCCTCCTGGAAACCACTGGGGGCTCAATCCTCGTGGACGGCCTCGCGGTCACCGGCGAGCGCCTCCG
>CAMCNL010000122.1 GCA_945876205.1 Candidatus Sulfopaludibacter sp. SbA3
GTCGCACCGCACCCTCGCACTTTCGCACGTTCATACGTTCATACGTAGGAGCTTTATGAAGTTCGGTTGGAGGCACACGATTTCGGGTGCCATCGGTGTTGGAATCGTGTGCTGGCTGGGTCTGGTTGTCTCGGCTGCCGGCCAGACGGCCCCCGCCCCCGCTGAAGGCGTTCAGATGTCCGAGAACTTCTTCAAGAACATTCAGGTGCTCAAGGGCATTCCCGTCGACGAGTTCATGGACGCGATGGGCATGTTTTCCTCGTCGCTCGGGTATGACTGCGCCAGTTGTCACGCGTCGGGAACCGATCGCTCCAGGTTCGCGGTGACTACGCCGGCGATCACCAGGGCGCGCGGCATGATCGCGATGGTGAACAACATCAATCGCATGTACTTTGGCGGCCAGCCGCGCGTCACCTGCTTCACCTGCCACCGCACCACCTACAAGCCCGACGCGATCCCGAGCCTCGAGGCCCAGTATGCGGCGCTGACCGACGATCCCAACGCGATGACGATTCTGGCGGACAAGCGGACGACGGTCGACCAGGTGTTCGACAAGTACATGACGGCGCTCGGCGGCGCCGACCGCGCGGCCCGTCTCACGAGCTACGTCGCAAAGGGCACCTACGCCGGCTTCAACACCGGCGGCGGGGAAGTGCCCGTCGAAATCTACGCCAAGGCCCCGGATCAGCGCGCACAGATCAGCCGCCTGCCCGACAGCGACAACGTCAAGATCTTCGACGGCCGCAGCGGATGGGCCGCGGAGGGCTGGCGGCCGATGCCGCTGCTCGAGTTCACCGGCGGCAACCTCTCTGGCATGAAGGTGGACGCGATGGTGGCGTTCCCCGCGGGCATCCAGAAGGCCTTCAGCCAGTGGCAGGTCGGCAGCGCGCTCATCGACGACAAGGGCGTCCAGGTGCTCCAGGGCACCAGGCCCGGCGAGCTTCCCGTGAACTTCTACTTCGACGACACGGGTCTGCTGGTGAGGCAGGTGCGGTGGAACAAGACGTCGGTCGGCACCGTGCCCACACAGATCGACTACTCGGATTACCGCGACGTGGCGGGCGTCAAGGTGCCCTTCAAGCTGCTCATGACCTGGACCGATGGGCAGAACTCGTTCTCGTTGACCGAGGTGCGGCCGAACGTCGCCATCGAGGCATCACGGTTCGCCAAGCCGGCTCCATTCCAGCGCAAGTAGTATTCGTCAATCGATCGGCACGGAGGATGTGCATGCAGTGGTTTGTACGAACGTTGACCTTTGGCGCGCTCGCGCTTCTTTTGACCGGCGGCGTCGCCTCTGCGCAGGCGACGGCTGAACTGTCCGGACGCGTCACGGACGAGAGCGGGGCCGTGCTCCCCGGCGTGACCGTCACCGTGACCCAGACCGAGACCGGTTTCACGCGAAGCGTGGTGACTGATGACACGGGGGGCTACTTGATGCCCAGCCTGCCGACCGGCCCCTACAAGCTGGAGGTCGCGCTGCAGGGATTCAAGACCTACGTGCAGACCGGCATCGTGCTGCAGGTCGGCGCCACTCCCACCATCAACGCCTCGCTCGGGGTCGGTAATCTCGAAGAGACGGTGTCGGTGGAAGCGGCCGCGCCGATCGTCGACGTGCGCAGTGCGGGCATCAGCGACGTCGTCGAGAACGAGCGCATCGTCGAGCTGCCGCTGCAGGGCCGCCAGGTCACCGACCTGATCGTCCTGGCCGGCGCGGCGGTGCAGACCGGCGAGTCATCGAGCCGCAGCATGAAGGGCGGTGTGAGCATCTCGGTGGCGGGCGGCCTGTCGTTCGGCGTGGCCTACATGCTCGACGGCGCCATGCACAACAACCCGCAGGACAACGGCAACCTGCCGATGCCGATGCCGGATGCGCTCCAGGAATTCAGCGTCGCGACCAGCGGCCTGTCGGCGCAGAACGGCATGCACTCGGGCGCCTCGGTGAGTGCCGTCACCAAGTCGGGGACCAACGCGTATCACGGCAACGCCTTCGAGTTTCTTCGCGACAAGCGCTTCAACGCGAAAGAGGCCTTCGCCGCCATCGTCGACGGCAAGAAGAAAGACGACGGCCTGCGGCGGAACCAGTTCGGCGGCACCCTCGGCGGTCCGGTCGTGCAGAACAAGCTTTTCTTCTTCGGCGCCTACCAGGGCACGATGACCCGCCAGACGCCCTCGTCCAATATCTCGCACGTGCCGACCGCGGCGATGATGGCGGGTGATTTCAGCGCCTTCGCATCGCCGGCCTGCAATGGCGGCCGCACCATCGCGCTGCGGGCGCCGTTCGTCAACAACCAGGTGAACCCGGCGCTCTTCAGCCCGGCCGCCGTCAACCTCGCCAAGCGGCTGCCGACGACGACCGACCCGTGCGGTGAGACGAAGTACCGCGCCTCCAATAACAGCGACGAGTGGCAGTTGCTCGGCCGCTCCGACTTTCAGCTGAGCGGCAGCAACACCATCTTCGGCCGCTACATGGCGACTTCGTATGTCGCGCCCGCGCCGTTTGCCACGACCCAGAACATTCTCGCGACGGCGACGCCGGGGATCGATAACCTCGCCCAGTCCGCGGTGATTGGCGATACCAAGGTGTTCGGCTCGAATACGGTCAACTCGCTGCGCTTCGCGTTCAACCGGACGTCGGTCCACCGCGGCAACCCTTCGTTCTTCGATCCCCATGCGCTCGGTTCGAACGTCTACAGCTACAACCCCGGCGAGATGGTGGTGACCGTCACCGGCGGATTCAACATCTCGGCCGGCACCGCCACCGGCGGCATCTTCAACACCAATGCGACGCAGATCAGCGACGACGTGACGATGGTGCGCGGCAATCATCAGTTCGCCTTCGGCGGCGATCTCGCTTACTGGAAGATGGACTTCCTGACGCACGCCCGCTCGGGCGGCAACTGGACCTTCAACGGACAGCTCCTCGGTCTCGGCCTTGCGGACTTCATGATGGGCCGGTTGGGCCGCCTTGAACACGGTGGTCCCGGCGCGCTGCCGATGAACCAGTGGCACATCGGCGTCTACGGGCAGGACACGTGGCGGATGACGAGCCGCGTGACGCTCAACGCCGGCCTCCGCTGGGAGCCCTACTTCGGCCAGAACATCCTCAACAACGCCATCTCGAACTTCAGCATCGACAACTACCGGAAGAACGTGAAGAGCACGGTGTTCCTGAAGGCGCCCGCGGGCCTCATGTACCCGGGCGACGCCGGCTATCCGTCCGGGCAGAGCGGCCTGAACAAGCAGTGGATGAACTTCTCGCCGCGTGCGGGTCTCGCGTGGGACGTGTCGGGCGACGGCCGGATGGCGTTCCGCACGTCGTACGGCCTGGCGTATGACTTCCCGACCGCCGAGTACCACAACATCAACGCGCAGGCGCCGCCGTTCGGCAATCGCTCGCTGGTGGAGGATCCGACGGGACGGTTCGACGATCCCTACCGGCAGATCGGCGGCGACCCGCATCCGATCGTGACCAACGCCAACACCGACTACATCCCGGCGGGCGCGTTTGGCGCGATCGACCCGGACATCAACTCGCCGCGTATCCAGTCGTGGAACGTGACGTTCGAGCAGCAGATCGGCAACGATTGGGGCGCGTCGGTGAGCTACCTCGGCAGCCATTCGGATCGGCTGTGGTACCAGGTGGCGATCAATCCTGGCGTGTTCCTGGGGCTGGGTCCCTGCACGCTGCAGGGCGTGGCGTTCACGGTCTGCACCACCAACGCGAACCTCGATCGCCGCCGTGTGCTGACGCTCGCGGGTGAGAACCCGGCGGCCGCCGCGCTGATCGGCAACCTCGACCTGCATACCAACGAAGGGGTCCAGGATTACAAGGGGCTGAAGCTCTCCTTCCGTCGCCGCGCCGCCAGCGGCATCAGCCTCAACGGCAACTACACCGTGTCGCGCTGCTTCGGCTCGCCGACGACCGGCGGCTTCCCGCAGCTGGCCAGCGGCTATACCGATCCGCAGCACCCGGAATTCGACGACGGCGTCTGCGACCAGGACCGCACGCACATCGGGATTGTCACGGTCGGGGCCGAGACCCCGACGTTCGACAACGCCGCGGCGCGTGCGATCGCGTCAGGGTGGAGAGTGTCTGGCATTCTCAGCGCCCGCTCGGGCAGCCCGCTCAACGTGATCGCCGGCGGCGACCCGGCGTTCACCGGCATCCAGCAGCAGCGCGTGCGCAAGCTGCTCGACGATCCGTATCCCGCCGAGAAGACGCTCGCGCGCTACCTGAACCCGGCCGCGTTCGCGCAGCCGCTGCCAGGCACGTTGGGCGACTTCCCTCGCATGGGTGTGAGGGGTCCCGGCTACTGGGTGGTCGACATGGCGCTGTCGCGGACGATCTCGTTTACCAGCAGCCAGAACGTCGAGCTCCGCGTCGAGACGTTCAACCTGCTCAATAATTTCAACTGGGGCAACCCGACGGTGAACTTCGCGTCGGGCACCTTCGGCCGCATCACCACCCAGGCCGGGGCGCCGCGCATCATGCAGTTCGGCGTGAAGTACGGCTTCTAGCAGCTGAGCACGGCACGACCACGCGGATCGCCAATGGCCGGCGATCCGCGTATCCTTCCTCCCGACATGCGTCCCGCACGACAACGCGCCTACCGAATCGTGGCGGCAGCCGCCCTCGCGACGCTGTGCTGCGGCTCGCCGGCCTCCGCACTGGATGGCCAGGATGTCCTGGCCGCCTATTCGCTGACGACCTGGGTGGGGAAGGACGGCTTCACGTTCGGCGACACCAACGCGATCGTGCAGGACGACATCGGCTATCTCTGGCTCGGCACGAGCCTCGGCCTGGTGCGCTTCGACGGCGTCCGCTTCGTCCCCTGGACGATCGACCGCGTGCCCCCGGCCACATTCGTGTCGGCGCTGCATGTCGCGAGCGATGGGACACTGTGGGTCGGTCTCACGTTCGGCATCGCGCGCATTCACAACGATGACGCCACGCTCTACACGGCGCGCGAGGGGTTTCGCGCCGACCTTGTCGACCGCATTGTCGAAGACAGCGAGAAGACGATCTGGGCGAGTGGCGGCGACGGCGTGTGGCGATTCCGGAGCGGCGGCTGGGAGCAGGTTGGCGCCGACCACGGTCTCGCCGTGCGCGCATCGTCGGCGTTGTTCGTCGATCGCGACGGCGTCCTCTGGGTCGGTACCCCGGAAGGGATCTTCCGCCGCGATGCGTCGACCGATTCCTTTCACCAGGTCACGCGTTCGTCGTCTCTGGTAACCGCGATCGCGGACGATGCGTCGGGATCGTTGTGGGCAACCGATCGGACGCGCACGCTGACGCCGGTATCGAGCCAACCGGATGTCCCGGGATGGCCGCGCCAGGGGTTCGGCGCGGCAAGCGACCTGCTTCGGGACCGACGCGGAAACATGTGGGTCGGCACGCTGGGACAGGGCCTGCTGCGCGTGCGTCCGGCCACGGGCGAGGCGCCGCCGCTCGATCACGTGACGCGGCGCGACGGCCTCGGCAGCAACTCCGTCCACGCGCTGTTCGAGGATCGCGAAGGCAACATCTGGATCGGCATGGCCGGAGGACTGACCCGGCTGTCGGAGAAGCGGGTGACCAGCGTTGCCGAAGGCGAGACGGTGTCGGCGATGGCGACGACGAGCGATGGCAGCCTCTGGCTCGGTACCAACGCGGGGTTGATCCGGCTTCGCCATGGACGGCAGCAACGCTATACCGAGGATGATGGGTTGCCGAGCGGCAGCATCAGGGCCTTGCACGCCGACGCCGGCGGCACGCTCTGGGCGGCCACCAACCAGGGCCCGGCGCGGTTTGACGGAACGCGATTCGTTGCGCTGACGCTGCCGGCCGGCGTCCTGCTGCGGCGGATCACCGGGATCACCGGCGATGGCGCCGGCACCCTGTGGGTCACGGACCTGGACGACGGGCTGTTCGCGCTTGCCAACGGCACGTTCACGCGGCTCCACGACGCGGGGCTGCAGCGGTCGATGTCGGTGCTTGTCGACACGCAGCAGCGCCTCTGGATCGGCCAGCGGAGCGGCGACGTCGCGGTGCACGCACGAGGGACGACGACGCCCTGTCCGGCGGCGGATGGATCGGACATCGGAACCGTCACGACGATTTACGAAGACAGCCAGGGCCATGTCTGGGTCGGCACCACGACCGGCCTCGGCCGCATGGAGAACAATCGCTTCGTCAGGGAAGACATCGACGATCTCGCCAGCGGTGTGCTGGCGATCGTGGAAGACGCCCGCGATCATCTCTGGATCGCGACGCGCTCCGGGATCCTTCGTGCCAGTTTCACCGACCCGGCCAGGGCGGATCGCGCATCGACCTTGACGAACTTCCAGGTCTACGACGCGTCGGACGGCCTGCCGGCCGTCGTCGTTCGCGCGTTTCCGGGCGGCGTCCGCGCGGTTGACGGCACGCTCTGGTTTGCCACGGCTGACGGCGCCGCGCGCATCGTTCCGGACCTGCTGACGGAGCCCGCGGCCAGGCCGGACATTCGAGTCGAGACGGTGATTGCCGACGATCGGCAGCTGACCCCGCGGCCCAACGCCGTGCTGCCTCCCGGCACGTCGCGGATCGAGATCCAGTACACCGTGTTGACGCTGGGCTCGGCGGCCAGCAGCCGATTCCTGTACCGGCTCGATGGATACGATCAGGATTGGGTTCGCGCCGGGCTGAGGCGTGAAGCGCTTTACACGAACCTGCCTCCCGGCCGCTACCGGTTCAGGGTGACGAGCCGCGGCGGCGGCGGCCCGGGCACGGAAGCGGCGTGGGATTTTGCCATCGCGCCGATGTTCTACCAGACGCGCGCCTTCGCCGTCACGATGGTCGGCGCACTGCTGCTGCTCACGTCGCTGGCGTGGCGGCTGCGCCTCGTGCGCGTGCGGAATCAATTCAATGCGGTACTCAACGAGCGCGCTCGCATCGCCAGGGAGATTCACGACACGCTGCTGCAGGGCCTGTTCGGCGTCGCGCTGCAGGTCGACGGCATCTCGAAGCAGCTCGACTCATCGCCGGAGGGGACGAAGGAGCGCCTCGCCACCGTTCGCGGCCTGGTCAGCCGCTACATTCGAGAGACCCGGTCATCAATCTGGCTGCTCAGGTCGCCGTCACTCGAGGAGCGGGACCTGCCGGCCGCGATCCGCGAAACCGCGGAATCTCTCACTGCCGGAACGCCGGTGCGACTCGACTTCGAAGTCTCCGGCGCCGCGAGAGGATTGACGAGCGAGCTGGAAGAGCAGCTCCTGCGCATCGCCCACGAGGCGATCATGAACGTCGTCAAGCACGCGCATGCCACCGCCGTCCAGGTCACGCTGCACTATCAGCCAGACGCTGTTCGTCTGTCCGTTTCCGACAACGGTCGGGGATTTGATCCGGCGCAGGCAGGCGAGAGCAACAGCATGCGATGGGGGCTGGTCGGCATGCGCGAGCGCGCGGCATCGGTGGGCGCGACGTTGAGCGTGTCGTCCACGGGTGGCGCCGGCACCCGCGTCGAGCTCACCGTTTCGTCAGGTACGGCATGATGTCGACCATTACCCATGACTAGCCGGCCTATTACCGTCATGTGCGTGGACGACCACGCTGTCGTCCTCGATGGCATCGCACTCGTGATCAACCTTCAGCCGGACATGGCCGTGGTGGCCACGACCACGCGCGGCGAAGAGGCGCTCGACCTCTACAAGAAGCACCGGCCGGACGTGACGCTGATGGACCTGCGTCTCCGCGGCATGGACGGCGTGGACACCATCAAGTCGATCCGAAAGGAGTTTCCCGACGCGCACATCGTGGTGCTGACGATGTACGAGGGGGATCAGGATGTGTATCGCGCGCTCGCCGCTGGGGCCGCCGCGTACTTGCTGAAGGATACGCACTCGGATGAGCTCATCCGCGTCGTGCGTGAGGTGCATGCCGGCCGCACGATCGACACGGCGACGCCGTCGACCGCGTCGCAGCCCGCGCTCACCAAGCGTGAGCAGCAGGTGCTGCAGTTGATTGCGGACGGCAAGCGCAACAAGGAAATCGCGGCGGCGCTCGGCATCAGCGAAGAAACCGTGCACTCCCATCTCAGAAACACGTTCGAGAAGCTGCGCGTCAACGACCGCACGCACGCCCTGACCGTGGCGATCCGCCGGGGGATTATTCACGTCCGCTGACCCTCGCGCCCCGATTGCGGCATGAGCGTCCCTCTCTGCCGATTAGATGACGGCGGCCATCGACGGGGCACTATCGAGGCTGATACCCTGTGGCGCCTCGCGCATCATTTAGTGTGGAGTCAGATATGGATTCTCGTACGCACGAACCACGAAGCACACGAGGGTCACGAAGGACGCTGATCTCCTTTTGCTTGGTGATCTTCGTGGCCTTCGTGGTTCTGTCCGCATCCGTGCCAGCCATCGCGCAGGAACGCGCGGCCGAACCGGAATTTCGCGCCAAGCTCTCGGGCGAATACACGCCGAGTGCGCCGCCCGAGATGATGAACCTGCCGACGCCGAGGATGCCTGACGGCAAGCCGGACATCTCCGGACCCTGGGTCGGAGGCGGGTCCAACGGCGACATCGGCCGGCAGGGCGGGTTCACCGGCGAGCTGCCGCTGCTGCCGTGGGCAAAAGCGCTTCGCGACTCGCGCGACGAGAAGGATGAGCCCTACCTGTACTGCACCCCGATGGGCGTGCCGCGCGTGAATCCCTATCCATGGCGTTTCGTGCAGTCATACAACGCCAAGGGGCCGGCGCCGATCATCTTCGTCATTCACGAGAACGGCGATGCGGGCGCCGTGCGGCAGATCTTCATGGACGGCCGCAAGCACCCGGACCCGAGCATCCTTATTCCGAGCTGGTGGGGACACTCAATCGGCTGGTGGGAAGGCGACACGCTCGTCATCGACACGGTCGGCTACAACGACAAGTTCTGGTTCGACAGCCGCGGCACACCGCACACCGAGCAGTTGCACACCGTCGAGCGGTGGACGCGTACCAGTTTTGGCACGATGGTGAACGACTTCACCCTCGACGATCCCGGCGCATTCTCGCGTCCCGTGCAGTTGAAGTTCACGGCCAAGGTGCTGCCGCCCGGCAATGAGCTGATGGAATTTGTCTGCACCGAGAACAACCAATACGGCATCGCGGCGGGGATCGAGAACATCTACAAGGAAAAGGGCTACGGGCTGGAAGCCGCCCCGCAGAAATGAGGAGCATGTTTACGGGCGCGTCAGCCAGCGCTGGGGCATCGTTGGCATGCACTGGGTCGCCAGGGGTGCGAAACGACTGGTTTTCGCGTATCCTCTCCGCATACGTCGGCATCTTGCAATTTTGGAGGACTGCGATGAGAAAGACCCTCAGCCTGTTCGTGGTGGCTCTCGCCCTCGTCTGCTCGGCAGCGCCCGTCGTTGCCCATCATTCGGTCAGCGGTGAGTACGACCCGAACAAGAAGGTGACGATCAAGGGCACCGTGTCGAAGGTCGAGTGGACCAATCCTCACGCGCGCATCTATGTCGACGTCAACGAGGGCGGCAAGGTGACGACCTGGAACTTCGAGCTGGCGGCGCGCAGCGCGCTGACGCGGCAGGGATGGACAGGTACCTCGGTAAAGGTAGGTGACACGGTCACCGTCGAAGCGGATGCGGCGCGCTCCGGCATTCCTGGTGGTCACACGCGCACGGTGATGCTTGCTGACGGCTCGAAAGTATTTTCGGGCGGCGGCGACAACTGACACCCGGCTCACCAGGAGAGGCCACGTGAAGAAGCTGTTGATCATCTCCGCGTTACTCGTGGTGACCGTGCCGCTCGTCGCGCACGCGCAGGAAGATGCCGTCGGACAGGTGTCCAAGCAGCGGCGCAACATCCCGACCGGCCCGGTGCCGAGGCTGGCTGACGGACACGTCGATCTGAACGGCGTGTGGACCGGCGGCGGACCGGTAAACGATCTCGAGAAAGACGGCGGGCTCAAGCCCGGCGAGATCGACAACCTGATGCTGCCGTGGGCGAAAGAGGTCATGTCGAAGCGCGACGTGACGATGGAGCCGCACAACCAGTGCCTGCCGATGGGGGTGCCGCGCGTGACGCCGTTCCCCTACCGCTTCGTGCAGAACTACACGCACAAGGCGGCGACGCACCTCTTCATCCTGCACGAAGGCAACATCCACACCTACCGGCAGATATTCATGGACGGCCGGCAGCATCCGAAGGAGCTCGACCCGACGTGGCTCGGACACTCCATCGGCAAGTGGGAAGGCGACACGCTGGTCATCGACACCGTCGGCTACAACGACAAGTTCTGGTTCGATCGCCGCGGCCATCCGCATACCGAGCAGTTGCACACGATCGAGCGCTGGACGCGCAAGGACCAGGGCCATCTCGAGAACGTCGTGACCATCGAGGATCCGGGCGCCTACACCAAGCCGTTCACGGTGAGGTTCATGGCCACCTGGACGCCGGGCGACGAGCTGCTCGAGTACATCTGCCAGGAGAACAACCAGTACGGCGTCGGGCTGGTGGGCGGATTGAAGCCGCCGGACGTCACCAACGGGAAGTAGGCCACCCGCATTACGTCTGCATGCCGATGGGTGTGCCGCGCGGCACGCCAGCGGGGGGCTCCGTCCCGGAAAAATAGCCTGCTTAGGTCAGTTGAAATGCCTGGCTTCTTGGACGACAATAATCCGTCCAAGACATTGCCTCGGGTGGACGTGTGCGTAGTCGGGACGCCAGGCCAAACAAGTCGGAGGTTAGTGGAATGAAAACGAAGTTCGGGGTCCTCGTGGCCATGTTCAGCCTGCTCTGTTCAGGGGTCGGGCTCCTCGCCCACCACTCTTTCTCAACCGAGTACGACGGAGCCAAGACGTTTAACTTCAAGGGCACGGTCTCGAAAGTCGAGTGGACCAACCCGCATGTGCGCTTCTATCTCGACGTGGTCGAGGACGGCAAGACCAACACCTGGAACATGGAGCTGGCCAGCCCGAGCGCCCTCGCGCGCAACGGGTGGACGAGCCGCACATTGAAGGTGGGGGACACGCTGACGGTGCAGGGATATGCGGCGAAGGTCGCGCCCAATCGCGGCAACGCGCGCTCCGTCGTCACGGCCGACGGCCGATCGCTCTTCGGTGGAGCGGCCGACGATAACGGGCCGGCTGGCAATCAATAAGGTCGGAGGATACGTGCGTAAGCTGTTCGTGCTCGTTGGGGTCGTCGGGATCGTCGTTCCGCTCATGGCACAGGCGCCCGCGGCGCCGGCCGGGGGCCAGGGCCGCGGAGGCCGTGGCGCGCAACCGCCGCTCGGTCCCGTCAATGCGCTCGGCCAGGAGGTCAAGCGTCCGCCGGTCGATACGCGGCCGACGCCGCACAACCCCGACGGTACCGTCGACCTGAACGGTCTCTGGAATGGCGGCGGCCCGGTCAACGACATCGCCGCCGGGCTGCCGAAGGGTGAGACGCTGCCGCTGCTCCCCGCGTCGGTCAAGCTGATGGAGTACCGGAAGCTGCACGAGACCGACGATCCGCACCTGTGGTGCATGCCGATGGGCGTGCCGCGCAGCGTCCCGTATCCATTCCGCTTCGTG
>CAMCNL010000123.1 GCA_945876205.1 Candidatus Sulfopaludibacter sp. SbA3
TTGCTCCAGTGACTCAGGGTGTCCATCGTGCGCTTGAGCTCGAGATCGCCGTTCTGGGTCTTGATGACGTGGACGATCGCCGCCATGCCGTCCCACCCGCCGGCAGCGAAGTAGCTCGGCACGCTGTCGGCGCCGTACGCCTTCTGCCATTCGGCCACAAACGTGCGGTTCGCCGGCCGGTCGCCCGACGATGAGTAGTGTGTGGAAGAAATCACCCCGAGCGCGGCGTCTCCCATGTTCTTCAATTCGTCGTCCGGGACAATCGCCGCGGGGCCAATCAGTCGAATGCCGGCGGCGGCGAGGCCGAGGTCGTGGTAGGCCTTGACGAAACGCGTCGCTTCGGGGCCTCCCGGGTTGAAACCGTACACCGCTTGCGGCTTTTCGCGGCGAATGCGCTCGAGGAACGGCACGTAGTCGGGGCTGCGCAGCGGCACGCGAATGGAGCTCACCAGCGTGCCGCCGCCGTCGGTAAAGCCGGTCTTGAAGGCCTCTTCCGCGTCGAGGCCGGCGGCGTAGTCGCTGACGATCGTGGAGACCCGCGTGATGCCGTTTGTCGCGGCCCACTTGCCGATGTGGTAGCTCTGTTGCCACACCGTGAAGCCGACCCGGACGATGTTCGGCGAGAGCCGCGTGGTGTTGGATGTGCCACTCGACATCACGACGTAGGGAACCCCGGCCTTGGTCACGAGCGGCGCAATCGCGCTGACGTTGGGCGTCCACTGCCCGCCCGTGAGCAACTGCACGCCGTCACGCACGAGCAACTCCTGCGCGAGCCGCCGCGCGATATCCGGCGACGGACCGGTTTCGTCGCGCTTCACGATCTGCAAGTCGATGTCGGGCGGAATCTCGCTGCGATGGAGCGTGAGATAGAGCTCGGCGGCGCGATCGATCGCTTCTCCGATCGACGCGTCGGCGCCGGAGTAGGTCAGGATCATGCCGACCTTGACGACCTTCTTGGCGGCGGGCGGCGCGGGAGCAGGCCCGCACGCGATGGATCCGGTGGCGAGTAACGCGATGAACACAGCCAAGCATTGACGCATATCCGTTATGGCGGCGAGTATATACCGGGGTTCAGACGATTCCTGCCGAGCGTTCGATCTGGTCCCATGGTGCGACGCGCGATCGGCCGTCCTCGAGAAGCGCATCAAATTCGGCCAGCGTCCGCCAACCCGGTCAAGGAACCGATGACCGGAGCCAGCCGGACCGATAGAATACCGGCATGCAGCCGGCCGTACCCGTGAGCCTCGTTCCACCGCTGACGCCCGCCGACGCGCGGGCCGTCGCCGCATTCGCCAGTCGCCTCCGCCAGAGCTTGGGCGATCACATCGTCGAAATTCGGCTCTTCGGATCGAAGGCGCGCGGCGACGCACGTCCAGAGTCGGACATCGATATGCTCGTGGTCGTCCAACCTGAGACGGAGCGCGTTCGACTCGAAACCGCGGTCAGCGACCTCGCGTTCGATGTCAGCCTTGACCACGCGGTTCATATTTCGCCGTGCGTCCTCACCGCGCGCGTCGTGCACGACTCGACGTGGCGCGACACACCATTCCTGCAGACCCTTGAACGAGAGGGCCTCGGGGTGTGACCCGGGTGAATAGCCACCTTGCTCAACGGAGAATCGACCGAGCCATCGAAGCGCTCCGCGAAGCGGACCTTCTCATCGCGGACGAGCGATGGCGCGGCGCGATCAACCGCCTGTACTACGCGGCGTTCTATGCGGCAAAGGCGCTCCTCGCCGTACGCAACCTGGACACGTCCAAACATAGCGGGACGATCGCGCTCTTTCAGCAACACTTCGTCAAGACACAACTCGTCCCGACGGACCTGGCTCGGGGACTGAGCCGCGCCTTCGACAAGCGACAGCTCACTGACTACGCCGATTCGTCAGACCCGGGTCACGATGACGTGCGGGAAATCGATGACCCCGTACGAAGACTCGTGGAGTTCTGTGCGCGATTCGTCGAGCAACAGATCGTCGATGAGAAATGAGTGGTGAGCGTACCTGTCGGCCGCAACGACCGCTGCTCGGGCGGTAGCGGTCGCAAATACAAGCAGTGCTGCCTCGTCGCGGCAGAAGCCGCGAATCTGCGCTGGCATCAGCTCCGCGAGGCTGAGGGGCGCCTGATGCCGGAATTGTTCCGCGTGGCCCTGGACGCCTGGGGCAAGGATGGCTTCCTCGAGGCGCAGCGTCGCTTCCATGCGGGCCACGATCTCCCGGACGATCCCGTCGGCGACCTCGAATTCGAGAGCCTGTTTATCACGTGGTTCGGCCTGCAGTTCACGCCGGCCGGACGGCGGCGTAAGGGGCTGCCCTCAGCCGCGGCGCAACGGCTAGAGACCGCGCAAGACCTCTCGGACATCGAGCGCCGGTTTCTCACCGAAGCCGCCGGGCGCCCGGTCAGCTTCCACCACATCACGGCCGTGGATCCGGGCCATTCCATCGACCTGGAAGACCTCCTCACCGGTGACACGTGCCGTGTGCTGGAACGGACAGCGTCGCAGACGGTCAGGCGCGGCGGCGTGATCTTCGCCCGCACGCTCACGCTCGACGGCACCTCGATCATGATCGGCTCCGGCACCACGCTCCTGCCGCCGGATCATCGACCGAACTTCCGCGCGCTGCGCGAGCGGTTGGCGGCGGGCGCGGGCGTCCTCACGACGCTGCAGGTCCTGGCGCTCGATGACGAGCTGCGGCGCGCCTACCTGGACATGGCGGATCGGATCAGGCACCCGCCGCCGCCAAGGCTGCAGAACACAGACGGCGACCCGCTCGCCCCCACCACTCTGCACTTCACGCTACAGTGCACACCCGACGAGGCGTTCGATGCGCTGCGATCCCTGCACGCAACGGCAGCGGGCCCCGAGGCGGCCCTCGAGGATCCGGACCGCGACGCGCAGGGACGACTGGTCGCCTTCAGCCTCGACTGGACCAAGGCCGGCAACCACCTCCACCAGAACTGGGACAACACCATCCTCGGGAGGATCGACGTCGAGGCCCGGGCGCTGACCGCGTCCGTCAACTCCAAGCCGCGGGCCACGCGGCTGCGCAAACAGATCGAAAAGCGACTGGCCGGCAGGGTGCTGTTGCTGCGAACGGTGACCGAATCGGTGGACGCGATGCTCGCCCCAACGCGAACTCGAGTTGCCGGCCACCGACTTCGAGGAGCGCTGGACCGGCGCCTACATCTTCGAGAACGAGTGGCAAAGCTTCCGCACCCGTCAGAAGCGGGCACTGGACATGACCACGGCGTCCCACACGTACGACAGGCCCGGGCGCTACACGATCGCCGTGAAGGTGATTGATATCTTCGGCAATGACACGATGACGCTGGTGCCAGTCACGATCGGCTGAGCGAGGTACACGCGTGGAGTGCACCTTGAGGCCACACTGATACCACTCGGGGATCAGAATGTGACGCGCGCGCTGAACTGCACGACTCGCGGTTCGATGATGTTCTGCGGCAGCAGCCACCGGGGACCGTAGGTCGTCGTCACCTGCTGAATGCCGCTCGCATTCGTCACATTGTAGATATCGACGTTGCCCTGCAGGCGGAGCCGTTCGGTGATTCGAAGGAGCTTGGTAAAGCGCAGGTCGAGACGCGTGCGACGGTCCTCGAACATCTGATTCGGCGCCACCAGCGGGACGGTCGCCGTTCGGGCACCGCCCGCCAGGGGGCGACCCAGCGTTGGCGTGATCTGCGCGGCGGTCGCCGCGTAGCTGGCGTCGATAGGGATACCAGACATGTTCTGGTAGACGGCGCTGACGACGAGGCCGGCAGGCAGCGGGTAGCTGCCATGCAGCTTGAAATCGGTTTGCGCGGCAAACGGCGTCACCACACGGCAGTTCAGCAGCTCCTGGGGTGAATCGACGACGAAGCACCGGTCCTGGACGATGCGTCCGGTATCGACCCCTCCACCCACCTGCGCGCCGCGTGCGAGGCGCGCATCGAAGCTGACGTTAGCGAAGTTCGACACCTGGCTCTGGTCGCCAAACCCCGACGCCGGAACCACGAGGTTATTGACGTCGGCGAACTTGAGCGGGGAAATGTCGTAGAGGCCGGTGACGGTGTAACGGCCTCCGCCCGGGAGCCTCGGGTCGGCCGGTGCGACGACCGAGTAGGGGCTGAAATCGGACGGCGCCACGGAGAGGTTGTCAGTCACGAGGAAATTTCCGTACCAATTCCGGTAGTACCCCGCGCTGACTGACATGCTGGCACCGAGCTGATGCTGCAGCTCCACCGAGCTGTCCCAATGGTAGTCACGGCGTCCCCATCCCTTGAGCGCCTCGTCGGAGTAGCGCGTCGTGATATTGGTCTTGCCGAAATTTGAATTCTGGATCGCGTCGCACTCGCCGTTTGCCGCGAAGTTGCGAAGGTTGCAATCCGGAATGTAGTTCCTGTTGGTGTCATTCCAGGCGCGGTTCACCGTGTTCACCGAGGTGTTGACCGGGTTATTCGCGCCGGCGATGTCGGTCGTGGTTCTTCCGACGTAGCGCCCAAGCGAGGCCTTGAGCGCGGTTCGGCCATTCCCGAACAGGTTGTAGGCCGCGCCCAGCCGGGGACTGATGTCCATCCAGCGCGGGACGCTCTTGACCGCGTCGAAGTGACGGGCCGCGACGAACTGGCCGTCGGGTGCATCCTGCGGCGGAACGAATCCGTGGAAGTAATCGAAGCGGACGCCGGCGTTGATGGTCAGGCGCCGCAGCGCCCACTGATCCTGCGCGTAGAGGCCGACATCGTGAAGCCGCTCTTTGGTGGAGAAGGGGGTCGCGTACTGGGTGATTTGGTTTGGAATCCCGTTGTTGAAGCGGTAATTGACGTCGCCGGCGACTTCCGTCTCCGAATCGCGAATGCCCTGCTCCGTCTGGATCCCGACCTTGTAGGTGTGCGTGCCGGTGACGTACGAGACGGAGAACCGCTGTGACAGGCGGTGATGTTCGCGAAGCGGGAGGAACGTGGCGGGCGCGTTGTAGCGGATCCCGGTGGATTGCTCGAGGATCGAGATGTGTTGCGGCTCGACGCCGGGTGCGAGGTACTGAGGCCAGATCGACATGGCTTCGGAGGCGCCAGCCTCGAGCAGCAGTCTTGACGTCCGCGGCGACGACCATGAGCCCTGCATCAGGGCGTTGGGCCGGAAGTGAAACGCCGTGCCGACTTCCGGTGCGCTGCCGATCGCCCCTGACGAACGGCACTGACAGGTGTTCTGATAATCGATGAAGCCGTTGACCTTGTTCTTCGGCGATGCCTGCCAGGTGATCCGCGCCAGGTGCGACTCGTACCACTGATAGCGGTCAGCCGGGCGCTTCGGATCCGGCGTCCAGAGGGGTGTCCCCTGCGTCGCATTCCAGAAGACGCCGGCCATCTGGTGCTTGTTTCCCCACTCACGCTGCGAGGTATAGAACCACAGCCGGTCCCTGACGAGCGCGCCGCCGAGTGTCGCAGTGGCGTCGTAAATCTTGAGAATCTTGCTGTCGGTGCTCAGGCCGCGCGCTTGCAGCGCGGGTGTCAGGTTCGAGCTGCTGAGGGCCTCGCCCGTCCACAGGCCAAACAAGCTCCCGCGCAACTGGTTGCCGCCTTCACGCGGGATGAGATTGACGAGGGCACCGGCAGCCTTGCTTTCCGCCGACGCACCGCTGGTCTGGACCACCAACTCCTCGACGCCGGCGGAATGGATGATGTAGCCCTCGTTGCCGCCATTGCCCTGCCAGTTCATCACGCCCATGCCGTCGATCTCGACGCGCGTGCCGGTGCGGCCGTGAAAGCTGCGCCCGACCGTCTGATCGAGCTGGCCGGCGACGTCGGGCATCCGCTGGCTGCTCATCCCCGGCGTGAGCGTCGCGAGCGTGCTCCAGTTCTTCGTGCTGGTGGGGAGGACGTCGAGCAGCTCGTCGGAAATCACGGTCTGCCTGCGCGCGCTCTGGGTATCGACGAGCGGCGTTTCGCCGGTGACGGTAATGGTTTCCTCCAGGGAGCCGAGCTGCAGATCCGCATCAACGGTCGCCGCGAATCCGGATGTCAGGGCGATCCCCTCGCGCCTGAACGTGCGGAAGCCCGCCAGTGAAAAGGTCACGGTGTAGGTGCCGGGCCGCAAATCGATGATGTTGTAGCGTCCGTCGGCGTCGCTGACCACCGTTCGCACTTTCTCGATCAGCGCGGGGCTTGACGCCTCAACCGTCACGCCAGGCAGCACCGCGGCCGATGAATCCCTCACTGAACCCGCAATGCTGCTGGCCTGTTGCGCCGATGCAACCGAGGCAAGAAACACGCACACTACGACACCGGCGATGGCAGGCACCCGCACCATGACCCCTCCTGAATGTGAATCGCGTTCGTGTATTCGGTTTGCTGCTTAGCGCACGTTGCCGTGGTAATCGCCTGTGGCGCGATCCGCAGTCCCGCGGTCTTCGCAGAAGGCCGCTTCTTCGATCTCCGTGTTGGCCATGAGGTTGAGCGTCCGTGGCGTCACCTTCCATGGCTCGACGAGGTATTCCGGATCCTCGACGATCGCTTCCCATTTCAGCGTGTCGCCCTGGCGCGTCAGCCGTTCGGTGACCTTGAGGTTCTCACCGTGGAAGAGACCGCTGTCTCCGAGCCAGGTATCCTCGAGGACGTTCCGCACGTCGATGACGAGGGTATCTCCCTCCCACCGCCCCACCGAGTCGCCGTGCGCGGACGGCTCGATGCCGGCGCGGTGCTTGCGGCCGTCGGTCGGAATCACGCGGAAGAAATTTCCATTGAGGTCGTCGTAGAGGATCACCACCTCGCGCGCCGTCTGGAAGATCCGCTGCGGCGGGCCGAGGCGGGGTATTCCAGGAGGCCCGCAGTGAAATGCCGGATCGGTGTTGATCTGATCGTCCTTCAGCTCTTTTACCGTCGCGAGGTACTCCGGCTTGTACTTCGGCATGCCGGGGTTATAGCCGGCGCGAGCCCGGCCGTCAGGATCCGGCTGGTCGCGCACGATGACGATCGACTTGCCGACGCGCTTCGTGACCGGGCCGGCGACACGCCGGTACCACATGCCCGAGAGGTCGGGGTGGCCGTCGGCCGCGCGAGGGGTGGCCTTAGCGGCGGGCGCAGGCTGGCGCGCAGGCGCAGGAGCTTGCGCGGATGCCGCGACGGAGACCGTGGCGAACGCACCGAGTGCGAGAGCGATGAGAGTGCTAGTTCGAGGCACGAGTAATCTCACTTTCCTCACCGTAGAACTGCATGAAATGGCCGGCGGAAAACGTCAGTCTCAGGAGGAAGCCCGCGGTGGGATTCTTGATCGCCGGATACATGTGCACCGTCACGTCGCCGGCTTTCGCTTCCTCGAGAATCTCGGCCTTGGTGATCCCCGCGCGCCGCATGTGGTTGGTCGGAATCGACTCAACCTTCCAGGTCGTGACGGCGCCCGCCTTGTCCTTCACGTCGACGTAGATATAGACGTGGGGGTTAATCCAGTCGATCTTCGAGATCGTGCCTTTGATGACGGTGGTCTTGTCCTGATGAAACGTACCGGGCACGCTGTGGTGTGCCAGCGCGGGGCTCCCCGCGAACATCGCAGCGGCGGCAAACACCACCGCGCCAATGAGGGGTCGCTTGCTCATGAGCAGTCTTCTCCTGTGGACGGAAGGCGTCCGGAACGCACCCGTGCGAGTGGTATAGACGGAGCCGTCGAGAATGTCAAGCAATCCGTCGCCGCGAAATGACGGCCGAGGAGGCGATCGCCATCGCCAACGATACAATCTACGGGTTGGCTGAACACCTCGGGATCAAGGCGATTCAATGTTGATTGCGATCACCGGCCTGCTGGCCGGCTTCTTCCACGTGCTCTCAGGCCCCGATCACCTCGCGGCCGTCGCGCCGCTTGCGGCTGCCGACCGACGACGCGGCTGGGTGGCGGGCTGGACGTGGGGAGTCGGCCACGCCGCGGGTGTGGTGATGGTGGCAGTGATTGCCGTCCTGCTGCGCGACGCGCTTCCGCCGATTGAGATCATCTCGGCCTGGAGCGAGCGCATCGTCGGTGGCGCGCTGATTGGCGTCGGCCTGTGGGCGCTGCGCCGCAGCGCGCGCGTCGAGACCGCGCCGCACGCGCACGGCACGATGGCTCACGAGCATCTGCACGTGCGCCGCGGCCCGCCCTGGTTCCGTCGTCTTGGCCATGCGCACGCGTCCTTCTGCCTTGGCGTGCTGCATGGGATCGCTGGCAGCTCGCACTTCTTCGGCGTGCTTCCCGCCCTGGCGCTGCCGACGCGCGCGGCGGCGCTCACCTATATCGGCGCGTTTGGTGTGGGAACGGTGGCCGCGATGACGATCTTTGCCGCGGTGGTCGGCCTTGTCGGCGGGCGCATCTACCAGTCGCCCACCGCGCATCGCGCGATGATGATGACCGCGGCCCTGCTCGCTATCGTCGTCGGGAGCGTGTGGATAGTGGGTACGTAGGCAGACGATCACCTCGAATCGTCACAGTGGGTCGCGGCAGAAAGATTCTATGTCGCCCGCCGTGGCCACGATCCGATGAACTCGAAGCTCGCGAATCGTCGAATCCGTGCGAAGTCGCGCTCGTTATCCGTGATCAACACGCACCCGGCTTCCCTGCACGACAGAGCCAGGAGCACATCGTTGCCGAACGCCTTCGACACCCGGGCCACTTCAAGACCATCCTTGCGCGCCATCGTCGCCAGCACAGTACCGGACTGATGCCAGGCCTGTCGCGACGGTGCGATGACGCGATTGGCACGCTCGAAGACGTTGAGGACGTGCCGGTCGAGCGCTTTCAGGTCACGCGGTAACCTCGTCCCTGAGCGCAATTCCTGGGCGACGATGGCGCTGAGGTACTCGAACGGGGCGAATGAGCGATGGAACTCCTGAAGCGCGTCGTTGGCGCGCGGTTCGCGGAATCCCTGGATGAAGAATTGTGTATCGAGGACGTACTTGTGTGGGACAGACGCCACTAATCGGCGTCCGGCGAGCCGATCGGCACGCCGAGCATGGCCCGCGTCCCGTCGACGAGCCGTTGCCGGAAGACGACCAACTCGAGCGCGCGCTCGATGGTCTCGGTCGCCGTGGCCGCGCCGAGCGCGCGCTTCGCCGCGCTCAGGGTGGATGGCCTCAGGCGATAGGTCCCGGACACGCGTCGGGTCCGAGACGTTGTGCGCTTTCGGCGTGTGACGGTCGCCATGCGGCTAATGTATGTGCTTCCTTGGGAGCCGTCAACACGAAGCCACCGCCGCTCCCTGCACGTGCCCCTGCTACGGCCGCGAGATAACCGGGGGCGGCGTGGCGGCCTGGGACGACTGGTCGACAGGCTCCTCGACGAGAACTCCGTCGCGGACCACCACCACGGCTGTGCCCGTTCGCCGCGCAAGCTCGCGGGCTGAATGTCCCGCACGTACCAACGCACGAGGCGCCGCCTGCATGTCGTCGTCTGGCAGCCTGGACACGGGCACGTCGCTCATGGATTTGCTCCTTCGTCCAACAATACCGGGGTCGGGCCACCGTTGTCGAAGCATTGCCAGAAATTCACCCGAGGCCGATAGATGTCCTCGAAATGCCGCCAGCCGGCGTGAAATCGTCTGCGAATGACGTCGGCCGGCACGTCATGCCCGCCCTGCCGGACCCGCATCGCGACCCGGGCCAGGGCTTCCTCGACGCTGGACAACTTCAGGAATACCAGCTTGACCGTGTAGCCACCTCGACGCCAGAGGTCGATCCGCCTGGCATAGGACAGCCCCGATAGTGTGGTCTCGAACGCGAAGCTGCGGCCGTCCGCTGCCGCGCGCGTAATCTCCTCGAGCATGATCCGGCCGGCACGAACTGCCGCACGGTTCGGTTCGAACGGGGACAGCCCAGCGGCGATCAAGTCCGCGTTGATGAAATCCGGACAGCCTGCTTCGTTCGGTAGGAACGCGCGAGCGAAGGTCGTCTTTCCAGCGCCGTTCGGACCGGCGATGATGACCACCTTCCTCGGGGCTCCGCTCACTCGATGATCTCCTTGGCGCACAGGTTGTCCTCGGCCGACCAGAGGTCAGCTTCGCGCTGTTCAAGGTTGTTCATCGGTGCAGGCCGAAGCGTACCGCAAACAGGCGTGCAACCTCCACTGAGAGGGTACGCGTAAGCGGAATGTTCTTGGCCTAGTTGGTAGCCGGTAGCTGGTAGGTAGTGGCGGCGGCGTGAAATTGCGTCACAGCCAGGCGGGCCTGAGCGGCGCGGTCGCCTGCGAATTCAGGCTCCACCGCCTGCACCGCCAGGCGCACCGACTCGACCAGCGCGTCGTGGGAGCTTGCCGAGTCACTCGGCGCGTCAATCGTTCCAATCCACTCCTGAACCGCGCGCAGCGTCTTGCCAACCGCCGCCAGCACGTCCGGGGCCGGCGACGCGACGGCTGACATCAGGAACGGCTCGATCTCGCCGACGCGCGTGACGACCGGAGCGATCGCCTGGCGATAGATGTCCTCGGGATTACCCTCGGGAACATCCTCCTCAATGTCTTCTTCGACAACGGGCGCGGGCCTGCTGGCGCGCAGCACGCGATCGGCTCGCGATTCCGGCCGCCAGAAGTCGATGTAGACGCGGCGGCCGACGACGCGCACGTTGCTCTGGGTGAGCGCGGGCATCGTCACCCTCGTCCGCAGGGACGTGCCGCTCAGGCCTTCGTGCCTTTCCACCGACACCAGGTTGATGAGATCGACGCCGTCAGGCGCGGTCCACTCCTGCAACGCGATCGCGGTCGTCGCCGGACCCGCGTCCACCTCGAGGACAGTGCCCTCCGGCCGCCGCGTCTGGAGATGCCTCGGCTCGGTCGGCAGCTCGATCACGACGGAGACGCGTCCCGCGGCGGCGACCATGACCACCGCGGGCGCGGCGGGTCTCGAGCCGCCGGGTCCCAAAGGACCCGGCCTACTGGCCACCTCGACGATCACCCCTTCGGCGCCTGGCGTTCGGCGCACGCTCTCGTCAACCAGCATGCGCGCGCGGCCGAATCCACGGCGCGCGAGCAGGCGCTGGGCCGACTCGGCTTCATCAATCGATACGTACGGTCCGACGATGACCTGGCGCCACGCGCCATTGTTCATCGTCCGCGTGAACGCCGGCAGCCCCGAGGCCTGCACGTTGGCGGCAACGGCGTTGGCCTCCCCGCTGTGCCGGTAACGGGCCACGGCGAGGTTGAAGCTGGCACCGGTCGGGATCGTCCTGATCCCGGCTGAGCGGCCGGGCATCCACTGGCCAAGCAGCAGCCCCGCGGTGAGCACCACGATGACGGCGAGCCCCAGGGCGAGATGCCGTTGGTATTGGACTCTCATGATCCGATCCGCGGACCGTAAAGGTCCGCGCCGCATCGAGCAAGGTCCGCGCCGCATGGCGCGAGGGATAGGCGATCGCCCAGTTTGATATCCCACGCTCTGACGCGGCCGGCGGGCATTTCGATCACGGCACGCGCACGGAACGACGCGGCGATTCGCCAGGGCTGAAGATCCTGGACGATGTGCACGGCGCGGCCGTCGCGGTCGATGAAGACCACATCG
>CAMCNL010000124.1 GCA_945876205.1 Candidatus Sulfopaludibacter sp. SbA3
CAGACGCGGCAGGCGACGGTCGGCTCGATCCACATCAACGTGCTCCGTCCGTTTCCAGAGGCGGCGGTCATCAAGGCGCTGGCGGGCAAGAAGAACGTCATCATCCTCGAGCGCACCGACGAGCCGATGGCGGGCGACAACCCGATGGGGCGCGACATCCGCACCGCGCTGGCGAAGGCGCTGCAGGGCGAAGACGGCCTGCCGCGGATCATGGCCGAAGAGACGCCGCGGCTGTTTGGCGGCATCTACGGCCTCGGTTCACGAGACTTCCGTCCCGAGCATGTGATCGGCGCCTACGAATTCGCGCTCGGTCAGCGCCCGCGCAAGGACGGCAAGCGGGCGTCGGACGGTGTGTCGTTCATGGTGCTCGGCGTCGACCATCCCTACGAGGTGAAGTCGGATGACACGCCGTCACTCCTCCCCCACGGCGCGATCGCGGTTCGCTTCCACTCGGTCGGCGGATGGGGCGCCATCACCACCGGCAAGAACCTCGGTGCGATCATCGGCGACCTCAACGACCTGCTCTACGACCGCGACAAGGTGGTGGACGAGTTCGGCAACCCGAAAGAGATCATCCACGTCAGCGCCAACCCGAAGTACGGCTCGGAGAAGAAGGGCGCGCCGACCTCCTACTTCATGATCGCGGCGCCCGAGCGCATCCGCGTCAACTGCGACCTGCGTCACGTCAACGTCGTCCTCTGCTGCGATCCCAAGGCGTTCACACACACCAACCCGCTCGACGGCATGGAGCAGGGCGGGTCGCTGGTGTGGGAGTCGGAGGAAGAGGGCGAGCAGGCGTGGGAGCGGCTGCCGCTCTGGGCGCGCAAGCAGATCATCGACAAGAACATCCGGGTGTTCACGCTGCCGGGGTTCACGATCGCGCGCGAGGCCACCGACCGCGGCGACCTGCAGCTGCGCATGCAGGGCAACGCGTTTCTCGGGGCGTTCTTCGCCGTGTCGCCGATGCTGCAGGAGTTCGGGATCACGACCGAGCAGTTCCGCGACGCGGTGCACAAGCAGTACGTGAAGAAGTTCGGCAAGCTCGGTGACGCGGTCGTGAACTCGAACATGGAGGTCATGACCAAGGGATTCGAGCTGGTGCGGGAGATTCGCGTCGGCGAGCTCGAGGCGCCGGATCGCTCGACCCTGCGCGGCAAGGCGCTGTTGCCGATCGTTCCGGTCTTTGCCAGCGGCGGCGAAAGCTGTGGCTCCGGGTGCCGCTCGCACGCGGTGCCGGAAGGCCAGGGCGAGCGGACGCCGCTCACGCGGGTCTCGGTGTTCGATTCGGAATTCAGGTCCAACTACGGCTACGACCAGCCTTCGTCGCCGCTGGCGTCGGTGGGTGTGATGGCTGCGGGGAGCGGCGACACCGCGTCGAAGTACGTCGCCCGCCGCGAGACGCCGCTCTATATCCCCGAGAACTGCACGCAGTGCATGGAGTGCATCGCGGTCTGCCCCGACACCGCGCTCCCCAACTGCTCGCAGGATCTCGGCACCGTGCTCTCGACCGCGATCGCCAACTACGTGAGCGATGCGTCCGAGCGGCAGAAGATGCTGCACCTGCTGCCGGAAATCGAGAAGCGCACGCGCGACCTGATGCGTGAAGGGCTCAAGCAGGAGCCGCCGCCGCTCCTGCCGTTCATCATCCAGAAGGTCACCAACGAGGTGAACGGTTTCTCCAGCCAGGCGAAGCAGGAGTTCTTCGACGTCATCGCCAAGGTGCCGCTGGCCTACCAGAAGACCAATGCCATCTTCTCGACGCCCGAGAAGAAGGCGGCGGGTGGTGGCGGCGTCTTCTCAATCTTCGTGTCGGACCTCTGCAAGGGATGCGCGGCGTGCGTGACCGCGTGCGGCGAGCACGACGCGCTGCGGATGGTGCAGGAGACCGAAGAGGTCAATGCGGAGCACGAGAGCGGCACCGCGTTTCTCGACCTGCTGCCCGACACACCGCAGAAGTACCTCGGCCTCTACAACGACGCGCGGCCGCAGGACTCGAAGACGGCGACGCTGCGCAACATGCTGATGGTGCGCAGGAACTACGACGCGCTCGTCTCCGGCGACGGCGCGTGCGCGGGCTGCGGTGAGAAGAGCATCCTGCGTGCGATTGGCGCGGTGACCGAGGCGTACATGCGTCCGCTCTATCACGCCAAGGCCGACCGCTTCAGGGCCAAGGCCGATCGTCTCGAGAAAGACGGGGTGAAGCGGCTCGAAGCGCTGAAGGCGCGCAATCCGCAGGAGTACGAGCTCTTTCACCAGGCGGTGGCGCACCTGATCATCGGACTCGGCGGCGAGGACGACCAGGACACGCGGGCGCGGATGGCGGCGCACGGTCCGATCGCCGACCAGGACCTGGTCAACGCCCTCACCGCCGTGCTGAGGCAGGAGGCGTTCAATCACAAGAACCTCCAGCCGATCGACGGACGCCTCGCCAACGGCATGTCGGTGATGGCGATGGCGGCGCACACCGGCTGCAACACGGTCTACGGCTCGACCCCGCCGAACAATCCTCACCCCTATCCCTGGATGAACTCGCTCTTCCAGGACGGCATCACCGTCGGCTGGCTGCTCGGCGAAAGCTTCATCGTCGATCACGGCCGGCGCTCGGTCGTCCCCGAGCGGCTGCTCGACGCGATCGTGAACCGCGAGCAGGACGTCATCACGCCGCGCGAGTACTACGAGTACGTGCACTTCAGCGACGCGGTGATGACCGACCAGGAGATCCTCGAGCTGCCCAAGGTCTGGGTGGTCGGCGGCGACGGCGGCATGGGCGACATCGGCTACCAGAACATGTCGAAGGTGATCCTGCAGAACCGGCCGAACGTCAAGGCGGTCATGCTCGACACGCAGGTCTACTCCAACACCGGCGGACAGAACTCCGACTCGACGCCGATGCTGGGCGGCGGCGACATGAACAGTTTCGGCGCCGCCACGCAGGGAAAGAACAACGAGAAGAAGACGGTGGCCGAAACGTTCCTCGCTGGCCACGGCTCGCCGTTTATCGCACAGGTGTCGATCGCCAACGCGCCGAAGCTGTACCGGTCGATCCTCGACGGCATCGAATACCGCGGCACGGCGTTCCTGCAGTGCTTCACCACCTGCCAGCCCGAGCACGGCGTGGCCGACGACATGGCGCTCGACCAGGCGCAGCGCGTCCGCGATTCGCGCGGCGCGCCCGAGTTCGTCTTCAACCCGCGGCTGGGCGAGACCTACCAGGAGGCGCTCGACGTCAAGGGCAACCCGTCGATCGACATGGATTGGTACGAGACGAAGTTCAAGAGCACCAACGAGCCGTACCGTTACACCGTGGCGCACTGGTGCGCGACCGAGGCGCGGTTCCGTAATCACCTGAAGAAGATCAAGCCCGCGGACGCCGAGACGCTGATCCCGCTCGAGAACATGCTGGTGCGCATCACGCAGCAGGACGTCGTCTACCGGCGGTATCTCAGCGCCGACCACCGCTCGTTCGTGCCCGACTTCGGCGTCTACATCAAGGTGCAGGGCGACAAGGGCATCGAGTACC
The DNA here is from genome assembly GCA_945876205.1 of Candidatus Sulfopaludibacter sp. SbA3. GTDB lineage: Bacteria > Acidobacteriota > Vicinamibacteria > Vicinamibacterales > UBA2999 > CANNDT01. The sequence goes on from CAMCNL010000124.1 coordinate 3,521, forward strand.
GCGCGCTCTCACGGCAGTTGGTGCTCTTCTGCGTCGAGCGCCGCAAGGCGTGGCGGATGCTGCAGAGCAAGGCCGGGATCGACAACCGCGAGTACAAGGCGCAGCGCGCGATTCTCGCGGAAGTCGAGGCGGGGAAGATGACGAAGCAAGACCTGTTCGCGAACGCCGAGACCCTGATGAAGGCGCGGCTCGGAAAACCGGCCATCCACGCGGCAGCGGCAGCGCCGGCCGCGAAGCCGGCAACGACGGCCGCGCCAGCGGTCGCACCCGCAGCGGTGTAGGCCTGTTTAGGCCATCGACACAGGGTTGAGCTGAGCGCGTCCTGCGACGCCGGGTATTCGACTCCGTCTCGCCGGCTCGGCACGCCCGCCGAGAGGCGTGACGCTCGAGGCTGCGTTGCCACAGCGGTTCTCCGGCGACCGAGACCGGTTCGCTCCGCGAACACCCGCCGCCGCAGGACGCGCTGCGTGCCGTTCGCGTCCACGTCGCTGCACGGGCTCACGTCGCTCACTGTGTGGTGGCTGGGCAACTGGTGTTACCCATCTTCCCGGTTAACTCTGTTACCTATGTTTCCGGTTGCGAATTGTCAGGCCGCGAACGGAATGATTTCGAGCTCCGCCGACGCGTCGACTCCCGCAAGTAATGCTTCGACCTTCGTCAATACCGCGTCCTCGATGAGGTACTCGCTGCAGGCCTCGCACTGCTCGACCGGAAGGTCCTTCAGGATGACGATCGTCCGGTCGCTCACCTTGAATGGGATGCATCGTCCAGTTGGCGCGCGACCTCAGCGGCAAGCTGGTCCATTCGTTTCGCTCATTTCGTCTGAGATCTGGCTCACGCGATGCGGCTCATCCTCGGTGGCCGCACATCAACGTCTCAAGCTGCCACGACCTCGCGCCCGGCCGCCGCCGGGCGCTTGTTAGCCGGGGAGCCAAGGCGTAGGATTCAGACATGACGAAAGCCGCTTCTGCCCTGCTGGCCGACGCCCTGCGTCTCAGCGAGTCCGCCCGGGCCGAATTAGCGGCCGAGCTCTTGGCCAGCCTGGACGGCCCTGCCGATACCGATGCCCAGCAGGCGTGGGAGGCTGAGATCGGCCGTCGCATCGCCGCCATCGAGTCGGGTGGCATGCCCCTCGAGTCCTGGGACGACGTGAAGCTCCGCGTCGCCAAGGATATCCTCGGGCGGTGAAGCTGGTTCGCATTGCACCGCCAGCCTCGGAAGAGTTCACCGAGGCGGTCCGGTGGTACGAGAGCAAGCGCGTCGGACTTGGTGGCGAGTTCTACGAGGCTGTCTTGCACGTGGTCAGCTTGGTGCGTGAGCATCCCGAGATCGGGGTGGCCGTCGACCGGCCTCACCCGCATCGCCAGTTCTTGGTCGATGGCTTCCCCTACAAGCTCATCTACCGCGAGCGCACCGAGGATCTCTATATCGTTGCGATCGCGCACGCGAGCCGACGCCCTTGGTACTGGAAGCAACGACGGTAGCCGACTCCGGCCGCTAACGTCGGCGTTCACCAGCGGCCGCTCCGCGCTCGTCAGCGCCGTCTGGTGCATGCGCTGTTGGGCCGCGTGCTCGTACGCGGGCCTCATGAATACACCAACGTCACGATCGACCCCGCCAGTGCGACGGATCCTGCCGCCCGTGGATCGCCAAGACGACGACTTCTTCATCTGTGACACGGAAATAGATAGCGTAAGGAAACTGCGCCAGCACTGCTCGCCGCGCTTCACCGTGCGCTCGCTGGAACGCCAGAGGATTGGCAACGATGCGTGCGACAAGGGCGTCGACGGCGGCACCGAACTCCCGACCGAGCCCTTCGCGTCGAGACTCGTACCACCTGCGCACGTCCAGCGCGTCATCTTCGGCCTCAGGCCGGAGAACAACCCGCCGAGCCACGGTTAGCCCAACATCTTCCGGCGCACGTCGGACCACGGGATCGCTGAGCCCGGATTCTCCACGTGCTCAGCCCATCGCCGATCGAGTTCGGCGCGCTGCGCATCGGTCAGCACCAGTTCCCCCTCGCGCTCGCCGTCGGTGAGGCTCTCCCACAAGGCCATCGCCAATTCGGCCCGGTCGCCCGCCGGGAGTTTGAGGAGCTGAGCAAGCGGACCCGACTGCATGCGCTGATCCTCTCATGTGCGCCGCGCGCCGGCAATGGCCTTCCTCGAAGCGCCCCGATGTCGTGTACGGCGCGCTCAGCGGTTTCTTGTGCTCACTCCGTCCAGTTGCTGGTTCAGCGGCCCAACGCCAGCGCATCACCAGCGGCGCTGACGATGCCTGCGCCGTCTGGTGTTAGCCGGCCCCGCCAGCGCCAAGAAGCTTCCTGAATTCCGCCTCGATGGCGAACCGGAGTTTCGGGATGTCATCATCAACCGCTTGCCATGCCTTGTCCCAGACTTCCCCTTGCTCTATGAGCGTCTTCTCGGTCGGACGTTCAATCCGCAGATACACTCCAAGATGAATCGCGGGAGTCCGAAGCTGTTTGGCAAACGCCTCAAGGGGATCGCATAACTCGGGTGGCAACCATATCCGGTGCTGATCGAAGAAACGAAAATAGGCGGCAACGCCGTTGATGGCAGCCGCGTACTGCTCCTTCCGGTCCGGGTCTCCCCATTGCGCTGGCGAGGTAAATTCCGATACTTGCCAATAGGCCGCGACGAGGAGTTTGTAGAGCTCCGCGAGGACCTCCGCGCGTTTCTCGTGCAGCTTCGAAAAACGAATCTGGTGTTCGACGCCGGCCTGCTGCAAGGCGGCCTTAAACTTCTCGACGTCCTTCGCAAGGACGGTCGACATCAAAGACCGCCCGAGAAATCCGAGAACGAGAAGAAGCGCCGCGTTTCCACCGAACGCCACGAGCAGCGATTGCCAGAGTTCCACTAAATCATCCTTGTCCGGCTAGACAGTATGACTTCCGGACAGCGGCTGACCCCGGGTGGTCTCGCGGGTTAGCCTGCTGGCCAGAGCCGCACCGCTGCATGGTCCGCAGCGTTGTGTTCCCGGAGGTCAGCCATGGGGAAGCCTACTTCTCTTTTCGTCGGGTTGGACGTCCACAAAGACTCGATTGCGGTGGCGCACGCGCGCGGGGGCGAGTCCGCTCCACCGGTGTTTGTCGGCGAGATCGGCACCCGCCAGGCTGATGTGCAGCGACTGATTGCGCGGCTGCAGGGAAAAGCCGCCGAGCTGCGCTTCGTGTACGAAGCGGGACCCAGTGGGTACGGCCTGTATCGGTATCTCACGGGGAAGGGCTTGGCGTGTGACGTGGTGGCGCCCTCGCTCATTCCGCGGCAGCCTGGTGACAAGGTGAAGACCGATCGACGCGATGCGGTCGAACTCGCGCGACTGCTGCGGTCCGGGGATCTCACGGCCGTCTACGTGCCCACGGTGGAGGATGAAGCGATCCGCGATCTCTGCCGGGCCCGGGATGCCGCCCGGGTCACGCTGAAGGCGGCAAAGCTGCGCTTGAAAGCCTTCCTGCTCCGGCACGGGCTCCACTACGTTGGCCGCGCCGACTGGACCGCCGCGCACAAGCGCTTCCTGGCGAAGGTGGTGTGCCCGACACCCGCGCAGCAGATTGTCTTCCAAGAAGGCGTGCGCGCGGTGGATGAACAGGTCGATCGCCTGCAACGGATCGAAGATGAACTCCGTGCGTTGGCGCCGACGTGGCGCCTGGCTCCGGTGGTCGAGGCGCTGCAGGCGTTGCGTGGGGTGCAGTGGTTGGTCGCGATCACGGTGGTTGCCGAATTGGGCGACCTCACCCGCTTCGACCATCCCCGCCAACTCGCGGCGTTTGTTGGCCTGGTGCCCTCGGAATACTCGAGTGGTGGCAGCCGCCGCCAGGGCGGCATCACGAAGGCGGGCAACAGCCGCGCACGCCGCGTGCTGGTCGAGGCCGCGTGGGCGTATCGCTATCCGGCGAAAGTCTCCGCGCACATCCAGAGCCGCATCGACTGGTTGCCGAAGACGCTGCAAGACCTCGGGTGGAAGGCGCAGGTGCGGCTCTGCAAGCGGTACCGCCGCCTCGTGGCGCGCGGCAAACATCCCAACGTGGTCGTCACCGCGATCGCGCGTGAACTGATCGCGTTCATGTGGGCCATCGCGCGCACGATGCCGGCGCAGGTGTAATCGGATTCGTCCAGGGGCGGAGGCGGGACGGGGCCACCGATACAGGCGTAGCCCTCGACGACGTTAAGAGGCGGCTTTCGAGTCGACCCTCGTGCCTAGACCGAGGCAGGCGCCAGACGGACCTCAGTACGGTGGTACCCAATCCACGGATCTCAGCAGGATCAATCGTCGGCAGTACCGGTCCCGTCTCGCCTTCGCCCCTGGACTCGTCGCGTCTGTGCTCGGCCGCCTGCGCGGACCGCTCAATGGGTGGGCGGTCTGCTCGGCGGCCTCGACGCCGCCCGGTGGCTTGTGATCGTGACCGAATCGAGCCGCAGGGAGAACTGCGTCCTACTTGACTTCAGAAGTCATATCAACGTCAGGCATCAGCCGCGGCGCGCTCGATCTCGCAGGCGCCGTCGGCTGCATGCCGTGTTGGGCCGCGCGAATTCAGACACTAAGTGCAACATTCCCGACCGTCGGGAATGAGGCGATCTGGGATACTCGACAACTCCTTCAACCGCCAAGTCAAGGGAGTCATCGATGAGCTACCGCCAGATCACCTCGGACGAACGATACCTGATCTCCAAGTTGCGCCAACAGGGGTTCAATCAGTCACGCATCTCCGCCGTGCTCGGACGGCATCGGAGTTCCATTTCGCGTGAGATCCAGCGAAATGCGACGGCGGCCGACGGCTGCTACCGCCCGTTCACCGCGTCCGAACGGACTCGTGGCCGGCGGTCGCGCTCCCGTCGGAATACTCGCTTCACGCCGCAGCAGTGGCAACTCGTCCATCGCGGGCTGCGCCGGCAGTGGAGCCCCGAGCAAATCGCCGGACGACTGCGCCGCGATGGGGCCTGGACGATCAGTCACGAGACCATCTACGCGCACATCTGGTATGACAAGGCACGAGGCGGGCAGCTCTTTCGCGATCTGCGTTGTGCCACCAAGCAACGCCGCAAACGACACGGCACCTATGACAGCCGGGGCCGCCTCGCGGGCAAGCGCATGATCGCCGACCGGCCGGCGGCCGTCGACGCTCGGCGGGAGCGCGGCCACTGGGAAGTGGATACGGTGGTCGGGGTGGGCGCGCCGGACTGCGTGGCCACGCTCGTCGATCGGACCACCGGCTTCACCATGCTCGGGAAGCTTCGCAACCGGACGAGTCGGGGCATGACGCGACGCCTCCGTCGGCTGATTCGCCGCGCCCCGCAGCACTTCAAGACGCTGACCGCCGATAATGGCACGGAGTTCCATGACTATCGGGCCCTCGAAGCGACCACCGGTGTCCGCATGTATTTCGCGACGCCGTACCACGCCTGGGAACGCGGCAGTAACGAGAGCCTCAACGGGCTGCTCCGGCAATACCTCCCGAAACGAATCAACATGGCAGGTCTGACTCAAGCCCAGTGCGACCGCCTGGCGCACCGGCTGAACACCCGCCCTCGGAAACGTCTCGGCTATCGCACACCGGCCGAGTGCTTCAATCACATCTAGCTTTTGTTGCGGAGCAAACTTGAACTCAAACCGTCCGTCATGTTCTGCCAACCCAATAGCCAGGTCGGCGTTTGAGATTCATGACCGCGAGGATACGCAGTTCGTTTCCGGCAACGGTGTACAGGAGCCCATAGGGGAACCGCTGACACAGTCTTCGCCGGATCGCACCCAAGACTGTCGGACCTGCCTCGGGATGATCGGCGATTGCTTCGGTGCAGCGAAGCACTTCCGTGATGAAGGCGGCGCCCAGCCCCGCCTGTTCAAGTTCATAGTACCGAGCCGCGTCGTTGAGTTCGCGCTCGGCCAACTCGTTGAAGGTGACGCGCACCGATCAGACCCGGGCGCGCGCCTCGCGAAACACCTCATCGGCCGAACGGCTCGACAGCGTGCCTGATTCCAGCGCGTCGGCTCGACGCTGCGCCTCTTCGGCCCAGATGTGCGCATTTTCTTCAGGCGACAGGCTTTCGAGGCTCTCGAGCAGTCGCTCGGCTAAGCGGGCACGGTTCTTCGGGTCGAGACCGAGTGCTGCCATCTCAAGATCTTCGATCTTCATACGAGGATTCTACGCCCAGACTCGTCGTTGGCGCTCGTTCGATCCCACGCCCTGCCGCTCAATCCGAGTCCTCGCCCCGCTGCACCATGAAGCCGTCGTCATTCGGATCGTCGTATTTCGAATAATTCGTGTCGGCCCAACTTCTTATTGAGTGGACCGCGAGGCCCTGCTCGCGGCCATCGCCGAGCACTGTTCGGGCAGTGTTGTCCGTGAGCCTCCGAAAAGCCAGGCGCCTGACCCACGGGCGCATCGGCCTGACCGGTATGACCGCGAGCCGCGCGTGATACCAGCGGGCGAATGCGGCGAACGGCGACCAGAAGACCGCCGGAGATCGACGCCAACCCCAATGAGGTGAAGCTGATCGCCGCGGAACCCGCGCAGGGACCGGCGAGCATCGCCGCTCAACGCGTGCGGCCAACGCCGGATACCCCGAGCACCGAAACGCGCCTCGAGGGCGTTGCAGAATCAGAGACTCCGCGCGATTGCGATGGCGCGACTCACGCGCGGCTCACGCCGGCATCGGCCCCCACCGTCGGCGCTCACCAGGACGGTTTCGCCCGTGTGTGTCCCCTCCCAGTCGTCTTTTCGTTGCAGCGGTCGCATTTCTCATTGCAGCACCCGCCTTTTTCATTCGACCACTCGTCTTCGTCGTTCAAGCGCTCACCTTTTTCATTGAAGCCGTCGTCTTTTTCGTTTCAGGGGTCGGCTTCTCTGTTGAAGGGCTCACCTTTGCCAGTTGAGCACTGAGCCTCGTCGTTGCAGCGGTCATCTTTTCCGTGTGAGCCATCGACTGTGTCGTTGCAGCCTCCGCCGATCGCGTGGGCGGGGACGCCTTTCGGCAGTTTCAGTTCCACCTCACCCTTTCACAGCATGCCTTCGTGATTGCAGGGCACGCCTGCGCGGTTGGGGAACCCGTCTGCATGGTTTTTGGGGCCCGTCGTGCGCCGGGCGGCGCTGATCTCTGCATAATCGGCGCGTCTCCCATGCGTGGCGGCAGCAGCGTCTTCCGCGTCGGCCCCTTCGAGCTCGATTCGGCCAGGGGCCGCCTCTTTCGCGGGCCGGCACCGGTCCCGCTGTCGAGCCCGCAGGCCGCCATCCTGCTGAAACTGGTCGCGCACGTCGGCGAAGTCGTGCTGAAAGACCAACTGGTCACGGCCGCATGGGATGACTCGGCGGTAACCGACAACAGCCTCGACAAGGCCATCTCGCGGTTGCGACAGACGCTCGGCAGCCCCCGCGACCGCACGCACTACATCGAAACAGTTCCCAACCGCGGCTACCGGTTCGTCGCCGCGATCGAACGGGCACAGCGGCACGACCTGGATTCGACCTTCCCGTCGGGGGCGCGCCGCTCGGAAAGTAGGCCAGTACGCCGCTCAGAAAGTGCGCCACCTGAGGGCGGTTCATCCTACGCGGTTCCGAGTGTGGGACCGCCTTCCCGATCGTCGTTCCGTATTCGTCCAGTCAGCGTGAGCCGGCCGAAGGCCGGCGAGCAGCTCGGGTGGTAGTTGCTGGGCTCCGGCGTCCTGCGGCGGCGGGTGTTCGCGGAGCGAGCCGGTCTCGGTCGCCGGAGAACGGCTGCCGCTCCAGCAGCCGTATAGTCGCATCAACCACGAAGGCCACGAAGGCGCGAAGAATTCAAAAGCCCTTCGTGCTCTTCGTGGCCTTCGTGGTTTAGATCAGCTCTCGCCTCGATCGTGGCGTGGCCGTCCGAAGCGTCCGACGATCGGATGTGCCACGACCGCGAAGTCGCCGTAATGCATCCGGATGCAGTCGGTGTGCGTGCCGGCGCTGAACACCATCTCGGGCTCACCCACCAGACTTTCATCG
>CAMCNL010000125.1 GCA_945876205.1 Candidatus Sulfopaludibacter sp. SbA3
ACTCGAGGAAGTCGATGATGGGATCTGGTCCGTGTTCTTCTGCGACGTCTTACTCGGCCGGATCGACGAACGAAAAGCGCTGATAAAGGGACAACTGAGTGTTACCCATGTTCCCGGTTAACTCTGTTACCTATGTTCCCGCTTGCACATACTCGCCTGGTTGCGGCCACGCCCGAACTCCGTGACCGCACCTGCGATCGCATCGTCGAGGCATCGGTTGAGCGTGCGAAAGTCATCCGTGCTGATTGGCGCGTTGAGCTCGAGCGCCAGGCCCGTCACGGACTGGCAGACGTCGCCGTAGTCGTGCACGACCTGTGACACCGTGAACCCCTGCACCAGCAGCTCGCGCCCGTGCAGGACGGCGCCCCTGGAAATCTCGGCGTTTCGATTCCCTATCCCGTGTTGGAGCGCGTCCACCAGTTGGTCGAGAAACAGGGGCACGCCGTGATCGGTCGCCATTTCAGTGGGCGGGGGGACCGACCGATGTTCACATTTGAACAGGCAGTCCAGTCGGTAGCACGGGTGGAGTGACGCCTGGCACGTACCTGCGCACGATATCGAGGAGTTGATCGAGATCAATCGGCTTCTGCAGCGAGCCGACGGCACCCATCACACGTGATTCGTCGGCACAGTTCGCCAGGGCGCTGAGCAGCACGACTGGAATATCAGCGAGCCCGCGATCCGCGAGTTGTTGCTGCTCTTTCCGGAATTGCCATCCGTCCATGATGGGCATGCAGAGATCGAGAAGGATCAGGCACGGCCTCGAGTGCCGCAATGCCGCCAGCGCCTCCCGGCCGTTCCCGGCCACGACACTGGCAATACCGGCGAGACTTAGGCAATCCTCGAGCATCCGCCGACTGTCCCTGTGATCCTCGACGATCAGGACGGGGCGTCGCTCAACGAGAGGCGGCGAGTCAGACAGACGAGGCAATCATTGAGAATCCGTCAGGCGTTCGATTGTGGTCTTCGGCGTTGCCGCGCGATGTTCGCTTTTGCACATGGTCACGATGCCTGTTGAGCGGACCGTGGATGAGCCCGTTCCGGCCGTCGTGCGGTACGATGACCAGAGATGAATGTCCTGTGGATCGCCGTGGGTGCCGTTGTCGTGGTTGTTGCTGCCGGAGGCCTCGCGATCATGCGTGCTGCTGCCGCGCGCCAGCAACCGCCCGCGAGCCCTGACCTTGGCACCGTCAGCAATGGATGGCTTTCCGAAAACCGATCGCGGAAGGATCCGTAAGGCTAGACCCCTCAAGGTATCGACCAGATCGAGCGATCGTAATTGATCGTGCATCTCCTCTTCACAGCCTCGCACTTCGATCACTCGTCTCACGAACCTAGAGAGTTGATCTCGGCCTACGGCACCGCCCGCACGATGGCCGGGCAGAGATGAGCAATCGGGTGTGGATGGGCGCGCGGCGGTTCACGCGCCGATTCTGCACCAGTTGCACCCGGGAGGCGCGACCGGTCAGTTGAGAATCCGCGAGCCCTCAGAGCGGGTCGAACTGGATGGCGCGAATGGCCACCGCTTCCTGGCGGAATCGCACGGCGAGCTCTGCGGCGTAGCCACGCCACCAGGTGCGATCGAGGCTGTCGGTCATCACCTCCACCACAATCACATCGTCGTGCTGCACGCGACCCTCGGGATCTTCCCAGGTACCTTCGGCGGGCGCGCGCGTGTACGCGGTCGTTCCCCCGAAGCGATCGGTAAGCTCGTGGCGCACCCGCACGAACGCGTCGTGCCGGAACGGGCGACCGTCCGGGTCGTAGACAGGGAGGATCGCCTGGACGAGATGGTGGGCCATATAGAGTTACGATACAGCCATGGCGTCGCGCGTGCTGCGGCGGATCGTTGGCGTGATTGTGGCGCTCAGCTGTGCCTACCTGGTCAGCGGCGCCGGGATCATCTCGGCGCAGACGCAGGTCTGGCGCGGCGGCTTCGGCTACACCCCTCCGAAATTCCCGACCAAGAGCACCTTCCGCGGCGAGTTCAACTTCTGCCGGCTGATGTTCACCAGCAACCGGCGCGAGAAGCGCGGCTGGGACACGGACTATCCGGGCGCCGACATCAACTTCAGCATCCGGCTCGGCGAGCTCACCAAGACGCGCGTGAGCATAATGGACGGCTCGGAAGGCAACGAACCCGATCACGTCGTCGTCCGCGCCACCGACGAGGCGCTGTTCCAGTGTCCGTTCGTGCTGATCGAGGATGGCGGCGGCGCGCACTTCAACGATCAGGAAGTCATCCAGTTGCGCGAGTACCTGCTGAAGGGCGGTTTCATCTTCGCGTCCGATTACTGGGGCACGCGCGCGGGCGCGCAGTGGGAGCAGGAGATCGGCCGCGTGCTTCCGCCGGCGACATACCCGATCTTCGACATCCCCAACGATCATCCGATCTGGCGCACGCAGTTCGAGGTGAGCAAGGTGCCGCAGATGCCGTCGATCCAGTCCTGGCGGCGCACCGGCGGCGGCATTTCCGAGCGAGGCTACGACAGCGAAGTCGTGCACGCGCGGGCGATTGCCGACGAGCACGGCCGGCTGATGGTGGTGATGATCCACAACTCCGACATCCCGGATGGATGGGAGCGCGAAGCCGAAGACCCGCAGTACTTCTACCTGTTCTCGCCCAACGCCTACTCCGTCGGCATCGACATCATGATGTACGCGATGACGCACTAGCGGAATCAAGAACCTGGAAGGTACGTACGCGAGAAATGCAACGTTGCCACGCTAGGCCGCGATGCACACAATGCACTACATCCACCCGAGATCCCGGATTCTGGCCTGAATCCAGCGGCATGGCTCATGCGACCCACGGCACACCGTATTGAGCGGTTGGTCGGACGACGGTATGCTGGCGGAGGGCTGAATGGCCTCGACGGAAGAACGATTCGCTCGTCTTGAGGAACACGTGGACGAACATTCGCGCGGGCTCTCCGAGGTGCGCGACAGCATTCGCCATCTGGAACAGCGGTTCGAAAGTCGTTTCCAGCATCTGGAACAGCGGGTCGACGTCCGCTTCGACGTGCTGGAGCAGCGTTACAGCTCGATGATCAACGCGCAAATGGTGACCCTGGCGGCGATCATCGGCGGCTTCGTCGCCGTGATCGCGTCGCTCCTTTCGCGTTAGGAACCCGGAACCCGGAACCCGGAACCCGGAACCCGGAACGGGCTTATCGTCCTCCGTAGAACGATGGCAGCCGCATGTCGCGCATGGTGCGGAAGCCGGGCGCGGCGGTGAGCACGGCGGGGATCGAATTGACGGTCATCGACGCGGTGGCGATGTCGCCGTGCACGCCGCCGTCGATCTTCGAATAGATCCGCGGTGAACCTTCGATCAGCACGGAATCGTACGAGACGGGCGCACCGAGATAGGCCTCGAGGTGCAGCGTGATTCTGGGCTCGCCCTTCACATACCCCACGCCGTCCTGGATGATCCCGCTGACGTAACCCGGATCGACGGCGAGCAATTCGCTCTCGACAGGCGCATCGGCGATCTTCGGCTCGATGGCCTCGGTGATGCGGTCGATCGGCCAGCCCATCGCGTCGCCAATCATCTGGATCGATTCGGAGAAGCCGACGTGGCGCAGTGTGCCGGCCACCAGGCCTTTGCGAAACTGCTCGGGGGTGAGGCCGGCGCCGATCTTCTGCTGAAACGGCAGCCGGCGGATGCGCGCGTCCTGCACGCGATGCACTTCGATCCGATCGACGCGCTCGCACACGGCGGTGAGCGCGATTGGCAGGGCGTCCATCGCGAAGCCGGGATTGACGCCGGTGCCGAGCACGGCGACCTTCGCCTTCCGCGCGGCCGCGTCGAGCTGCTTGATGAGGCGCTGGTTGCGCCGCGCGGGATAGGCGGCTTCCTCGGTGGTGGTCACGATCGGCACGCGCCGCTTCAGCACTTCCTCGAACTGCGGCATGACGGCCTTGAGCGACGAGCTCGTGCACAGCACCGCGACGTCGGGCTTGACCGCGCGCAGCGTCTTGCCGATGTCGGAGGTCACCTTGATGCGAAGCTTGCGGCCAAGCTCCATTACGTCGCCGGCATCCCTCCCCACCTTCGCGGGGTCGATATCTATCGCCGCCACGATCTGAAAGCCCTTGCGCGCCGCAAGCTGCTTCGCCACCGCCCCGCCAATCGGTCCCAGGCCAACAAGCGCCACACGAATCGTCATCTCATCCCCCGCAGCCAGCAATTATAGATTGCGCTTGTACAATCAAGCCCATGATCCACCCCATCCTTGGACTGCATCACGTGACCGCGACGGTCGATGATGCACAGGCTGACCTGGATTTCTGTGTCGATCGGCTCGGCATGCGCCTCGTCAAGAAGACGGTCAACTTCGACAACCACAACGTTTACCACTTCTACTACGGTACCGAGCGCGGTTTGCCCGGTACTATCTGGACGACCTTCCCTTACAAGGACAAAGGCGTCCGCATGGGCGTCAAAGGGGCGGGTCAAGTGGTCACGACGTCGTTCTCGGTGCCCGCTGCCTCGCTCGGCTTCTGGCAGCGCCGCCTGGCAGAGGCGGGCGTGAACGCGCGAGACATCGAGACACGGTTCGGCGAAGACGCCATCCGCATCGACGATCCCTCGGGCCTCTGGTTCGAGCTGGTGGCCACCGATCGCGACGCGCGGACGCCGTGGACCGGAAGCGGCGTCGGCGCGAATGAGGCGATACGCGGGCTGCACAGCGTAACGATGGTGGTGCGGTCGCTGAAGCAGACGCTCGAGCTGATGACGCAGTTCCTGGGCTACACAGTCGCGGGAGAAGCCGAGAATCGCACGCGCGTTGCGGCCGGCGGCGACGCGCCGGGTCACTACATCGACATCGAGGTCGATCCGGACGCCGTGCCGGCGGTCAACGGCCTCGGCACGGTGCATCACGTGGCGATGGCGATCTCCACCGGCGACGAGCAGCGGCGTCTGCGCGAAGAGCTGCTGAGCATCGGTGTCAGGGTCACAGACATCCGCGACCGCTGCTACTTCGAGTCGATCTACTTTCGCGAGCCGGGCGGTGTACTCTTCGAGGTCGCGACCATCCAGCCCGGATTCACGTCGGACGAAGATCTCTCGGCGCTCGGACGCGGACTCAAGCTGCCGCCGTGGGAAGAGCCCTACCGGGCCGCGATCGAAGCGGCGCTGCCGCGCGTGGAATACCGGTGACGGCGGCGAATCCCCACGCTGGTCAGCCAGTCGTCGAAGCCGGGGCGCCGCTCGGCCAGGCTCCTGGAGTGGTCATCATGGTGCACGGCCGGGGAGGGTCGCCCTCGAACATGCTCGACCTGGTGCCGTGGCTGAAACGTCCCAACCTCACCTATCTCGCGCCATCGGCGGCCAACAACACCTGGTATCCGAACAGCTTCATGTCCCCCATCGCGAGCAACGAGCCGCATCTGACGTCGGCGCTGGGCGTGATCGCATCACTGATCGGACGCGTCGAAGCGGCCGGCATTCCACAATCGCGCATCGTCCTCCTCGGCTTCTCGCAGGGCGCGTGCCTCTCGGGCGAATTCGCGGTGCGCCATCCGTCGCGGTTCGGCGCCGTCGTCATGCTCAGCGGCGGGCTGATCGGCCCGGCGGGAACACGCTGGGACGTGAACGGCGGGTTCGACCGCACGCCGGTGTTTCTCGGATGCAGCGACGTCGACGCGCACATCCCCAAGGAACGAGTGCTCGAGAGCGCGGAGGTATTCACGCGTGCGAGCGCGGATGTCACGGCGCGCATCTATCCGGGCATGGGGCACGTCGTCAACGACGACGAGGCCGAGTTCGTGCGAATGCTGCTCGATGGCGTGTGCGCGCCGTAGCTGTCGGTGAAGGCGGGTGTCGTAGAATGCATCGATGTCACGCAGGCAGGCGGACCTGACCAGCCTTCGGAAGGTCCGCCTCTACGTTCTCTTCGTCCTAGCCCTCGGATGTTTCGTCGTCGGCACGGGCGCACAAGGACCCATTCAGAAATTTGACCAGCCCGAAGGCGGCGCCCGCTCACCGCGGAATGCCAGCTATGACATCGAGGTTCGCCTCGATCACGCCGCGCGCACGCTGACGGGACGCGAGACGATCCGCTGGCGCAACATCAGCGCCAATCCCACGCGCGAGCTGCAGTTTCACCTCTACTGGAACGCCTGGCGCAACGCCGAGTCAACGTGGCTTCGTGAGCGCCGCCTCGCCGGCGTCACCGCGGCGCCGCAGAGCGATGCGTGGGGCTCGACCGATGTCTCGACCCTCAAGATCCGCCCGCCTTCGCCTGCCGGCTTCGGCGCGGCAAGCCCTGCCATGATCGACCTCACGTCGCAGATGCGTTTCATCGCGCCCGACGATGGGAATGCGGCGGATCGGACGGTGATGGCGGTGCCGCTGCCCTACGACGTGCAGCCCAACGAGACCATTCAGATCGAGGTCGAGTGGAAGGCGAAGATCCCGCGTCCATTCGCGCGCACCGGTTACGTGGACGACTACTACTTCATCGCGCAGTGGTTTCCGAAGCTTGGCGTGCTCGAGGATCGTGGGTGGAACACGCACCAGTTTCACGCGGCCACGGAGTTCTATTCTGACTACGGCGTCTACGACCTGCGTCTGACGGTGCCGCGCGCGTTCGTCGTCGGGGCGTCCGGGCAGCAGACGATGCGGACGGATAACGAGGACGGGACGTCCACGCATCGCTACCACGGCGAAGACATCCACGACGCCGCATGGACGGCGAGCCCGAATTACATCGAGGCCAAGCGACGCTTCGAGCATTCGACGCTGCCCCCGGTCGACATGCGCCTGCTGATCCTTCCTGAGCACAGAAGCCAGGCGGATCGCTTCTTCGACTCGACCGCGGCGGCGCTCAAGTACTACGGCGAATGGTTCGGCGCGTATCCGTACGGCTACATCACCATCATCGACCCCGCGTTCCAGAGCCGGGCCGACGGCATGGAGTATCCGACGCTCTTCACCGGCCGCGCACGCTGGATTGCACCGAGGGACGTCACGGTGCCCGAGGCGACGACGCTTCACGAAGCCGGGCACCAATTCTGGTACGGCATCGTCGGCAGCAACGAGTTCGAGCGCGGGTGGATGGACGAAGGCTTCAACACCTTCTCCACGGCGCGCGCCATCGAGCAGGCGTACATGCCGAATTTCACCGAGCGGCGGTACTTCGGCGGCTTTATTCCCTGGGTGTTCCGCGACATTCCCGTCGTTCGCGAGATCGACGGCAATCGACTGCCCGGGTACCGGCCGGTCGCTGAGGCCGATTCGCAGGCCACGCCGACCTACCGCTACTGGCCCGGGTCAGCGACCTTCATCACCTACAACAAGACCGCGCTGTGGCTGAACACGCTCGAACGGCATCTCGGCTGGCCGACGCTGCAGCGGAGCCTCTCCACCTACTTCGATCGGTACAAGTTCCGCCATCCGTATCCCGAGGACTTCTTCGCCGTCGTCAACGAGGTCAGCGGGAAGGACATGACCTGGTTTTTCGACCAGGCGTATCGCGGCTCGAATGAGTTCGACTACGGGGTCCAGGAGTTCACGAGCACGAAGGTCGGCGACAGCTACCGAACGATCGTCGTGCCGCGCCGGTTCGGCGAGGCGATCTTCCCGGTGGAGATCGAGACGACGTTCAAGAACGGCCAGAAGGTGACCGAGCGATGGGACGGCGTGGACCGCCGGACGATCTACACCTACGAGCGTCCATCCCAGGCGGTGTCGGTGCGCGTCGATCCGAACCGCGTGCTGCTGCTCGACATCAACTACACCAACAACACGCGTACGCTGGAGCCGCGGGCGAGCGAGGCGAGCCTGAAGTGGGGGCTCAAGTGGCTCGTCTGGCTGCAGGACGTCATGGTCACGTATGCCTTCTTTGTGTAGCTGGGTGGCTGGGTAGCTTGGTGGCTGGGGGTCTTCGTTCGTGGTTCGACGGTGTTCGGCGGGTGCGGCATGCACCGGCGCTCATCGCCGGCGTGTTTCTGATCACGCTGCTCGCGGCCCTGCCGCTCGCCATCACCATGCGCGGAATGATCGAGGCGCACCTCGGCCGGAGCCTGCGGTCAGACGCGGTGGCCGACGGCGTAGACAACGACTGGTGGCAGGAGTTCACGTCTCAGACCTCGGGCCTCGGCACGACCTTCACGCCATCGGTGATCGGGTTTGCGACCACACTCGACAGCGTCAGCAGCGTGCTCGATGGACGACGGCCGCAGGTGCAGGTCGTTGGAGCGATCGCGATCTACCTCGTCGTCTGGACGTTTCTCTCCGGGGGGATCCTCGATCGCTATGCGCGGCAGCGCCGCACGCGCGCGCATGGATTCTTCGCGGCGTCCGGCGTCTTCTTCTGGCGCTTCCTGCGGCTCGGCGCGATCGCCGGCCTCGTCTACCTGTTTCTGTTCACCTACATGCACGAGTGGCTGTTCGAGAAGCTCTATACGTGGCTGACGCGCGACCTTGCTGTCGAGCGCACCGCGTTCTTGTGGCGCTTCGCGCTGTACCTGCTCTTCGGATCGATGCTGATCAAGACGACGCTGATCTTCGATTACGCGCGGATTCGGATGGTGGTGGAGGATCGCCGCAGCGCGATTGGGTCGCTCCTGGCGGCGCTCGGATTCATCGTGCGGAAGCGAGGGCCGGTGTTCGGCCTCTACGCGTTGAACGCGCTCGTCTTGGTGGTGCTGATTGGCGTGTGGGCGCTGGTCGCGCCTGGAGCCGGCGGCGCGGGTCTGTCGATGTGGGTGGGGTTTGTCCTCAGCCAGCTCTATGTGCTGGCGCGGCTGCTCCTGAAGCTGCAATTCATGGCATCGCAGACGGCGCTCTTCCAGGCATCCCTCGCGCACGCGGCGTATACCGCCGTGCCCGAGGCGACGTGGCCCGAGTCACCAGCGGCTGAGACGATACGGTCCGCCTGAAGGCGGACACTACCTACGCTGGTTACGCGGGGCGCCCGACGCTAGTGCGCGGCCATCGGACCGCCCGGCCGCCGGGGCGGGCGCTTCATGATCAGCACGAGCGGGATCATCACGATGAAGAGCATCCCCAGCAGGCGAAAAATCGACACGAACGACACCATCCCTGCCTGCCGCTGCACCAACCCGTACATCGCCACGTAGGCGCGCTGCGCCGCGGTGGTCGCATCCGCGCCGGCCGCCATGAAGCCGGCCTGCAGCTGCGCCATCATGCTCTGCGTCTGCGGGTCGTAGGCGCTGACGTTCTCTCCCAGCATCACCGACACCACCTGCCGCTGCCGGCTCAGCATCGTCGCGGTGGCGGCGATGCCGACGCTGCCGCCGATGTTCCGCATCAGGTTGAACAGGCTGGTCGCGTTGCCCATCCGCTCGGGCTTGATATTGGCCATCGCGACCGTCGTCAACGGCACGAACAGCAGCGCCATCCCGGATCCCTGGAAGAACTGCGGCCAGAAGATGTCCCAGTAGCCCGCCTGCAGGTTCAGTTGCCCGAGCCAGAGGAGCGTTGTGCCGCCGACCAGCAGGCCGAGCGCGAGGAGCTTGCGCGGATCCACACGCCCCGTGAGCACACCGATGATCGGCATGGTGAGAAACGACCCGATCCCGCGCGGCGCCATCGCGATGCCGGCCTGCATCGAGGGATAGCCCATGAGCGTCTGCAGCATGATCGGCAGCAGCACCATGCTGCCGTAGAGGACGAAGCCGACCACCGCCATCAGGAACACACCTACGGCGTAGGTCCGCTCTCTGAAGACGTGCAGATCGATGACCGGTTCCTTCGCCATCAGCTCGTGGACGATCAGCGCCACGAGCATCACGACCGAGAGGATCACCAGCACGGTGATGAATCGCGACTCGAACCAGTCTTCCTGCTGTCCCTTGTCGAGCACGATCTGCAGCGCGCCGATGCCGACGGCGAGCATGCCGATGCCCCAGTAGTCGATGCCGCGATTTTCCTGGCGGATGTAGGGCGGATCGAAGACATACAGCTTCGTCATCACGATCGACGCGATGCCCACCGGCAGGTTGATGTAGAAGACCCAGCGCCAGCTATACGTGTCGGTCAGCCATCCGCCAAGCACCGGTCCCATGATCGGCGCGACGACGATGCCGAGCGCCCAGAAGGCCATCGCCTTGCCGCGATCGTGCGGGGCGAACGACTCGAGCAGCACCGCCTGTGAAAGCGGCTGCAGCGCGCCGCCGGTGGCGCCCTGCATGATGCGAAAGACGATCAACGACTCGAGATTGGGCGCAATGCCGCACAGGAAGGACGTCAGCGTGAAGCCGGTCGTGGCCCAGAGCAGCAGGTTCTTGCGGCCGAAGCGGCTGGCCAGCCAGCCGGTCATCGGCAGGATGATCGCGTTGGCCACGAGGTACGACGTGATCGCCCACGTCGCCTCCTCGATCGTCGCCGAGAGGCTGCCCGCGATGTGCGGCAGCGACACGTTGACGACGGTGGTGTCGAGCACCTCCATGAAGGTCGCGAACATCACCGCGACGGCGACGATCCATGGGTTGACCTGGCGTGGAGCGGACACGTTTATTTCGTGATGACCGTGGCCGTGACCGACATGCCCGGGCGCAGGAGCTGCTCCGGATCCTGTCCTTCGTCGAGCACGATCTTCACCGGCACGCGCTGGACGACTTTGACGAAGTTGCCTGTCGCGTTGTCGGGCGGCAGCAGGCTGAACCGCGCACCGGTCGCGGCGGCGAGGCTCTCCACCTTGCCCTTGAACTCGCGGCCACCGTAGGCGTCCACCTCGATCGTCGCCGCCGCGCCCGGACGCATGTGCTCGAGCTGCGTCTCCTTGTAATTGGCCGTCGCCCAGACGCGGTCGAGCGCGATGATCGCCATCAGCGGCTGTCCTGGCTGCACGACCTGCCCCACCTCGACGCTCTTGCGGCTGACGATCCCCTTCACCGGGGCCTTCACCTTCGTGTATTCGAGATTGAGCTCGGCCTGCTTCACCATCGCGGCCATCTGCTGCACCTTGGCGGCGGCGGCCGCGGCGCGGGCGCGCGTCGCGGTGATCTGATCGGGCGCCGTCTGCGCGGAGCGAAGCCCCGCCTGCGCCTGCTGCTCGCCCACCTTCGCCTGGGTGAGGCGGCTCTCGGCGACGCGAATGCCGAGCTCGGCC
Source organism: Candidatus Sulfopaludibacter sp. SbA3 (assembly GCA_945876205.1). Classification (GTDB taxonomy): domain Bacteria; phylum Acidobacteriota; class Vicinamibacteria; order Vicinamibacterales; family UBA2999; genus CANNDT01. The sequence continues at coordinate 11,088 of CAMCNL010000125.1, forward strand.
TCGGCCACCTGTGACCGGGCGGAATCAGCGGCGGCGCGCGCCGCATCGGCCGCGCCGACCGCCGCGTCGAACTGCTGCTGCGCGATTTCGTCCTTCGCGAGCAGGGTCTTGAACCGCTCGACGTCCTTCGCGGTCCTGGTGGCCGTGGCCTCCAATTCTCTCAGCCGCGCCTGCGCGGTGACGAGGCGCGCCCGTGCCGCCTCGATGCTTCGCTGCGCCTCCTCAGAGCCCGCCGCCGCCTGGGCCACGCCGCCTTGCGCCGACGAGACGTTGCTCA
>CAMCNL010000126.1 GCA_945876205.1 Candidatus Sulfopaludibacter sp. SbA3
GCCTTCCTTGAACTCGTCAGAGAACTGCCGGCGGGGGCGCCGGCCACTGCTGCTTCGGGACATGCGGGACATCGTATCCACCTTTCGGAACGTGTCCACGAAAGCGGATCAAGCACAGAGACCGCAGCGTCCGTGACAACTGTAGTTACAGTCGCGGACCGTGAAGGTCCGCGCCGCATCCTCAGGCGACGGTCAGCGTCGAGGCGCGGTACCAAGCGACGGTTCGCTTCAGGCCTTCCTCGAAGCTCACGATCGGCTCGTAGTTGAGGATGCGGCGCGCCTTGGAGATATCGGCCTGCGAATCGCGCACGTCACCGGCCCGCACGTCGCCATGCTTCACGGCGACATCGGCACCGACGAGATCCCGAATGACCTCGAACAACTGGTTGAGCGAAATCCGCCCGCCGGTCGCGACGTTGATCGTCTCGCCGCTGGCGCTGGGCGCCTGGCACGCGCGCAGGACGCCGTCGACGACGTTGGCGACGTAGGTGAAGTCGCGGGTCTGCCCGCCGTCACCGTGAATCGTCGGAGCGCGACCCTGGCAGAGCGCGCTGATGAATACCGAGATCACACCCGAGTACGGCGATGAAGGATCCTGGCGCGGACCGAAGACGTTGAAATACCGGGTGGTGACCGTTTCGAGACCGTAAAGGCGGGTGAACATCTCGCAATACTGCTCCGCCACCAGCTTCTGCAGCGCATACGGCGACAGCGGCGCCGGCACCATCGTCTCGACCTTCGGCAGCGTCGCCGCATTGCCGTACGCCGACGATGAGCCGGCGTAGACGAGGCGCTTGACCTTGGCGTCGCGCGCGGCGACCAGAACGTTCAACGTGGCATCGACGTTCGCTCGATTGGACGTGATGGGGTCTTCGACCGACCGGGGCACCGACGGGATAGCCGCCTGATGCAGCACGTAGTCGACGCCGCTCATGGCGCGGGTGGCAACGCCCGGCTCGGCCAGATCGCCTTCGATGAACTCGACCTGCGGCAGGTGGGCCAGGTTCTCCCGCTTGCCGGTGATCAGGCTGTCAACGACGCGGACGCGCTCGCCGCGGCGCAGCAATTCTTCCGCGAGATGTGAACCAATGAAACCGGCACCGCCGGTGACGAGATACTGAGCCATAACGCCGCTCACCTCAGCAAGAACATTGCCGGGTCCGAGAGGACCCGGCCTTAATTGGGGAAACCAGCTTTGGGAATGCCCGGCACCAGCCGCAACGCGTTCTGGTAATAGAGCTTCCGCAGTACCGGGTCAGGCAATCCCAGGCCGTACAGCTTCCAGAACGCATGGTAGTCCCGGTAATAGTCGAAGTATTCGTCCGCCGTTTCGAAGGTCCGCCAGTAGTACGGGTACTCGTCCGGCTGGTAACTGTCTTTGCCAAACAGGATCCGGTCCTGGTATTTAACGAAGAAGTCGTGGGCCGTCCGCGGCTGGCGACCGAGGTCGTAGAGGACGGCGCCGACCTCGCCGTAGACATTCGGCATCTCGTCGAACATGCGTCCGAGCCGGCCTAAGTCATGGGCGTGCCACCCCCTGGGCGCGGCGATGAACGTCGTCTTGGGGTGCTTCTTGAACAGCCGATCGCGCTCCCCCATCAGGGCATCAAACGACGGAAACTGGCTGGGTGGAAACCGCCGCTCGGGATACAGGGCGAGCTCGAGCCACCGCTCGTTCGTGTAGTTGATCGGCTGGAAGAATTCCTGCGGGTCGGCCGTGTGAATCAGCACGGGAATATTGAGGCGGGCCGCCGTCGTCCAGATTGGATCCAGCTCCGGGTCGTCCATCTCGAGACGGGTGCCATCGGCTTTCGTCGCCCGCAGGCCGAAGTCCTTCATCAACTCGCCGAGACCGAGCGCGCCCGCCTTGACGTCGGCCTCGAGCTGCTGCGCGGCGCGCTGGCCGAAGCCGGGCCCGACGTTGCGGAAGTTGATTTGCGCGAAATAGACCATCCGGTCTTTGTGGCGGCTGTTGCGGATCGCGTCCAGGCCCTGGCGCAGGCGGTCGCCGGAGGCGCCGCTGGCGTTGACGAGCACGCGCAGGTTCAGCGCGTCCATGGCGGTCGCGATCGTGTCGAACTGCGCCGCCGAGATCGGCGTCGGCTGATGACTATGGATGTCGATGACCGGAAACTTCGCGCGCGGCACCGGATGCTGCGGCACGACGAGCGTCGTGCGTGGCTTGTATTCGCGGATGTTCGGGATCGGCAACTCTGGTTGCCGGTCGGCGCCGGGCCGCTGCCCGAGAGCGCCCTCGCTCTGTGCGCCCTGGGGAGCGCCGCCAGTCCGCTGTCCCTGGGCCAGACCGATTCCAACAGCCGTCGCGAGCACGGCGGCCAGAATCCACGCTTTGTTCATCACCCCTCGACTTCGCTCGGGGTGACCCTGAGCTTGTCGAAGGGTCATCGAGAGATTGTAAGTGTCGCAGCCCGCCGTTAAGCCGAATTCTGTCCCCGCCTTCGCGCCTTGCGGCGTTCCAGCGAAGTAACAACCATTCCTCTAGGCCTGCGATTACTCGCAGGCTCGTGCGACCTACCCGGTGGCTCGAACGGGCCGTTCTTGACGCCACCCTATTTGGTCTTGCTCCATGCGGGGTTTTGCCTGCCATCCGTGTTGCCACGAATGCGGTGCGCTCTTACCGCACCTTTTCACCCTTACCCCGCCGTCGCCCTTTCGGGCTATGGCGCGGCGGTATATTTTCTGTGCCACTGATCCGTCAGGTTACCCTGCCCGGGCGTTACCCGGCGTATTGCCCTGTGGAGTTCGGACTTTCCTCCCGCCTTCGCCGTTGGCTTCGGCGGGCAAGCCCGTGAAGGCTCACTCACCGATGACCCGTACGAAGACCGGCGGTCGTCTAGCAGACTGCGACGTTTCATTATCACGTACCGTTCGCACTTCCGTGAACGGCTACCCGTCAAGTTCCTGTTTGATGTTGTACTGCTCGAGCTTCTTGTAGAGATTGCTTCGGGGGGTGTCGATGACTTCGGCGGTCTTGGAGATGTTCCAGTTGTTGTCGCGCAGCTTCTGCACGAGATAGGCACGCTCGGCGGCGTCCTTGAACTCGCGCAGCGTGCCGGCTGGTGGCGTGGACGTGGGCGCAGCGCCGCCATCTGACGGCGCCTGGGGCGCCGCGGGAATCGCCTCAACCGCGGCTGGCCGCGCTGGCGCTTCGCTCCTGATATCGGGCGGGAGATCCTCGGCGCGGATGATGTCGGCCGGCGTCATGATCATCACCCGCTCGATGGTGTTGCGCAGCTCGCGGATGTTGCCGCGCCAGCGGTAGCGCTGCAGCGTCTCCATGGCGCGCGCGTCGAAGCGCTTCACCTTGATGTTGTGCTCTTCACTCGTGCGCTTGGCAAAATGCTGCACCAGCAGCGGGATGTCCTCGCGCCGCTCGCGCAGCGGCGGCACGACGATCGGGATGACGTTCAGGCGGAAGTAGAGATCCTCGCGAAACTCCCCGCGCTGGATCGCCTGATCGAGATTCTTGTTGGTCGCCGCAATCACGCGCACGTCCACCTTGATCGTCCGCGCGGAGCCGAGGCGCTCCACCTCCTGCTCCTGGAGGACGCGAAGCACCTTGGCCTGCGTCTTCGGGCTCATGTCGCCGATTTCGTCGAGGAAGATGGTGCCGCGGTCGGCCTGCTCGAACTTGCCGGTCTGCTTTTCCGTGGCGCCGGTGAACGAGCCCTTCTCGTGGCCGAACAGCTCCGACTCGATCAGTTCTTCGGGAATCGCCGCGCAGTTGACCTGGATGAACCGCTGGCTGGCGCGTGGGCTGTTGCGGTGAATGGTGCGCGCGACGAGCTCTTTGCCGACGCCGCTCTCGCCGAGCAGCATCACCGTGGCATTGGTCGGCGCCGCGCGCTTGACGGCATCGAGCACGATGCGCAGCGCGGGGCTGTCGCCGACGATCTCGTACTTCGACTCCATCGCGAGCTTGAGCTCGCGGTTTTCCTGACGCAGCTCGCGAAGCTCGAGGCCCTTGGCCACGGTCACGAGCACGCGCTCGCTGGTGAACGGCTTCTCGATGAAATCGAAGGCGCCGAGCCGCGTCGCCTGCATGGCGTCGGTGATGGTGCCGTGGCCGGAGATCATCGCCACCGGCAGCGCCTCGTCGATCTTGCGGATCTCGGCGAGCGTCTCGAGGCCGTTCATCCCCGGCATCTTGATGTCGAGGACGACCATGTCCGGCGGTTCGCGTTTGACGAGGGCGATGCCCTCAGTGCCGGAGGGCGCGCCGACGAACGCGTAGTTCTCGTACTCGAGGATCATTCGCAGCGAGTCGCGGATGGCCGCCTCGTCGTCGATGACCAGGATTCGCGGTTTCAACGCTCGTCGACTTTGACGGTCTGGAGGGATCGCTGCTCGATCTCGGGCTTATAGAGATAGACGGTGAGGATATCGCCCGGGCGCGCAGCGGAGGTGAGACGACGGTAATCGTCGATGCTGCGGACCGGTTGACGGTTGATCTCGAGCACCACATGGCCGCGCTCGATGTCGGCGTCGAATGCCGGACTCAGGGGCTCGACGCGCGACACGATCACACCGCTCGTGCCGTCGGGCAGCTTGAAGCGCGCCGCCGACTGGTCGTCCAGCTCGCGCACCGACATGCCGAGCATCGGGCCACGCTGGCTGGACGGCACCGGCAGCTGGTCGTTCTCGCCTGGCAGCCTCCGCTCGCGCCGCGGGCGCTCGGCGAGTTTCACGGGAATGTTCATCGAGCGCCCATCCCGGAGCACCTGCAGCGTCGCGGTCGTCCCCGGCTGGCGGGCGGCAATCAGTTGAATCAACGCGTCGTTGCCGACGATCGGCTTGCCGTCAACGGCGACGATCAGGTCGTAGGTCTTCACCCCGGCGCGTGAGCCGGGCGAGCCGGCGGTGACGTCCTGCACGAGTGCCCCGCTCGAGCTCTTGAGCCCCAGCGAGCGCTGCAGGTCCGGGTCGACGTCCCTGAGCATGACGCCGATATAGCCGCGCGAGACGCGGCCTCGATCCCGAAGCTGCGGCAGGATGCCGCGCGCCTGATTGATCGGCACGGCGAAGCCGATGTTCGATGCCCGCGAGCTGATGGCCGCGTTGATGCCGATCACTTCGCCGCGCGCATTGATCAGCGGGCCGCCGCTGTTGCCGAAGTTGATGGCGGCGTCGGTCTGGATATAGCGGTCGAGCGAGGTGTCAAACAGCTTGCGACCGATGAAGCTGACGACGCCCACGGTCACGGTGTGCTCGTAGGCCAGCGGATTGCCGATGGCAATGACCCACTCACCGACGCGCAGTCCGTCGGAATTGCCCAGCGACGCGAACGGCAGCGGCGCCTTCGAGTCCACCTTGATGAGTGCGATGTCGGTGTCCGGATCGGATCCAATCCGCGTCGCGCGCAGGTTCCGGCCGTCGATCAGGCGCACCATGATGCGGTCGGCGCCCTCGATGACGTGATGGTTCGTCAGGATCAGGCCGCCGGGGTCGATCAGGAATCCCGTGCCGGCGCCCCTGCGCGGGCCTTCCCGGTCGCGGTCACCGGGACGGTCGAAGAGATCAGGACTGTCAGGCAGCGGCAGCACGCGGCGGCCCTGCCGTCCGTTGCCGCGCGAGGTGGCGTCGATGTTGACGACGGCCGGATTCAGGCGCTCGGCGACGTCTGCGAAGGAAATGGAATCAGGCGAGCTGGTGCTGGTCGCCAGCGCGCGCACCGGGTTGCGGGGCGTGGTGGCGGACACGGCCGGGGCCGGCGTCATCGTGCCAGCGACGATCAGGCCGACGAGGAACGCGACGGTCGCGGTGAGAGCCACCGTAACGGCCAGGAACCGCCGAGTCATATTCATCATTATAGGGTGAGATCGCGCGGGCTTCAGCCTGCGCGGCCGATATCGTTCAGCAGTTCCAGAAAACCGGTCTCGTCCAGGATCGGGATGCCAAGGTCCCGCGCTTTTGCCGCTTTCGTTCCGGCGTCGGCGCCGACAATCACGGCCGTGGTCTTCTTGCTGACCGACCCGGCCACTTTCCCGCCGAGCCGTTCGATTGCTTCGACAGCCGCCTCGCGGGTCATCGCGTCGAGCGTGCCAGTGACGACGTAGGTGCGGCCCTTGAGAGGTCCGGGAGCGGCGCGGGCGATCCGCTCTTCGGGCGGGACCTCCATCCGCAGGCCGGCGTCACGCAGGCGATCGACCAGTCCTCGATTGCGCGGTTCATCCAGCCAGTTTCGAACCGACTCCGCCAGCACCGGCCCGATTTCGTGCGTGTCCTGAAGATCGTCGATCTTTGCGGCCATCAGTGCGTCCATCGACCCGAACGCCTGCGCCAGCACCTGCGCACCGCGCTCGCCCACGTGCCGGATGCCGAGACCGTAGATGAGCCGCCACAGCTCGTTGGTCTTGCTGCGCTCGATCTGCGCGATGACCTTGGCCGCGTTCTTCTCGCCGAAGCGGCGCTGGATTTCCTTGCCGTCGGTCCGCACCGACACGCTCGTGAGCCCGGCGAGCGTGTCAGCGCTCAACGAGTAGATGTCCGCATAGTCCTTGACGAGCCGGCCATCGAGCAATTGCGCGACGAGCGATTCGCCGAGGCCTTCGATGTTCATCGCCGACCGCGCGGCGAAGTGCTCGAGGCCCCGCTGCAGCTTGGCCGGGCACGACGTGTTTTCGCAGCGCCACACGACCTCGCCCTCGGGTCGATGCAGCGCGGCGCCGCACCGCGGGCAGGTGTCCGGCATCTGCCACGGCTGCGCGTCGGGCGGACGACGGCTCAACACCGGTCCGATCACGCGAGGGATGACATCGCCGGCTTTCTCGACCAGCACGGTGTCGCCCTCGCGGATGTCCTTGCGAGCCAGGTCGTCGGCGTTGTGCAGCGTCGCCATCGAGACTGTCGACCCGGCGATGAAGATCGGCTCGAGCACCGCAAACGGCGTGACGGCTCCGGTCCGGCCGACGTTCACCTCGATCTTCCGCAGGAGGGTCGTCTTCTGCTCCGCCGGGAACTTGAAGGCGATCGCCCAGCGCGGAAACTTGCTCGTCGTCCCGAGTGCCGCGCGCTGCGCGACGCTGTCGACCTTGATGACGACGCCGTCGGTGTCGAAATCGAGTGCGCGGCGCTTCTCGCCCCACTCGTGCACGAATGCGAGGAGCGCCTCGATCCCTTCGCAGCGCTGCCAGTGCTGCTCCACCGGCAGTCCCCACGCGCGAAGCTGTTCGAGCGTCTCTCCGTGGCTACCGGGTGCGGCATCGCTGACCAACTGATAGAAGAACGCGCTCAGGCCTCGCCGGGCGACGAGCGCTGGATCGAGATTGCGCATCGTGCCGGCCGCAGCGTTGCGGGGATTCTGGAAGATCGGCTCGCCGGCGTCTTCGCGCTCCTGGTTCATCCGCTCGAACGACTTGCGAGACAAGTACACCTCGCCGCGAACTTCCATTCTCGCTTGGGGGGCGAGCTCGTCCGCCTTCAGGCGGAGCGGGATGGCGCGGATGGCTCTCACATTCGAGGTGACATCCTCGCCGCGAACGCCATCGCCGCGCGTCGCGCCGCGGACGATCACCCCGTTCTCGAAGGTGAGCGCGATGCTCAGGCCGTCGATCTTGAGCTCGGCGACATAGGGAACGGATGCAGGGACGACGCTGTTCTCGGCAAGGCCCCGGCGCACGCGGTCGTCGAACGCGCGCAGCTCCTCTTCCGAGTAGGCGTTGTCGAGGCTGAGCATCACCTGCGCGTGATCGACCGCCTCGAAGTGAGCCTCCGCGCGGCCGCCGACGCGGCGGGTTGGTGAATCGTCTGTAATGAGAGCCGGATTCCCGGTCTCGAGCCGCTCGAGCTCCTTCATCAGGGCGTCGAACTCGGCGTCGGCGATCTCCGGGTCGGCTAGAACGTAGTAGCGCTCTTCGTGGTGCCGGATGAGGCGACGAAGTTCTTCGATACGCTCGGCAGGATTCACCGATCTCGCGAGAGCACGTAGTCGGGCAGGAACATCAGCGCGTCGCGCGACGCGTTGGCGGGAAACACGTGGAGTGCCTTCTTGGCTCGCTCGACGAACTCGACCGCGGTCGTGTGCGCGTAGTCGATGGAACGCGTGGCCGCGAGCATGGCGCGCAGGTCGCGCCACTCCTCCACGGACACATTACGCTCGAGGACGATCTTGCGGATCAGCGCCGCCGTCTCGGCATCGCTCCGCGCCAGCAGGTGAATCACCGGCAACGTCATCTTGCCTTCGCGGAGGTCGCCGCCAATCGGCTTGCCGAGCGCTTCTTCGTCGCCCGTGAAGTCGAGCAGGTCATCGACCACCTGGAAGGCCATGCCGATGTTGAGGCCGTATTCCCACAGCGCGTCCTGCTGCTGCGGCGTGGAGGTCCCCAGCATCCCACCAATCTTCGCGCAGCCGGCAAACAGGTAGGCCGTCTTGCGGCGGACGATGTCGAAGTGCTCCTCTTCGGTCAGGTCGACGACGCCGTTCTTGGTGAGCTGGTAGATCTCGCCTTCGATCATCCGCAGCGTGACATCGCACAGCAGGCGGATGATGTCGAGGCGATCCTGGGTCAGCGCCAACGACATCGACTTGATGTAGAGGAAGTCGCCGAGCAGCACCGTGACGTCGTTGCCCCACCGCGAGTGGACGGCCTCGCGTCCGCGCCGCAGATCAGACTCGTCGATGATGTCGTCGTGCACGAGCGTGGCGGTATGGATGAATTCGAGCACGGCCGCATGGAGCGCCGCGACGTCGCCGGTCGAGCCGCACATCCGCGCCGCCATCAGCAGCACCGCGGGGCGGATGCGTTTGCCGCCGCTGTCCTGGATGTAGTTGCCCATCGCGGGGATGACCGCGATCTGCGACTGCACGTGACGCGCGAACTCGCGTTCGACGAGACGCAAATCCTCGCGGATCGGCTCGAACATCTGCGCGAGGAGGGCGGCGGAAGGTTTCTGCGCGGTGGGATTCACGCGCGACCATCAGACCACATCCGCGCGCGGGGTGTCAACGCGCGGACGCGCGCTAATCCGTGGCAGGAGTAGCAGTTACGGGTTAAAGAGTCGATCAAAATTGTCGGCGGCCGCGCGGCCGACCGCCTCGGCCGTATCGCCACGCAGTGCAGCGACCGCTTCGGCGACGCGCACCACGTGTGCAGGTTCGTTGCGTTTACCCCGGTACGGCACCGGGGCGAGAAAGGGACTGTCGGTCTCCACGAGGAGCCGATCGAGCGGCACGATCTTCGCCACCTCGTGCAACTCGAGCGCGCGAGGGAAGGTGACGATGCCGGCCAACGAGAGGTAGAAACCCGCATCCAAAGCGCGTCGGGCCATGTCGCGGTCACCGGTGAAACAGTGAAAGACGACCCCCACCTCGCCGGCCGATTCCTCGGCCAGAATCCGGAAGGTATCCTCCTCGGCCTCGCGCGTGTGGATGACGATCGGCAGGCGCCTGCGACGCGCGAGGCGGATCTGTTCGCGGAAGACCGCCTGCTGCACGTCGCGTGGCGCGAAATCGTAGTGATAGTCGAGGCCGATTTCGCCGAGGCCCCGCGTGAAGGGCTGGGCGTCGATCGCCGCCTCGACGACCCGCGCCGAAGCGCCAGGTTCGGCCGCGTACTTCGCGGCGGCATGCGGGTGCACGCCAATGGAAAACCGCACCTCATTCCATCGCGCGGCGACTTCGCCGCCCTGCTTCAACTCAGGCTCGTCGTCGGCCGCCAGGATCACGAGAGCGCGACGCAGGCCCGCCGCCTGCGCGCGCTCGATCACGGCGTCGAGGTCCTCGATGAATTCAGGACCCGCCAAGTGGCAATGGGAATCGATCACCGCACGCGTGAGCCGGGCTCCACGGGGCCTTCGAACGCGACGAGCGTGGGTGCGCCGCCTTCGGTGCTGGCGGCGAGGATCATCCCGTTCGATTCGATGCCCATCAACTTCGCCGGCTTGAGATTGGCGACAAACGCCACGGTGCGTCCGACGAGCTGTTCGGGCTGGTAGGCCTCGGCGATGCCCGCCAGGATCGTGCGCTTCTCCGTGCCGGCGTCGACCAGGAGCTTGACGAGCTTCTTCGACTTCGGCACCGCTTCGGCTTCGAGGATCTTGCCGACGCGCAGCTCGACCTTCATGAAGTCATCTATCGTGATGCGCGTATCTTCCGCGGGCGTCGTTTCTGCCCCACCAATCGGTTTCTCATCCACGGTTCTTCCCTCAGTTCGTTCTTCGGCGCGCGGCCACATCGATGCGCCCTTTTCAATCTCGCGAGTGCCGTCGCGCCGCCACCGTGTCGCGGTGTCGAACCGCAAATCAGCCACCGGCGTCCGCTCGCCCACGCGGCGGAGGATCTCCGCGCTGGAGCCGGGCATCACCGGCAGCAGCAGCACCGCGGCCACGCGAATGGCCTCGGCGACTTCGAAGAGCACTTCGTCGAGCTGCGCAGCGTTGGCCGGATCCTTCGCCAGCTTCCACGGCGCCTTCTCGGCGATGTACTCATTGGCGGCATCGACAATCTGGAACGCCGCCGAGACGCCCTCGTGCAACGCGAAGCTGTCCATCGCGGCCCGGTACCTGGCCACGGCGGTCTCCGCCACCTGCGACAACCGGCTGCCGCTGCCGGCCGACGTCAGACGGGAGCCCCGATACTTCTCCGCCATCGCCGCAAGCCGGCTTACGAGATTACCGAGATTGTTTGCGAGGTCGACGTTGTAGCGCTCTTCGTAGCGCTCCCACGTGAAATCCCCGTCGCCGCCGTACGAGATCTCCTTCACCAGGTAGAGCCGCAACGGATCGGCGCCAAAGCGCTGCGCCACGTCCGAGGGATCCAGGCTGGTGCCGGCCGACTTGCTCATGCGCTGGCCGCCGAAATTTACCCATCCGTGGCCGAAGACCTGTTTCGGCAGCGCCAGGCCCGCGCTCATCAGCATCGCCGGCCAGACGACGGTGTGGAAGCGCGTGATGTCCTTGCCGACCACGTGCAGATCGGCCGGCCACCACTTCGCGAACTCCGCATCGCTGGTGCCGTAGCCCACTGCCGCCGCGTAGTTGATCAGCGCGTCGAACCAGACATACACGACGTTTTCTGGTGCGAAAGGCAGCGGGATGCCCCAGAGCTGTCCCGCGCGGCTGACCGAGATGTCATCCAGGCCGCCCTCGAGCAGCCGCAGGATCTCGTTGCGCCGCATGTCGGGCTGCAGAAACTCGGGATGCTCTTCAAAATGCTTCAGCAGCGGATCGCGGTACTTCGACAGCCGGAAGAAGTAGTTCTTCTCCTTGATCCACTCGGGCGTCAGCGTCAGATGCTCGGGACACTTGCCGTCGACGAGGTCCTTCTCCTGCTTGAAGGCTTCGCACGAGA
>CAMCNL010000127.1 GCA_945876205.1 Candidatus Sulfopaludibacter sp. SbA3
GAGATCGTGCGTGTACTTCTGGAAGTCCGCCTTGTTGATCGGCACGGGCCGCCCGTTCTGGCAGCGCCGGCCTGGCAGCAGGAACAGGGCGCTGGTCTCCTGCAGCGCCAGCGCCGCCTGGTCGACAGCGTCCCAGCCGTAGTACACCGTCGCTCCCCACAGCCTGTAGTCGTAGGGCACCGGCATCCTCGGCTTCTCCTGCCCCGGATCCTTGAGCTGGGTGTTGAAGATGATGTTCGCGTTCGGGAACGTCACGCCCCGCATGTACTGCGCCAGATTGGCTACTGCCGCGAGCGGGATCGCCCCGGCCGCGGCTGGGGCTGCTGCTGGCGGCGCCGTACCGGGGAACGAGACCTGCGGCAGCGTGGCCGCCGACAACGCCGGACCGGCTGGGAACTTACCGGCCTGAAGAATGTAGGCCACGATGTCGATCGTCTGCGGCCGGGTCAACGTGCCCGCCGCGTTCAGCGGCATCGTCGTCTGAATCTTGTCGGCGAGATCCGCCATCGGGCGTCCGGCCCAGGCGGTGAGAAAATCGTTGCCGGCCAGTGCGGGGCCGACGGTGCCTTCCAGCGCCTCGCCATGACATGCCGCGCATTGAGCCTTGAACAGCACCGCCCCACGGGTGGCCTGATCGGCGGCATACACGCCTTGCGCGGGTGTCCGCGCCTGGCCGGCGTGCGCCGTCATCGCAAACGCGCCAATCAGCGCATACGCCGCCAGCGCGGCCCCGAATACGCATCGAACTACCACCGGATGAACTCGAGCAACCTGCATTCGTTTCTCCTGATCCGGCAATTATATCGACCTTGCGCGGGGGAATTGTCGGCCGGGGAATTTTCTGACAGTATTGCCTCGGCTCGTGGGACCCGCGGGCGGAAGGATGTTACCTATGCGCTCAGTTCGACTTATTGCCGCAGCGTGCGTGCTCTTCATTGCACAGCCGCTCTTCGCGCAGGGATGGAAAGAGTACCGAAACGTCGAGGACCGCTTCGCGGTCAGCGCGCCGGCCACGGCGCCGACGGTTGAGAAGATTAAATGGAAGTCGGAATACGATTCGATCTTCCCTGGCACGGTCTACAAGTGGCAGCAGGGGCCGAACCGGTATTCGGTCACGGTGGTCGACTACTCAGACTCCGAAACGATCTTCACCGCCAACAATCACAGCGACGACTTCCAGGGAACTGCCTACTGGCAGATCGACATCCTGGGTTCGATCGCCTACGCCGCCACGCAGTACCGGCAGAAGCCGGGCGTGAAGGTCACCTTCGATGCCTTCCATTACGTGAACCTGATCACCGGGCACGAATTGCAGATGACCAATCCGGACGAGTCCAAGACCTTCGTCGCGTTTTATCTGCACGAGAACCGGCTGTATATCTTTGACGCCACGGTGGCGAAAAACCAGCCACCGCCCCTCATCTTCAACCAGACGATGGAGTTCCTCGACGCCGAGGGCAAGGGGGTCCGGTACAGGACCTACTACTACAACAAGTTGCCGGACAGGAAGCTGGGACCGGGCAGGGCCGGCGCCGGAGGCGACGGAGGGGTAGGAACAACGCCCGTGGCTCCCGCAGCGCCCGCGACGCCGCGACCGAATTAACGTCTCACAAGCCACGGAGACACCCACCTCCGCCAAGGCTACGGCGGGCAAGCGACATCCGCTTGGGCGCCGTAGCCCCGGGCGAAGGCGGCTGACTCCGTGGCCTGTAATCGCGAGAAACGCTAGTTTCCGCGTCCCGGTCCGCCCGCGCGCGGCGCCGGCGGACCAGCAGCCGTCTGCTCCGCAATCAACTTCGTTCTGATCGCCACGGTCTCGGCCACGTATTTCTTGTAGCCGGCCGGATCGATGTACGGATTGACGTTGGGGTTGGCCTTCAACTTCTTGTACTTCCCGGTGAGGTTGAAGAACCAGCTGTGCGAGCCTAGAAATACGTCGACCGGCAGCGACTGCCAGGTCTTGATCGTCGACGCCCACTGCTCGGCAGCGGCGGGATTATTGGCGTTATAGACGAGGCGGGCGTCGTCCGGGAGCCCACCGCCGAGGATCACCACGTCGTAGGATCTTCCGCCCTCGGCTACCTTCAACGTCCACGTCGTATTCCCAAGCGTGTGCCCGGGCGTCAAGTGGGCGGTCAGCGTCGTGCCACCGAGCGTGACTGTGTCGCCGTCCTTGAGCACGCGGTCGATCGGGTGCTCCTTCCCGCCAGGCTTCATGTTGCGCAGCGCGGGCACGTCCTGCTCCATGAACATCGTCTGCGCGCCGGTCATCTGCTTGAACATCGCGTCACCCGTCTGATGATCGGTGTGCGCGTGACTCGCCAGCAGAATCTTCGTGTCCTCGAGCTTGAAGCCCAGTGATTCGATGGACTTCTTCATCAGCGGGATCGTTTCCTCGTAATTGCTGTTGATGAGGATATTTCCCGCTGGCGTCGTGATCAGGTACGAGCACAGCGTGACCGTGCCGACGTAGTAGAGATTCCCGATGATCTTGTGACCCGGGAACCCCACTCGATCCTGGGACCGCTGCTCGGTCTGCGGATCCTCATTCATGATCTCCGGCGTCGCCTGCTCTGACACGACCGGTGGCGGACCGCCGCGCCCCTGCGCCGCGGCTTGCCCGCCCAGCGTCGTGAGCGACGCGCTGAGTGAGAACAACACGGTAAATACGAAACGGAACACCGTCATCGGAAATCTCCCTCTACTTCGGTCTATCGCCGGATTAGAAATCGAGCTGCAGTCCAACTTTAGCAAAACGTCCGAGGATGACCGCCTGAGGACGCAGCCACGTGGCGTAGTTGGTGTTCACACCGGTGACGGCGTCCACGTTGAGCGCGTTATAGAGATCGAACTGGAACGTCATCTTGGTGCGGCCGAAGCTCACAGGCCGCGCCAGGCGGATGTCGACCTGATTGAGCCGCTCCCCGTACATCGTGCCGGGCTCGACCAGGTTGATCGAGGCGTTCGCCGCGCCTCCGGAGAGTGGCCGCCCGAGCGAGGGCGTGATGGCGGCGTTGGTCGCCGTAAAGAACGCGGCAATCTCCGGACCGGGAAGGCTCTGCAGCGTCGAGCTGATCTGCAGGTCGATCTTCGGCACGGTGTAGGAGCCGAGGAGCTTAACCTGCGTCGTCGGCCGCTCGGTGTGGCAGTGCCATGCCAGCGGACCGGCGAGCAGCAAGGTCGAGGTGCTCTGCCCCGCCGCGACCACCGGAGCCGAGTATGGATCCGCGACTGAATACTCCGGCACCTTGTTGCGGATATCGCAGACGTCCTGGGTGATTGTGCCGGTGTCGATGCCGCCCTGGAGGATGATCCCCTGCGGCAGCCGCGCGTTGGCGGTGAACGCGAACCCGTTGAACATCTGTACCTGCTTGCCAAAATTCTTGGTGAAGGTCGTGATGTTGTTGGTCTGGCCGAACTTGTTCGGATTGAGGTCGTAGAGGCCGGAGATCACGTTGCCGCCGCCACCCGGCAGACGCGAGTCTGACGGCGCGGTGATGGTGAAGGGCGTGAAGTCGGCGGCGGTGACCGCGCGGTTGTCCACCATGGTGAAGTTGCCGTACCAGCGGCGGAAGTAGCTGGCATCCACGGAGAGTCCCGCCAGCAGCTGGTGCTGCACGCCGGCCGAGAATTCGTAGTTGTAGAGCCGCTTGCCCCATCCCTCGAGGATGTCGGGGTCGAGGTTGGACTGCGTTCCCGCGCTTCCGAACAGCGCGTTGGCGACGGCGCCGCACTCGCCGTTGGCGGTCAGGACCACCAGGTTGCAGTCGGGCACGTAGTTGGCGTTGGCGTCGGCCCACGAGCGGTTGGTCGACGTCGAGAGCCGGAGAATCGGATTGTTGGCGCCGGCGATGCCGCCCACCGTGTACGGCTCGACGTTGCGGTTGAAGCTGGTCTTCAGCGCGGTCTTCCCGTTGCCCATCAGGTCGTAGGCGGCACTCAGTTTCGGACTGAGGTCCTTGAGGTTCATCCCCGGGATCTCTGGGAACTGGATGTTGCGCGTCGGCGCCAGCGGCGACGGCCCGATCGATTGCGCCGGGAAGGTGTTCTTGAACCAGTCCAGCCTGAGCCCGGCGTTGATGGTGAGCCGATTGATCGTCCAGCGGTCCTGGGCGAAGGCGCCGAGCTGGTGATTAACGTCGACCGCGAACTCGAGCGGATAGGCGCGCATCGTGATCTGGTTGGGCACGCCGTTGTTCAAGCGGTAGCTCACCGGGTTGATGTCCCAGTCGCGCTCGACCGTGCTGCCGGAGATGTCGCCGACACCGAACTTGAACGCGTGCGCGCCAGTGATATACGAGAGCGCGGCCCGGTAGTAGAACACGTCGCTCGTGCGGTTGATGAAGAACTGACGGGCGCGGTACTGCCGTCCCGTCGACTGCTCGAGGACGCTAATCATCGCCGGGTTGATATCGCGACTCGGATCGCGAATCGCGCGCTCGAACGTGTGCTTCGCGGCGCCGTCAATCAGCATCCGGTTCGTCAGCGGAATCGTGACGTCGCCGGTGACCTGCCGCTCCACGGGGAAGTAGTGATACGGTCCCGCCTCTGCGGCGAGGAGCGTCCCGCCCGGCGCACCGGTGGTGTCGAGGATCGAGGGCCAGTTGCGCGCGGTCTGCTGCACGTAGAGCAGGCCTACCTTCACCTTCGGCGCCGCCTGCACGGTCAGGCGCAGGCGGGCGTCGTTGACGTCGGAATCGTTGGACACCGGCCGGCTGAGATCGGGCGTGTAGGTCCAGATGTTCGGATTGTTGGCGTTCTTGTCGTAGAACTCGTCGGCCATCCACTTCGAGGAGGTCGCGCGGCGGCCGGAGAGGTAGAACCACGCCCTGTCCTTGCGCAGCGGTCCGCCAAACCCGGGATTGAAGTCGAACATGTTGTGGATCTTGTTGGGCGCGCGCAGCCCCGCAGCCTGCAGCCGATCCGTGAAGTTGCTGCTCCCGAGGCTCTCGGTCGTCCCGTTCATGAACAGGACGCCGTTGAAGGTGTTGCCGCCCTCGCGCGGGATCACGTTCATCCTCACGCCGCCCGCCGCGGTGTCGGCGCCGGCGCCCGCGTAGTCGACGGCCACTTCCTGGGCCGCCGCCATGTTGAAGGTGATCTGCGAGTTGGCCGGCGAAATCAGCGCCGCCGTCGACAGGCCGTTTTCCATGAGCGACTGTGAGGCGCCCGTGGAGCCGTGCACCTGCATCGTGATCGCCCCGGAGAGCTGTGTCGCGCCGCCCACGTCCTGGTTCGCGGCGTTCACGGTCACGCCCGGGATGAGCGCCATCTGGCCAAACGGCGAACGGCCGGTCGGCAGCTTGTCGATCAGCTCACGGTCGATGACGCGCTGCTTGTTGGCACTCTGCACGTCGACGATGGGCGTCTCGCCAGTGACGGTAATCGTCTCCTGGAGCTCGCCGACGCGGAGCTCGGCGTCGATCGTCGCGGTGAATGTTCCGGTCAGCACGATGCCTTCGCGCTTCACGGTGCTGAAGCCTGGCAGGCTGAATGTCACTGCGTAGTCGCCCGGGGGCAGCAGTTCGATTCGATACTGCCCGCGATCGGAAGAGACAACCGACCGGACTCGCTCGATCAGCGCCGGGCTCGACACTTCAACCGTCACACCGGGGAGCACGGCCCCTGATGCATCCTTCACCTGCCCGGCCACCGAGGCCTGGGCGTGGGCAATCGCCGGAACGGCGATGAGAAGCGCCAGCGCTAGAACGAGGCGTCGCGAACCACTCATGTCTTGGACCTCCACGAAGGGGGTGTTGCGGCGGAAAATAAACCGACTTCGAGCTGTTGGACCGCGACTATAGGACCCGTCCCCGCCAGTGTCAAGGCGAGTTATGCACCACTTTGCCGCCGACAATCGTGGTGACTGCGTGAATCAGTCTGATCGCCTCGTCCGGGACCTTGCTCGAAGTGAAGTAGTCGTCACTGAGCACGACGAGGTCGGCGAGCTTGCCCGTCTCGATCGATCCGAGGTCGTCCTCGTCCCTGGTGAACCAGCCCTGGCTCGCCGTATACATCCGCAGCGCTTCCGTACGGGTCAGCAGCTGGTCGAGAGGCTCGATGCGCTCGCCCGCGCTGTTCCTGCCGGTGACCATGTAATAGAGGTGGGGCCACGGACTCAGGGGCGCGACGCTGCCGCCGTCGCCGCCGTAGCCGACCCGGATCCCGCTCTCGAGCATCCGCCGGAAGGGCGAGCCTTCCTGCGCCGCGGTGCCGGAGAGATAGCGGCCGCCGGTGATGCTGACGCCCACGTCCATCGCCTTGAGCCGGTTCAACGTGTCCACATCGATGCCCGGCACGTGGGCGAGGCACCACCGCAGATCCTTCAGTGGAAACGTGGCGTTGACCTTTTCCCAGATGCTGACCATCGCCTTCTGATCGGCGAGGCCGTTGGCGTGCTGATCGTAGGCCCAGCGCTTCTGCGCGGTGAGGCGCACGGCCGCCTCATACACGGCAGGCGGCGCATCGGCGCCGTGAATCCGCTCGCCGACGCCTGACACCCTGAGCCATGGGCTGCCGAAGTGGCTGAACTGGTTGTTGAACCGCGCCGACAGAAACGGCAGCTGCGGCGTCAGGTCCTGCATGTAGAAGAAGACCCGGACGCGCACCGGCATCCGGCGCTCTCGATCGAGCGCGACGAACTGGTCGTAGGCCGTGAACGGTGGCACCTCGTTGGCCGCGCCGGCGCCAAGCTGCGCAAGACCCTGCGCACCCGGTGTGTCAGCGGGCCACGCGCCGCCTTTGTCGACGGACGTGGTCAGGCCCATGCGCGCGGCGTAGGTCATCGCGTCGAGCGCGCCGCGCCGGCGGTCGGCGTCGGTCTGCAGTTTCGTCAGCGCCTTCCACGCGGCGATGGTCGGCGAGTTGGCGGCAATGCTGCCGTCGGGCCCGACGGCCACGCCTTGCCGAGAGAGAAACGCGTGACCCCTGGTGTTGGTCACCGCAGGACCGATGAATCCGAGTTGCAGGTACACCGGATGATTCGGCGCAGCAGCGTCGAGCTCGGCGAGCGTCGGCAGGCGCCGCTCGACGAACTGATTCGTCGCCCATCCGCCAACCGCGGTGATCCACTTTCCTGCCGGCAGCGTGGCCGCCTTCGCGCGTGTGATCTGCTGCAACGCCGGGATCGAGAACGCGCCCTCGATCTCCCGCATGTCATGCCCGGGTCTCAGCGAGAGCTGGACGATGTGATCGTGGGAGTCGATGAGCCCTGGTATGACCGTGCGCCCGCGCAGATCGATCAGCGTGGCGCACGGGTCGTGCCTGGGGACGCCGGGGGCGTTGCTGACAGCGGCGATGCGATCGCCGCGAATGACGACCGACCGCGCCATGGTATTCCCCGCATCCATGGTCGCGATCGATCCGTTGTGGAGTACCAGCTCATCGCACGCCGGGGTGCGAGTCTGGGCTGCGGCGGGAGTGGCTGTCAGCAATCCCGCGACGATCAGGATTGCCACGGAGACACAGAGACGCCCCGTCATTTCAGAACATCCTGGAAATCGATCTGCATTCCGATTTTCGCGAAGCGCGCGACCGTACCTCTAGCCAGCTCCCCGGCGAGCAATCTGCGCCTTCATGCAGTCGCTTTGTGCCAACGCCAGCCGCTGGAACGACGCGGTGCCGATAACCAGCGGATGCGGGGCTCCCGGCTTCCGCGATTTCAGCGTCGCCAGCTTCACGAACAGGCCGTCCATGATCGGGTGGTTCATCAGCTCAACCTCGACCTTGGCCCGGCCGGTGACGTCCCGCCAGTGGTCGACCGAGCGGAGATACTCCTGAAAGTTGGCGATCGGCAGCCGCCGCGCGGGATTCAGCACGGTGCCTCCAAACAACCCCGCCGTGTAGGTCCTCGCTCCGTCCTTGACGGGGAAGATGAATCCCATCGATCCCGGCGTATGGCCGGGGATCAGCACCGGCGTGACGCTGGTGCCGCCCAGCATGACGGCACGGCCCTCCTCGAGCACGAGATCGCGCGCGGGAATCGGCCCTTCACTCGCCTGCCCCGGCTTCGGCTGGATGAAATCCCAATCCTGCGCCGACATGCCGATGCGGGTACCGAACCGGTCGTGGAGCGTCTTGGCGCCGCCAAAATGATCGTCGTGTCCGTGCGCGATCAGCGCGAGCTTGATGTTCGCGGGGTCGAGTCCGACCTTCCGCATGCCCGCCACGAGCGTGTCGTCGACGCGGGCCGCATAGCCCGCATCGATCAGGATGATGCCGTCAGGGGTCGTAATCGCCCAGGTGGTGACCGCCTTCTGCCCGACGAAGTACAGGTTGTCGAAGACCTTCATCGGCTCGGCGCGCTGACCCTCGAGGTCGTTGACGGTCGCCGACGGCAGGATCTTCATCGCGTTGACCTGGTCTTCGGTGGAGCAGAAGAACGTCGCCGCTTCCTTCCACTCCGGTCCGGCGGCGCGAAGCGCGGAGTCGACGAGGGCCTTCACCTGTGGCGTATCGGCTGGCACTTGCGCGAGAAGCGCGACGGGAATGCCAATCGCCGCGGCAACCAGCAACGACCTCATGAATCGATTTGCCATCACCACGTTCCTCCTGTCGGGTCGGGCATGACCTTACGGGCGGTTGATTGTAGTCGACCCACTCGCGTGCAACGCGAGCATGTCCCACACGGCGCGATTGGCTGGCGTCGGCACCCCGACGGGCTTGCCGAGCTGCACGACGCCACCCGACAGCCATGCCACCTCCAACCGGTTTCCGGCGTTCAGGTCGTGATGCATGGACGAGGTCATGCCGGCCGGCAGCGTATCCACGAACGCGAGGCGCTGGGACGCGTAGTCGTCCGGCAGGTTGACGCCGTGAGCGCGGCCGACGGCCACCGTCTCCTGCATCACGTCGGCGAGAAATGCGCGTGTCTGCGCGTTGTCGCGGATCGGTCCAATCGTCGACCTCATCGTCGTCGTGGTACCCGAGAGTCCGACGAGAAACACGTACTTCTCCCAGAGGGTGCGACGGATGTCGTCGGAGATTTCCGCCTGGACGCCGGCCCGCAGCAGCGCCTCGAGCAGCTGCTCCGCACGCGGCGATCGACGGCCGTCATACTCGCCGAAGAGAAGGCGCTGCATCGTCCCGGTCTGCCTGATGACGCCCGGACGGGAGATGTTCGTGGCCAGGTAGGTCACGCCGCCCATCACCGCTGCGTCGCCGAACGCCTGCCGCAGAATGTCGTCCTTGATCACGCCGTTCTGCAGCGACAACACCGCGGTCTTCGGGCCGACCATCGGGGCGATCGCCCGCGCGGCGGCCTCGGTGTCCCACAACTTCACCGCGATCACGACCACCTCGACCACGCCTACGGTTGACGGGTCGTCGGTGACGGCCACGCGCGGCACGTGGATGTTGCCCTGCGGTTCGTTCTCGATCAGGAGCCCGTGTTCGCGCATCGCCGCCAGGTGCGATCCGCGCGCGATGAACGAGACGTCGTATCCCGCGTTGGCGAGACGGCCGCCATAAAACCCGCCAACCCCACCCGAGCCCATGACGGCGATCTTCATTCGTCGGAAAGCATAGATCGGGGCAAGCGCGCATAATAGGCGTCACTTGATGACGTCCGACGATGTGCGCCCGGTTGCCACCCTGTGGCAGCTGGCGCTGGCCAAGGACCGGTTGTTCTGCACGGTCTACCGCAATGAGGAAGGGCTTCAGCTTCAATTGGAGTCGCCGACGGCTGTCATCATGAGCGAGCCGTTCGACCTGGAGCCGCGGATGATGGCCCGAACGCAGGCGTTGCGCGAATCGCTCAAGCGCCGCGGCTGGCGGGAACTCGCGGCCTAACGGCGCTCGGCCAGGCGCATGTTCCGCATGTTGTGGAACACCAGGTAGGCGCGAAACGCCGTCATCGCCCACAAACCCGCCACCGCCACCCTCTGATTCTTCCGCCCCATCGTCAGGTTCCACGCGCTCAAGCTGCCGGCGTCGATGATGCCCCCGACCGAGATCAGGGATCCGGGAGTCTTCTGCAAGGGTCGAAGTACCGGATTCTGTTCCTGCACCTTGTAATACTTCAGCGCATGGTAGGTGGACGCCCAATCCGCGGCCGCTGCCGCGCTCGCCGCAATCGTGGGGATCGTGAGGCTTCTTCCTTGCTCCTGGGCCGCGGCCGTCGAAGGCAGCAGGCAGACGACCGCAAAACAGGCAAGCCACGGGCAGAAGCGGCCGAAAAAATTGAGCATGATCCCCGTATATCGGCGGAACACAGCGGGACTGTAGGCCGCGCGGGCTGAAGCCCGCGCGCTACAGGACCGGACCGCCCGCGCGCTACGCGTGATAGCCAATAATGGTTGCCGTGCGTCTCGGATCCGACCTGCTCCTGTCGTCCACTCGCCTTCGCGGCAGCCGCGTCGGTGTCGTCTGCAACCACGCGTCTCTCGATCGCGACTTCCACCACGTCGTCGATCGGCTGACCGAGGCCGAAGGCGTGACGCTGGGCGCGATCTTCGGGCCGCAGCACGGGTTCAGGTCGGACGTGCAGGACAACATGGTCGAGACGCCGCACGGCGACGATTCCGCCCGCCGAGTGCCGGTGTATTCGCTCTACAGCGAAACGCGCGAGCCAACGGCGGAGATGCTCCGCGGCCTCGATGCGCTCGTCATCGACCTGCAGGACATCGGCGCCCGCATCTATACCTACATCTACACGATGGCCAATTGCCTGCGCGCGTGCGCGAAGCATGGCGTCACGGCGATCGTCTGCGACCGGCCGAATCCGATTGGCGGCGTCGAGGTGGAAGGCGCAAGGCTGGTGCCAGGCTTCGAGTCGTTCGTCGGGCAGTACCCGATCCCGATGCGCCACGGGATGACGATCGGCGAGCTGGCGAGACTGTTCAACGAGAGCTTCGGCATCGGCGCGCCGCTCGAGGTCGTGACCATGGAAGGGTGGCGCCGCGAGCATTACGCGGACGAGACCGCGCTGCCGTGGGTGATGCCGTCTCCCAACATGCCGACGCTCGACACGGCGATCGTCTATCCGGGGACGGTGCTCTTCGAAGGGACGATGCTGTCGGAAGGCCGCGGCACGACGAGGCCCTTCGAGCTGGTGGGTGCTCCCTGGATCGACGCCGAGCGATTTGCGGCGGCGATGAACCAGCTCGATCTGCCCGGCGTCTTCTTCAGGCCAGCTGGGTTCGAGCCGACGTTCCAGAAACACGCGAAGCAGACGTGCGGCGGCTGCCAGATCCATGTGACCGATCGCCACGCCTTCAAGCCGGTGCTCACCGGCGTCGCGTTGATCGACATGTTCCGCCGGC
>CAMCNL010000128.1 GCA_945876205.1 Candidatus Sulfopaludibacter sp. SbA3
CGGTCGGGCCGCGACGTTGTCGCGGCCCGCAGATCGCACTCGGAGGCTTGTTGTGAGCGGTATTCAACCAGTCCGGACGGTCCACTAGGATGTCCACTCCCGTCGTGATGCCCCAGATGGGGGAATCGATCGCGGAAGGCACTATCGTCCGCTGGATCAAGAAGGTGGGCGATCAGGTCGATCGCGACGAGCCGCTGTTCGAGATCTCGACCGATAAGGTGGACGCGGAGATCCCTTCGCCCGCCGCGGGCGTTCTCACCGAAATCACCGTCAAGGAAGGCGAGACGGTCGCCGTCAACAGCGTCGTCGGCACCATCGGCCAGGCTGGTGACTCGCCGTCGGCTATGGCGCGGCAGGCTCCGCCGTCGCCGCCCCCCCCCACGCCTCCAGCCCGCGCTGGCGCGAAACCAGTCGAGCAGCCCAAGCCTCGAGCCGCCGCTGCGGCGCCGCCAGCGTCACAAGAGGATCTGCGGCGCCAGAAATCCTCGCCGCTGGTCCGCCGCATCGCGCGCGACAACAACGTCGACATCGCCCAGATTGAAGGATCCGGCATCGGCGGCCGCGTCACCAAGGAAGACATCCTCGGTTATCTCGGCAAGACAGGCGAGGTTCCCGAACCCCGAACCCCGAACACAAACCCGGAACCCGGAACCCGGAAGCCGGAACCTTCCCTTCGTGTGGACGTCCAGCCGCTGTCGGTGATTCGCAAGAAGATCGCCGAGCACATGGTGATGAGCCAGCGGACCTCGGCGCATGTGCACTCGGTGTTCCACGTGAACTTCTCGACCGTGGAGAGGATCCGTCAGGAGAAGAAAGGCGAGTACGAGCAGCTGGGCGCCAAGCTCACGTACATGTCGTTCATCGCCAAGGTGGTCGTCGACGTCATCCGACGGCATCCCGTCATCAACGCGTCGCTCGACGCCGACAACATCCTCTACAAGAAGGATGTGAACCTCGGCATCGCGGTCGCACTCGAGAGCGGCTTGATCGTGCCGGTCATCAAGAACGCCGACGAAAAGAACCTGCTCGGATTGAGCCGCGCCATTGCGGATGTGGCCGATCGCGCGCGGGCGAAACAGCTCAAGCCTGACGAAGTGCACGGCGGCACATTCACGATTACCAATCCCGGACAGTTCGGCGCGCAGTTCGGCATGCCGATCATCAACCAGCCGCAGGTTGCCATCCTGGGTGTTGGCACCATCGAGAAGCGGCCGGTCGTCGTCGAGGACGCCATCGCCATCCGCACGATGGCCTACCTGACGCTGGGCTACGACCACCGCCTTGTCGATGGCGCGGTTGCCGACCAGTTCATGTCAGACGTCAAGAAAGGGATCGAACACTTCGATCCGAGCCAGGTGTAGTGCCGCCGATCGAGGTTCGCCGTCTCGGCGTCGTCCCCTACGCCGAGGCTCTCGCCATGCAGCGCGCGCTTGTCGAGGAGCGCCGCGCCGACCGCATCCCTGACCTACTCCTGCTGCTCCAGCATCCACCGGTGATCACGCTTGGCGTCAAAGGCGATGGCGGGCGCGCCAACATCCTGGCAACCGACGAGCGTCTCGCGGAACTGGGTATCGAAGTTTCCGAGACGGGACGCGGCGGGGACGTCACCTATCACGGACCCGGGCAGATCGTCGGCTATCCCATCCTCGATCTACGGCCAGACCGCTGCGACGTGCACCGCTACGTCCGTGATATCGAAGAGATCATGATTCGTGTATGCGCTGACTATGGCGTGACGGCGGGACGCATCAAAGGAAAGACCGGCGCGTGGGTCGGCAACGAGAAGGTCGGGGCTATTGGCGTTCGAATCTCACGTTGGATTACGAGCCACGGATTCGCGTTCAATGTGAGCACCGACCTCGATCATTTCAACCTGATCGTGCCGTGCGGCATCTCGGACGGCGGTGTCACCTCGCTCGAGAAGGCAACCGGCAGGCGCGTGCCAGTCGCAGACGTCGAAGACGCGCTCGTCACTCACTTGTGCGAGGTGCTCGCTCGTGAGGCGGCCGTGACGGTCCGCCAAGGCGCGTAAGCACCGCTTCGGCGACCCCTCGGCCTCGTTCTCCAGTCACTTCGATCCGGACGTGATTCCACGTCACCGCATCGCCGGGCACCGCCGGCCGGCCGAGCAGCGTCAGCACTAGACCGCTGATGCTGTACACCTGCGGATGCTCGAGGTCGACGCCGATGGCCTCGCCTGCGTCCTTCAGCCGCACTGCGCCGCTCACGACCAGGCGTCCGGATGGGTCGCGTGAGATGGGCGCCCGCTGGCGGCCCTCTTCAATCTCGCCGACCACCTGCTCGAACAGATCCTCGATGGTCACGAGCCCGGCCGTGCCGCCGTACTCATCCATCACCACGGCCATCTGTGCGCGTTGCCGGCGCATCGCCGCCAGCAGCTCGTCGAGCAGCATCGTCTTCGGCACATGCGGAAGCGGCCGGGCATCCAGTGCCGTGACCGGGCGCCCCGCGATCAAGTGGCGCAGCAGCTCCTTGATGTGGACGCTGCCGACGATGTTGTCCAGACTGCCGGCGTACACGGGATATCTCGTGTGCAGGTTCGCCTTGACGATCTCCCGCAGCTCGTCGGCCTCGGTGCCGACCGGAATGCCCATGAGGGCCACGCGCGGCACCGCGACCTCGCCTGCTGTCAGGTCGCCGAACTCGAAGAGCTCGCGGAGGATTCGTCCCGACTCGCCGCGCAGCATGCCGCCCGCATGGCTCTCCTGGACGATGAACTCCAGCTCCTGGCTCGTGTGAAAGCGCTCGTCGACTTCCTGCCGCCGCACGCCGATGAGGCGGAGCAGGCTATTGCCGATCGCGTTCAGCCCCACGACGACCGGAAACAGGACCGTCTGCAGCGCCTCGATCACCGGCGTCACGTACAGCACCGTGCGGTCGGCGCGCTGCAGCGCCAGCGCCTTGGGCACCATCTCGCCTATGACGATGTGCAGGTAGGTGAGGATGGAGACCGCGATGACACTCGCCATCGCGTGTGCGGCGATCCAGCGATTTTCAAACGGCGCAAGGTGAGTGCTAATCGAGTCGGCCAGGACATGCTCGCCATACATGCCGAGGCCGAGGCTGGCGACGGATATGCCCACCTGCGTGGTGGCGATGTAGCGATCCTGCCGCTCCGGATCCTCGAGGATTCGCGCGACGCGCTGAGCGAGCCGGTTGCCGAGCCCCGCCTCGTGTTCGATCTTCGAGCGCGGAGCGCCCACGATCGCAAACTCCGCCGCGACGAAGAGGCCGTTCGCAATCACCAGCGCGAGGATGATTCCGAGGCCGATGACGAGCTCCATTACTCGTCGTCCTCGGTCGTGTCGGGGACGGTGCGGCGTGCCAGCACCGATTCGACCGCGCGATCGGCGACCCGCTCGACCTCGAATTCGTATACGCCGACCGTCACCTGCTCGCCGGGCGCCGGCAGGTGACCGAGCGCGGCGGTCACGAGTCCGGCCACGGTCGTTGCGTCTGTTTCGAACGTCGTCTTCAGCGTCGCCGCCGCATCGTCCACGGCCATGCCGCCGGGAACGCGGACGCGGCCGTCGGGCAGCGTCTCGACGACCGGATCCCCGGTCTTGTATTCATCGCCCACGTCTCCGATCAGCTCCGAGAGGACGTCTTCGAGCGTGAGCAGTCCGGCGGTGCCGCCGGACTCATCGACGACCAGCGCCTGGTGCGTACGCCGCTCGCGAAGCTGGCGGAGAACACGATCCACCGTGACGCTCTCGTGCACCGTCGCGATCGGACGCAGGAGGCTCGCCAGCGTCGCATCGATGGTGCCGCCGTTGACCTGCCACCGCACCAGGTCCTTGGTATGCAGCATGCCGACGACGTTGTCGATCGAGTCGCGATAGACGGGGAGCCTGGAGAACGGGCTTTGCGCGACCCCGCCGATCACCTCGGTGAGCGGCGTGTTGATGTCGATCGCGGAAATCTTGCGGCGGGGCACCATCAGCTGCTTCGCCTGCCGCAGGTTGAGGCGCAGCGCGCGCTGCAGGCGCCGGTGTTCGTCAGGCTCGAGCAATCCGCCGTCGCGGCTCTCAGCGATCAACAGCTCGATTTCGTCGGGTGAGTGAATGTGCCGGTGTGTCTGCTGGGGAGCGCCCAGCATCTTCAGAAGGAGGATGCCGGTGCCGTTGAGCCACTTGATGAAGGGCCGGTAGACCCAGAGCGACGGCACCATCGGAATCAGCGTGTAGAGGGCCGTCTGCGTCGGGTACTGCAGCGCCAGCGACTTCGGCACCAGCTCCGCAAAAACCACCTGCCCGACGGTGAGTATCAACAGGACGACCACCGCCGACGTCGATTGAGCGGCGACCGGCTGCAGGCCCCCCCAATCCGCAAAGAACGGCTCCAGCCGCACCGCGATCGTGCTCTGTGCGTAGGCCCCCAGCACCAAGCTCGAGAGAGTGATGCCTATCTGGCAGGCGGCGATGTAGCGGTCGAGGGCGGCGGGCGACTCGATGAACCGTAACAGCCATTCGGCCAACGGGTTGCCGTCGGCAGCGAGCTGCTGGACCCGGCTGCGTCGAACGCTGACGGCGGCAAATTCGGCCGCGACGTAGACAGCATTGACCGCGATGAGCGCCAGGACGATGAGAACGACCGCAAGAAACAACGCCTGTACTTAACACGTCTTGAAAGGAGATGGGGTCAGACCCCATTGAAGAGGACACTCAGATCTGGGAATAAGACCATAACGGTCGGTGTTCTCATGTCTAGAGGTTTAGCGACTATGGAGAGGACCGCGGATCGGGACCTCATCAAGCGCCTCCAGGCCGGCGACGACACCGCCGTGCACGAGCTCGCGGAGCGCTATGGGTCCCGAATTTTTCAGTTGGCGATGCGGTACATGAAGAACCGCGAAGATGCCGAGGAGGTCGTGCAGGACGTCCTCATGAAGGTTCACCGGAAGGTCGATGCTTTCCGCGGGGATGCTGCGCTTTCGTCGTGGATCTACCGGATCACGTTCAATACGGCGATGTCGCGGCTGCGAACCAGCCGCCAGGTCCGCGCGGCAGATGCCGAGCGCGACCGTGCGCTCGCGGCGACGACTGCCTCGGGCGAAGAGCGTGACCCCGCGCGGCAGCCCGCCGACTGGTCCAGCATGCCTGATGAAGAGCTCCTGCGGCTCCAGTTGCGTGAAGCCGTGGCGGTGGCAATTGCGGAGCTTCCCGAGATCTACCGCGCACCGCTGGTGCTGCGCGACATCGAAGGCCTGTCAACCGAGGAGGCGAGCAGCCGGCTGCATCTGAAGGGCGAGACGCTCAAGTCGCGGCTGCACCGCGGACGGCTGATGCTGAGAGAGCGGCTGCGTGTGTTCGCGACCGGTCTCGCGCTACACCGCCCGACGCCGGCGTATTCCTGACGCGAGCCTCACAAGGCTCGCGTCACATGTCTCCCGGTCAGGGGTGGAACTGGGGACGGTCGTTGTGCGCGGCGATGCGGGCGGCAAATTCGAGCGCCAGCGTCGCCACGCGCGCCGTGCCTGCCGCGTCGATCCTGTGCCAATCGTCGGTAGGACGGTGGTAGTCAGGATGGAAGCCGGTGAAGAAGTTGATCGCCGGCACGCGCTTGTCGAGGAACGACGAGTCGTCGCTGCGGCCCGCCCCAGGCCCTTGCTGAAGGATCTCGATCCCGCCGGCGGCCAGGGACGCTTCCTGAATATCGTTGAGCAGCATCGAGGATGCATCGAGTCCGCTGACATCGACTTTGCCGTTCGAGCGCCCGACCATGTCGAGGTTCAGCATCACCACCGTGTCGCTCATCGGAATCGTCGGATCGTTCGCATAGTGCGCCGATCCCAGCAAGCCCCGTTCTTCACCCGCAAAAGCCACGAACACAAGCGACCGCGGAAAGCGCGAGCGGTCGGCCGCCGCAGCGCGCGCGATCTCGATGATCGACGCCGTCCCCGACGCGTTGTCATCTGCGCCGTTGTGAATCTCGCCTGTACGCTCGGGCGCGGCTGAGAAGCGTCCGCCCACGCCGACGTGGTCGTAGTGCGCCCCGATGACGATGGCTTGTTTCGCCTTTGAGGCGTCAGACCCCGGCAGGAAGCCGACGACGTTTCGTACCACGCGTCGATTGCGGGTGAAGTGCTCGGTGTAATCGATCGTCGCGCCGTTCAGTTGGCGCGAGCGCGGCTTGAGATCGTGATCGATATCCGCGGCCACACGGTCGAGCCCCCACGCCTGGAGCAGCGGCGCCATCTCGCTTCGCCGAATCCGCAGCACGGGAATCGCGTGATCCTCGGGATCCGAGTCGATGTTGAACAACGTGTAGTTGGCCGGATCGGTCTGGTGGGAGGGATCCGAGACGACGAGTAGCGCGCGTGCACCCCGCGACCGGGCCGCGGCCGCTTTCGCATAGAGCGTCGTCTCGCGCATCGGCTGTGCTCCGTTCAAGCGGCTGTCGCGCCGGCTTTCCTGGGGCTCGTGCGAAAAGATGAGCACCGCCTTGCCCGTGACATCGAGTCCTGCGTAGTCGTCGTACTGGAATGACGGTGCGGAGATACCGTACCCAGCGAAGACCAGCGGCATGTCATCGAGCGCCGTCGACGCCGTTGAGGGTGAATCGTTGGGAGTAGCAGAGAGCGGGTAGTAACTCGTCCCGAGGGCAAGCCGCACGGGGCGGCTGCCATGCGACTCGACGATCAGTTCGTTGCCTTGCCCAACCGACAAGCCCGCGACCAATTCAAACGGTTGAAACCAGCCGTGATCCTTGCCGCCGGGGCGGAGGCCCGCGGCCTTGAACTGCTGCGCGATGTAGTCGGCGGCGCGGTCGAGCTCGGGGCTGCCATCGCCGCGCCCCTTCAGATCGTCCGATGAGAGGAACTTGATGTGCTCCAGCACCGCATGGGCGGGAATAGCCGGCGTCGCCGCGCTGCCACGCGTCGTCAGCAGCGCGAGCGCGACCGCAACCGCCAGAGGGAGGAACCTTCTCACCGTATCGATCCTACTTTATGCACCAAGGGCGGTCTCGAGGAGCACGCGCTCTCGAGTGGTCAGGGCCGGAGTGCGTGTACTTACGACGCCGGCCAGGCCGAGAAGGGCGGGCAGGGCGCCAACGCGGTTACGGACGCCGAACTCACCGCCCAGCACGGTGAGGACGCTGAATGATCGCCGCGACGACTGCAGAATGGCGTCGACAATTCCGGCCGCGGCGGCGCCGAGGGTGTAGGCGCCCGGGGGCCACAGGCGCGCCGTGCGCGCTGCAAGCCGGGTGAGTTGCACCTGCGACAAGACGCGGTCGAGCGCATAGCCGCCGATTGATGCCTCGCTCCACAGCACCACCAGTCCGCCGGGCGGCGTGCCCAGCACGGTGACGCTGACTTCACCAGGCGAGCATTGCGCCTCCATGGCGACGATTGCGGCAATAGCTGAGACCAACGCTTCTGGCGCCGAGCCAATCAGCCGTCCGCGCGGGATGCGGGCTTCGCGCGCAGCCAGCAGGATCATGTCCGCCTGCGCCGTTCCTGCGAAGACGATCGGCGCCTCGCCCAGATACGGCGCGAGACGCGTGAGCATCGCCAGGCCTTCTTCACCCTGCCACTCGGATCGCCACTCGGATGACGTCTGGCCGGCGCGGTCGGCAATCACGCAGACGCTGCAGCCGGTGATGCGGCTCATGTCGTCGGTACCTTCGAGCGTCGTGTGAAACCCGAGGACTGGCCCCGACTGCTGGATGTCGAGTGCCTTCCCGGCGGCGACCTTCCCCGCGGCATCGGCGATGAGCACCCGGCCGACGCGATCGCGCGTTGCCACCGCGTGCGCGATTGCACCACCAAGTTCACCGGCGCCGATGATTGCTACGGTCACGTTCAGGTCCGCCGTGTATTGTAATAGGGCCATGTCGACGCTTACCGGCAAAGTCGCGCTCGTGACGGGCGGCTCTCGAGGAATCGGGCTCGCCATCGCGCGAACGCTGCTCGAGCGCGGCGCCAGGGTGGCGATCACCGCGACCTCCGATTCGACGCTGCGAAATGGCCTCCGCGAGCTGCGGTCGATCGGGGGCGACGAAGCGGTGCTCGCGCTCCGCGCCGACGTCCGGCGCTACGAAGAAGTGGAGCAGGCGGTCAAGGACGCGGTCGCCCGCTTCGGCGGTCTCGACATCCTCATCAACAACGCGGGCGTCGGCATCTTTCGCTCCGTGGCCGACATGTCATTGGAGCAGTGGCACCAGGTGATCGACACCAACCTGACGGGTGTTTTCTACTGCTGTCGCGCGGCGATCCCGCACCTGCGTGCAGGCGGCACCGGCTGGATCATCAACGTCAGCAGCCTGGCCAGCAAGAACGCTTTCCAGGAAGCGGCGGCCTACTGCGCCTCGAAGGCCGGGCTCAATGCGTTCAGCGAAGCGCTGATGCAGGAGGTCAGGCACGACGGCATTCGCGTCGCCTACGTGATGCCCGGGTCGGTTCGCACCGAGTTCAGCGGACGCACGCTTGGCGATGACGAATGGAAGCTCGCGCCTGATGACGTGGCCCAGGTCGTCGGCGATCTCCTCGCGCACCCGCCCCGGAGCCTCCCGAGCAGCGTTGAAATCCGCCCCGCGCGCCCACCGAAGAAAGGCTGACGTGTCGACCTTCGATAAGCACCGCGACACGCTCGAGGTCCACGAGACGATGATGGGCGCGTCGAAAGGACGCCTCGCGGTGGCGCTCGATCTGCTGACCGACGCGCTCGCGATGGTCGGGCAGCACGGCGTCTACTGTCAGAGCACGCGGATGCCCGGCAAGCCGACGCTCGATATCGCGCTCGTGCTCGAGCAGATCGGCGACGCGAAGGAGCTGGTCCAGAGCGTCATCGAGCTCGAACCGGGCAGAGGCAGGCCTCCAGGCCCGCCTGAGGCCCGATGAGCAGCACGGCCCCCGCGCCGATCGGAGCGGTTGCCCACTACAACCTGCTGGAGCGCCTCGACCCCGCTGGTCCCGGCGATCTGTATCGCGCGCGTGACACGCGCCTGGGACGCACTGTCGCCATCCGCGTGCTTCCTCCCGATTTCGCCCGCGAGCCGGCGGCGCGTGCGGATCTGCTCGAGAAGGCCCGCGTCCTGATCGGGATGTCGCATCCCAACATCACGACGATCTTTGACGTCGGCGAGCATGACGGCCGGGTGTTTCTCGCCTTCGAGTTCCTGAAGGGGCAGTCGCTGCGGGCGGAGATGGCGGGGCGTCCGATGAACATGCGGCGGGCGGTCGAGCTCGCCGTTCAGATTGCCGACGCCATGGCCGATGCGCACGGTGCGGGCTTCGTCCACGGTGGCCTGAGCCCTGACTCGATCGTGATCACCGCCAAGGGGCACGTGAAGATTCCCGTGTTCGAGCTCGCGTCCAGGGGCGGATTCGAGCAGGACGCGGGCGCCGTCTTCAAACTGCGTGACTATGACTCGCCCGAGGAAGCGCGCGGCCAGCCGTCCGATGAGCGGTCGGACATCTACTCGGTCGGCGCCGTGTTCTACGAAATGATCACGACGCGTCGTCCGTTGCATCGAGGTGCATCGGCGCCGAGCGCGTCCAACGCGCATGTACCCGCCGAGCTCGACGAGATCGTGTTGAGGGCGGTTGCCCCGAACCCGGATTCACGCTGTCAGAGCGCGGCGGCGCTTGCCGCGGAGCTGCGCGCGATCGCCGCGATCCTCGACGTGCGAGGCGGCGCCGGCGACGAAGAGGAGCAGATGGACGTGCGGGCCACGAGCGTCGGGCGAGTGCTGGTGATGACGCTCGTGATCCTCGCCGCGCTGGCCGCCCTTATTGCGTTCTGGCTGAGGTGAGGATCTCTCCGAGGCGATCCGAGAACGCCGACCTCGCCAGCACCTGATCGACCCCGGCCTTCCGCGCGGCCTCGATCGTGTCCGTTTGCACGTGCGACACGTATCCGAGCGTGTGAATTCCCTTCAGATCGGGATCGGCTTTCAGCGCGGCGATGACCTCCATCGGCCGCAGCTTGCTGCTGTTGAGATCGAAGATGACGAGCGATGGCTGCTTTTCGCGAATGCGCGCCACAACCTCGCCGGGTGTGCGCTCGAAATAGATGTCGACGCCGAGCGCCTTGGCGGCGGTCGATATCTTTACCGAAAACATCAGGTCGTCCACGGCGCACAGGATCATGGGTGGCTGGGTAGCTAGGTAGCTGGGTTGCTTGGTTGCTAGGTAGGATTGTAGCGGAATGATTATCGAAGTCAGGGCTGAGCCGCCCTTTCAGAAGAACGGGTTCGTGATCGGCTGCTCCCGCACGCGCGAGGCGATCATCATCGATCCAGGCGATGAGGTCGATGCGCTGATCGGCGCCGTCCGCGACCACGAGCTCGATGTCCAATACATCCTCCTCACCCATGCCCACATCGATCACGTCACGGGTGTTGCCGCCGCCAAAGGCGCCTTCGACGTGCCGGTGTATCTCCACCTCGCCGATCTGTTCCTCTACGAGCACACGGTGCAGCAGGGCGAGATGTTTGGCTTCAAGGTCCAGCAGCCGCCGCCCATCGACGTGTACTACGACATGACGCCCATCTTCTTTGGCGACCTCGAGGTGCGCGTGCACCACACGCCGGGCCATTGTCCTGGCGGCGTCTGTCTGCAGGTAGGCGACAAGGGCACCGCGGGGGAGCACCTGTTCGTTGGCGACACGCTGTTTGCGGGCTCGATCGGTCGCACCGACTTGCCGGGCGGGAGCTACGAAACGCTGATGCGGTCGATTATCGAGGTGCTCTTTCCGCTCGGCGACACCTCGATCGTGCACCCGGGCCACGGCCCGGACACCACGATCGGCCGCGAACGTCAGACCAACCCGTTTGTCCTGGAATATCTCGCCGGCAAGAAGCCCTAATCAGCGTCCCTGAGCGCGACCAGCTCGACGCGCCCCACCTGGATGCGGTCGCCGGGCGCCAGCACGGCATGTTCGATACGTTCCCCGTTTACGAAGGTGCCGTTCGTACTGTTGAGATCCCGCACTTCCAGCTCGCCCCCCGGCAGGGACGTCACCCGGCAATGAACCCGGGACACCAGCGGCGCGTCGACGATGAAGTCGGCGCCGGTGGCTCGGCCGATCGTGCGAATGCCGCCCGCGAGGATGCGGAACGTCTTTTCCGGTTCGCCGTCATTCAGCGTTCGTAGAATCCACATAAGGCGCAAGGCGGGGCAACTTTTTGCCGCCGCGGTTCGTCAACAGTCCCGAGGTTTCCGATGAAGAAGTCCCGCACGATCGGCCTGA
>CAMCNL010000129.1 GCA_945876205.1 Candidatus Sulfopaludibacter sp. SbA3
CCAGCCGGGCGATCAGTCCGTGGCCAATCTCGCCGTTGGCCCCGGTCACTAAGACGGACGCTGTCCGCATCCGGCTAGTGTCTCATCTTTACGTTCGCATGTAGTCGCCCTGCCAGTTCGTCACGGCCCGCTTGATCTGATCCGGATCGAGTTTCTCCGCCAGCACCTTGTCGAGGAGCGACACGATTTCCGCATCCGAGGCGAACCTCAGCGCCACGACCTGTTGCGTCGAGAGCCGATGGCAATCGCCCGCCCGGCCGAGCCTGGCGAGCCGCACCTGCATCTCCAGACAAATGATCCGGCTCTGAAGACGCAGCGCGTATTGCCTCACCATGAAGATCGCCAGCGCCAGCGCCAATGCCATCAACACCGGCGCGAGGGTGACAATCGCGGGCCGCAGCACCATCAGCATCACGGCCAGCACGAGCGCGATCACGGCCAACAGCATCACCACCAGCCACAGGGTCGGCCGGTGGCGATGGCTGGCGTAGGTTTGTCCATTCATTTACGAGTCTCCATCCATCAGGTCGCCCAGGCCGCCGAGAATCGATCCGCCTTCGCGGCGGCTTCCGCCGGCCGCCGGCGCGGCCTTGTAGATCCGGTCCGCCATCCTGCTGAAGGGCAGCGACTGGAGCCATACGCGGCCAGGCCCGGTGAGCGTGGCAAAGAATAACCCTTCTCCGCCAAAGAGCGCCGTCTTGATTTTACCGACGAACTGGATGTCGTAGTTGACGGTCGGCTGCAGCGCGACCAGGCAGCCGGTATCGACCCGCAGCGTGTCGCCGGCCTTGAGATCAACCGGATGCACCGTGCCTCCCGCATGCACGAAGCAGAGGCCGTCGCCCTCGAGGCGCTGCATGATGAAGCCTTCGCCGCCGAACAGGCCGACGCCGATCTTGCGCGAGAAAGCGATGCCGATAGACACGCCGCGCGCGGCGCAGAGAAAGGAATCCTTCTGGCAAATCAGCTCGCCGCCAAGCTGCTTCAGGTCCATCGCCAGGATCTTGCCGGGATACGGGGCAGCGAATGACACCTGCTGCTTGCCGCTGCCGCTGTTGGTGAACACGGTCATGAACAGGCTCTCACCCGTGATCAACCGCTTGCCGGCGCCGAGCAGCGCGCCCATCACGCCTGAACGCTGCTGCTGACCGCCGTCGCCAAACACCGTTTCCATCTCGATGCCCGGCGTCATGTACATCATCGAGCCCGCTTCGGCGACCGCGCTCTCGCCGGGATCGAGCTCGACCTCGACGAACTGCATCTCGCTGCCGATGATCTTGAAATCGATCTCGTGCGCGCGGCGGCCAGGCACGATCGGCGGCGGGACCGCGGCCGCGGGTCCGCCGGTGGCGCTGCCGGTGAGGAAGCTGGCGAGCGCGGGCACGTCCTTGAGCGGCGTCCAGTTGGTCAGCCCTTCGCCGAACACCAGCGTGTTGCCGTCGATCGTCCCGTTTCTCAGGTTCGTGACCACGTCGTCCTGCGAGACGGGTCCGACCTGGTGCCCGCCAATCGCCATGTACCACTGTACTTGTGACATCTATTTCTCCAGAGCGTCGATGCGCTGGCTCGCGTCTGCTTCGAGCCTGGTGACGTCGTCGGGCTCGAGGCCAAGCAGGTGCGCGAGCTGCGCCAGGTAGATGCGCTCCGCGCCCGAGATTTGTTCGTCGGCGCGAAGCACGGTGAATGCGAGCACGTAGAGCGTGGCCCGCTGCGCGGGATCGGTCACGCCCGACACGATGTCGGCCAGTGGCCGCCGCTGATGCAGCTCGAAGCCCACCAGTTCCGATCCGCCCGACGCGTGTGCCTGCGCGATGACCGCCGCGCGCTCGGCGTCGTTCATCGCCCCGTCGGCGTTTGCCGCCGAGATCGCGAGCCTCACCATCCGCAGCGCATCCTTGGGGACGGCGGTCGGAAATTGAGGCACGGGTGGAAGCGGTGGCGGAGCCTGGGCTGGCTGTGAAGCCTGCGCGGGTGGCGCAGGCTGGTTCATCGTGTCGAAGATGCCCCAGACGACGCCAGCGGCGGTCAGGAGGGTGTTGGGATTGCTCATCCAGCCGCCGCGGCCGGTGAGAAAGCGGAGCGCCCCTCGCGAACGCTTGGGGCGAACGCCAAGCACGCCGCGCAGGACGCCTTCGACTAGAGATCCAGGATCGATCATCGGTACATGAATACGCTGACGGTCAGATCGCGGTTCCGACTCGCGGAGGCGGCGCCGCCGGCTTGTCCGGTTCAGGCGTGAAGTCCTCGCCGGGGTTGATAAACCGGTCCATCTCGAACTTGTACTGCTTGTCGTAGAGCTGCCGGTACCGGCCGTTCAGGGCGAGCAGCTCGGCGTGCGTGCCGCGCTCGACGATCTGCCCGGCTTCGAGCACGAGAATCTGGTCGGCGCTGCGGATGGTCGACAGCCGGTGCGCGATGACAAAGGTGGTCCGCCCCGACCGCAGCTGGCGGAGACCGTCCTGGATCATCTGCTCGCTCTCGCTGTCGAGACTCGAGGTCGCTTCATCAAGAATCAGGATGCGCGGGTTGGCCAGGATCGCCCTGGCGATCGACACGCGCTGACGCTGGCCGCCCGACAACTTGATGCCGCGCTCGCCGACGATCGTGTCGTAGCCCAGCGGAAACTGCGTGATGAACTCGTCGCAGTGCGCGATGCGGCACGCCTCTTTGATCTCGTCGATGGTGGCGCCCGGCTTGGCATAGCCCACGTTTTCGGCAATCGAGCCATCGAAGAGAAAATTGTCCTGCAGCACCGAGGCGAGCTGCTGGCGGTAGTCCCGCAGCTTCAGCCCCGCCAGATCGCGACCGTCGATCATCACTCGGCCAGTGGTGGGCCGGTTGAACGCCATGACCAGGCTGATCAGCGTGCTCTTGCCCGAGCCGCTCGAGCCCACCAGCGCCGTCGTGGTACCGGGCGCGGACTGAAACGACACGCCGCGCAGCACCGGGTGCCCCTGGTTGTACTCGAACCACACATCGTCGAACGCGACGTCGCCGGTCAGACGATCGAGCGGCGCGCGGGTGACGTCTTCGTCCAGCTCCGTGGGCATGTCGAGCAGCTCGCGGATGCGGTCGAGCCCCGCGAACGCCTCGGTGATCTGCGTGCCGATCGACGCGATCGAGATCAGCGGCGCCGCCACGAGACCGATGGAGAAGATGTACATGATGAGATCGCCAAGCGTCATCTCGCCCGCGATAATCGCGCGCCCGCCCAGCCAGATCATCAGCACGCCGACGATGCCGACGACCACGGTGCTGCCGGCGGTCGTCGCCGAGACACCGGTCAGCGACTTCGCGATGTTGCGGAACAGGCGATGAGCGCCCTTGGTGAAGACGATCTCCTCGCGCTTCTCCGCGGTGTAGGACTTGACGATGCGGATGCCACCGAGCGCTTCAGTCAGGCGGCCGATCACCTCGGCGTTGATCTTGCCGCGTTCGCGGAAGAGCGGACGCAGGGTGCGGAACGCGTAGGCCATGCCGCCGCCGAACACGCCGAGCACCATGATCGTGATCGCGGTGAGGTGCCAGTTGAGCCAGAACAGGACGGCGAGACCCATCACCGCGGTCACCAGGCCGCCGACCAGCTGCACCAGGCCGCTGCCGACCAGGTTTCTGATCCCCTCGGCGTCGTTCATGATGCGCGAGACGAGGATGCCGGTCTGCGTCGAGTCGAAGTAGCGCACCGGCAGGTGCAGCACGCGCGCCTGCACGCGCTTGCGCATGTCGGTAATCGCGCGCTGCGCGGCGACGCCGAGGATTTGCGAGAGCACGAAGGAGGTGGCGGCCTGGACGAGGGTGGCCACGCCGGCGACAAGCGCGATCGGCCCCAGCAGCTCGGTGCGCTGCTTCCCGACAACCTCGTCGATCAGCCATTTCGACGAGGCCGGAAGGACAAGGCCGGCGAGGCGGCTGACGAGCATCAGGGCCAGGCCCAGGCCCAGGCGCTTGCGATGGGCCCAGATCAGCTCCTGCGCCTCCCGCCAGGCGGCCGAGGCGGTGACCGATTTCTTCTTGACGGGGTCGACCGGAACCGCGCCGCCCCTGTTGCGACCCGAACCTTCGCCGCTTCCCATGACTCGAAAGTTCAGGTTCGCTGCCATGTAATAATCAAAGCTTGTCCATGAGCGATACGGCCCAGCGACGCGGGTTCACCAGCACGGCCACCACGCGCGGAATTCGCGTTGAGGTCAAGAGCACTTATCTATCAGACCGCAGCTCGCCGAAAGACGGTTCATATCTCTTCGCGTACCACGTGCGGATCTCGAACGTCGGGTCCGACACTGCGCAGCTCGTCTCGCGCGAGTGGATCATCACGACCGCCGAAGGCGAGGTCGAGCGGGTCAAGGGCCCCGGCGTCGTCGGCGAGCAGCCGGTGCTGCCCCCAGGCGGTTCATTCGAGTACGACAGCTATTGTCCCTTGAAGACGGCTGTGGGGTCGATGCACGGCACCTACCAGATGGTCACGCCGGACGGCGAGAAGTTCGACGCACAGATCGCCCCGTTCACGCTGGCTGTGCCGAACTCGCTCAACTAAGGTCGAGACTGGCCCGTTCCGAGTCGCCCATCGCGACTCGGCCCGACGGGAAGTATTCCTTCCATCGCCGCGTCACCAGCTCCGCCGTCGCCGGGTCGCACGACACCTCCTTCGGGAAGTGTGGCTTGAGACGCGCGTCGATGACGATCGGTCCCCGATAGGCAATGTGGTTGCGCACGATCCGCCGGTCCGCGGCATGGATGTCGGCCGCCGGCTCGAACCGCGTGAAGGTCGTCCACAGGAAGTTCATCGCGCTCGCCGCCGCACGGGCAGGTTCATCCGTGATAACCACCAGCGGCCAGTCGGCGAAGACCGCTTCCTTCGCGAGACGACCCGCGGCGTCAGGTTCGGCCACGTAGGCCGGCGCGCCCACCACCAGGCATCCGCCGCAGAACACGCGGACATCGGTGACCCCGTGCGGCACCGAAGCTGCCGTGAACTGTCGCGGGAGCTCGCGCACCGGATCGCCAAGCCCAAGCCAGACACCCTTCGATCCTTCGTTGACCGCCGGACCCGTGTAGTCGAGCGTGTCCATCGACAGGTTCGAGAGCACGTAGAGATCCGTCTCCGGCTGCGTGCGCGCGAGCACGTGCTCCAGCGTGAGCCTGAAATCCTTCAGGTCGACGTGACGATCGGTGACGAGCAGGAACTTCGTGAGTGACAACTGCCCTTCGCCGAGGATGCGGAAGGCACTGGCCATCGCCTCGCGCTTGTAGCGCTGCTTCACGACGGCGGCCGCGAGCGAGTGGTAGCCGGTTTCGCCGTACGACCAGAGCTGCTCCACCGCGGGCATGACCAGCGGGAAGAGCGGCGACAGCAGCTCCTGCAGCAGGTCGCCGATGTAGAAATCCTCCTGCCGCGGCTTGCCGACGACGGTCGCGGGAAAGATGGCGTCCGAGCGGTGCGCCATCTGCCTGACCTGGAACACCGGGTAGTCGTGCCTGAGCGAGTAGTAGCCGTAGTGATCGCCGAACGGTCCCTCGGGCCGGCGCTCGCGCGGGGGCACGTTTCCCATCAACGCGAACTCCGCGAGCGCGACCAGCGGATGCGGGCCGCGGCCATGGATCTGCGGAATCCGATCGCCCGCAATCAGCGACGCCAGGAGCATCTCCGGGATATTTTCCGGCAGCGGCGCGATCGCTGCCAGGATCATCGCAGGCGGACCGCCCAGAAACACCGTCGCCGGTAAGCCCTGGCCACGCGCTTCCGCGATGCCGTAGTGGTAGCCGCCGCCCTTCCCGATCTGCCAGTGCATGCCCGTCGTCTGGGCGTCGTGCACCTGCATCCGGTACATGCCGAGGTTATGGGCACGCTTGTCCGGATGCGTCGTGTACACCAGCGGAAGCGTGATGAACGGGCCGCCGTCCTCGGGCCAGCAGGTCAATGCCGGCAGGCGATCGAGACGCACGTTCGACGTCACCTGATCGACGACGGGCCCTTTCGGCACCTTGCGCATGCCGACCTTGATCAGGTCGCGAGCGATGTCGCGCGCGCCCCAGAGGGTGGATGGCGTCGGGGGCAGGAGCGTCTCGGCCAGCTCCACGAGACGACGAACGAGACGCAGCGGCCGCTCGCCGAAGGCCCGCTCCGCGCGGCGAGCCGTGCCGAAGAGATTGGTGACAAGACGGAAGTCGGACCGCGCGACGTTGTTGAAGAGCAGCGCGGGTCCGCCGGCGGCAATCACGCGGCGGTGAATCTCCGCGGCCTCGAGGTTGGAGTCGACCTGAACGTCCACCGTGGCGAGATCATCGTCACGGCGGAGCTGGTCGATAAACGATCGAAGGTCTGGAAACGACACTACTTTTCTGGCTGAGGCCTGATTCCTGAGCCCAGGGGCCAGCTAGGCCATGGGCTCGTCGGCGCTGCCGCCGTAGATCGACGGTACCTTCGAGCCCATCGAGCGCAGGTACGAGGCGAGCTGCCCGCGGTGATGGATGCTGTGGTTGTTGGCGAAGCCCAGATGCCCGGCCTTCGGCGACTGGAACACGCCGAAGAAATCCACCACGTTCGTCAGGTTCTCCGGGGGCAGGGCCCGCAGCGCCTTCAGTTTCAAGGGAAACTCGCGGTTGTAGTGCTCGACGAGATCGCTGACGCTCTTGAACTTCGCGACCTGCTGTTTTTCGGCGTCGGCGTCGAACTTGTATGCGCCGTTGATGATGCTGTCGATGAACCAGATGTCGCCGAGGGCGAGGTGCGTCGCCAGGTCCCACGCGCTGCGCGACTTGTCGTCCGGCTTGTAATCCCGCTTGTTGTCGGGCACGGCCGCGATCACCTTGGCCGTCGTCTTGGACTCGGTCTCGAGCAGGTTGGCGAAATAGTCGGTCAGGAATTTTGCCTGGTCAGCGTTCATGTGCCCTCCTAACGGGTCAACTTGCGATACTTGATGCGATGAGGCGTATCCGCCTCTGCGCCCAGACGGCGGTGCCGGTCCGCTTCGTAATCCTGGTAATTACCCTCGAACCAGACGACGCGGCTGTCGCCTTCGAAGGCGAGGATGTGCGTGGCGATGCGATCGAGAAACCAGCGATCGTGGCTGATGACCACGGCGCAGCCGGCGTAGTTGAGCAGCGCCTCTTCGAGCGCGCGCAGCGTGTCGACATCGAGGTCGTTGGTCGGCTCGTCGAGCAGCAGCAGGTTCGATCCCCGCTGCAGGAGCTTGGCAAGGTGCACGCGGTTGCGTTCACCGCCCGAGAGCGTGCCGACCTTGCGCTGCTGTTGCCCGCCCTTGAAGTTGAACCACGAGACATACGCGCGCGAGGGCACCGGCCGCTTGCCGACGATCAGCTCATCCTGCCCGCCGGTGATCTCCTCGAATACGCTCTTGTTCGGGCTGAGCGCATCCCGGCTCTGGTCGACGTAGCCGACCTGCACCGTCTCACCCAGCTTGAGCGTGCCGGCATCCGGCTTCTCCTGCCCGGTAATCATCCTGAACAGCGTCGTCTTGCCGGCGCCGTTGGGACCGATCACGCCGACGATGCCGCCGGGCGGCAGGGTGAAGTTGAGGTCGTCCATCAGGAGCAGGTCGCCGTATGCCTTGCGCACGCCGCGGGCCTCGACGACGACGTCGCCGAGACGAGGGCCCGGCGGGATGTAGATCTCGACCTGTTCCAGCTTCTTCGCCGTGTCCTGGTTGAGGAGCTCCTCGTAGGCGTTGAGACGCGCCTTCCCCTTGGCCTGTCGCGCCCGCGGCGACATGCGGATGAATTCGAGCTCACGCTCGAGCGTCTTCTGGCGCTTGGACTCGGTCTTCTCTTCCTGGACCAGGCGCTGCGACTTCTGCTCGAGCCAGGACGAGTAATTGCCCTTCCACGGGATGCCGGAGCCGCGATCGAGTTCGAGGATCCATTCGGCGGCGTTGTCGAGGAAGTAGCGATCGTGGGTAACAGCGACGACCGTGCCCTTGTACTCCTTGAGAAAGCGCTCGAGCCACGCGACCGATTCCGCATCGAGGTGGTTGGTCGGCTCGTCGAGCAGCAGCAGGTCGGGCGACCGCAGCAGCAACCGGCACAGCGCGACACGACGGCGTTCACCGCCCGAGAGTTTCGTGACGTCGGCATCCGGCGGCGGACAGCGAAGCGCGTCCATCGCCAGCTCGAGCTGCGAATCGATCTCCCAGGCATTGACCGCGTCGATGCGGTCCTGCAGGCGTCCCTGCTCCTCGAGCACCTTGTCCATGACGTCGGGCGCGAGATCCTCGCCCAGCTTCATGTTCAGCTCGTCATAGCGGTCGAGCAGCGCCTTGGTTTCGGCGACGCCTTCCTCGACGTTGCCTTTGACGTCCTTGGTCGGATCGAGGTGCGGCTCCTGGTGGAGCATGCCGATGGTGATGCCCTCGGCGGGAAATGCCTCGCCAATGAACTCGGTGTCCTCGCCGGACATGATCTTGAGCAGCGAGCTCTTGCCAGACCCGTTGAGGCCAAGCACGCCAATCTTCGCGCCTGGAAAAAACGACAGCCAGATGTCTTTGAGGACGACGGCGTCGGGGGGATGGACCTTCCCGAGCCCTTTCATGGTGTAGATGTACTGCATCGGTCTCCGGTGGGCTTCGAAACAAGCAGTATATACAATGCGCGGCCAGTTCATCCTCTCCGGCGCGCTGTGCAATCGTGCAGAAATCGAGACACCCAGGCACTAGGATCTCTGATCTTTCCGCGTTCACGAGGGAGGACAAACCGATGCCGACGATGACGACGAAAGACGGAACCCAGATTTACTACAAGGACTGGGGCACCGGACAGCCGGTCGTGTTCAGCCACGGGTGGCCGCTCAATGCCGATGCCTGGGAGGATCAGATGTTCTTCCTGGCCTCACGGGGCTACCGCTGCATCGCGCATGACCGCCGCGGCCATGGGCGATCGAGCCAGCCGTGGAACGGCAACGACATGGACACCTACGCGGACGACCTCGCGGCGCTCACCTCGAGCCTGGACCTGCACGACGCCATCCACGTCGGTCACTCGACCGGAGGCGGCGAGGTCGCGCGCTACATCGGGCGTTACGGCACGAAGCGGGTCGCGAAGGCGGTGCTCGTCAGCGCGATTACGCCGCTGATGCTGAAGACGCCCGCCAATCCCGGCGGCCTGCCGATCGACGTGTTCGACAAGATCCGCGCCGGCGTCCTCGCGGACCGCTCGCAGTTCTTCAAGGATCTGAGCGCGGCGTTCTTCGGCGCGAACCGCCCGGGATCAACGGTGTCGCAGGGTGTCAGGGACACGTTCTGGCTCCTCGGCATGCAAGCCGGGCTGAAGGGCGTGCACGACTGTATCAAGGTCTTTTCGGAGACCGACCTCACCGAGGACCTGAAGCGATTCGATGTGCCGACGCTGGTCCTGCACGGTGACGACGACCAGATTGTGCCGATTGCGGATTCGGCACTGCTGGTGTCCAAGATCGTGCCGGGTGCCACGCTGAAGGTCTACACCGGGGCGCCACACGGCATGCCGATGACACTCAAGAACGAAGTCAACGCCGACCTGCTCGAGTTCTGTCGTCAACCGTAACCTCCAGGAATGACGGCACCTGGTGAGCGGTGTTCGGTTGTGCCCGCTTGTTCGTTTCTACCTGTATGTCCCCCCGGGACCTCAGGAGGAGCAAGCGATGCGACGACTCATTCTTTGTGCCGACGGAACGTGGAATCGGCCCGATCAGCGGGCCGGCGGTGCAGAAGCGCCGACCAACGTGGTGAAGCTCGCCCGCGCGATCGCGCCGGTCGATTCCAAGGGTATCTCGCAGATTGTCCACTACCAGCCCGGCGTCGGCACCCACGACAAGGGTGACAAGGTGTTCGGCGGGGCCTTCGGCAAGGGCCTCGATGACAACATCCGTGACTGCTATCGCTTCCTGATCCAGAACTACGTCGGCGGCGACGAGTTGTATTTCTTCGGCTTCAGCCGCGGTGCCTACACCGTGCGCAGTCTCGCCGGCCTGCTCCGCAACTCCGGGCTCCTCAGGTTGGAGAGCGCCGACCAGGAGGACGACGCCTTCACGCTCTATCGCGACCGGAGCGACAAGGCACACCCGAATGCCACCGAGGCCACCTGGTTTCGCGTGCAGCATGCCCACCCACCGGTGGCGATCACCTGCATCGGCGTGTGGGACACCGTCGGCGCGCTCGGACTGCCGGTCGAATTCTTTGACGATTTCACGCACCGGAAGTACGCCTTTCACGACGTGACGCTGAGCGGCCGGGTACTGAACGCGTTTCACGCGCTGGCCATCGACGAACGGCGGAGGCCATTCGCGCCGACGCTCTGGGAACAGCCGGCCGAGGATCTCGGACGCAACTGGGTCGAACAGGCGTGGTTTCCCGGCGTTCATTCGAACGTCGGCGGCGGCTATCCCGACAGCTCGCTCTCAGACATCGCGCTGCGCTGGATGATCGACCGCGTGTCGGATCGCTCTAGCCTCGAGGTGGATCTGCGGTTCGTCGACAAGATCACCCGTCCCTCGCCGATCGGTGAGTTGTACGACTCGATGAACCTCGGCTATCAGATGCTCGGTGAACTCGAGCGCCAGATCGACGCGCGCGCCGCCGTCAACGAGCGGCGCGGTTTCAACACCTGGGAATACGTCCACGAAAGCGCGCAGCACCGGCTGACCGAGACGGCCAGTCTTCCCGCCGCGTACCGGCCGACCAACCTGGCGGCCTACCTTGGCCGTCCACAGCCACTCCCTGTCGTCGGCAGAGCGTTGCACCTGCCCG
Source organism: Candidatus Sulfopaludibacter sp. SbA3 (assembly GCA_945876205.1). Classification (GTDB taxonomy): domain Bacteria; phylum Acidobacteriota; class Vicinamibacteria; order Vicinamibacterales; family UBA2999; genus CANNDT01. The sequence continues at coordinate 10,737 of CAMCNL010000129.1, forward strand.
TCCACGCGTGACGACCTCAGCACCGTTGCGTATCTCGTAGAGGCGGACCTTCAGGTCCGCCTTACTGACGCATCGTTCGTACGAAGTGTCCGTTGTGGATCCCGTGTGTGAGGCTCGCCTTCGGACGTGGTGTCCGGCTTCCCTGTCCGTCGAAGCCGCTCAGCGGCGAAGGCGGAAGCCGGACCCTGATGGCGCACGCGCGCCGCGACCATGCCGTCCTGCGCCCGCCGACTCCGCATGCCGGGAAATCACGCTCCGACTCGCCGCCCTGCCGCTGGCGCGTCGACTAGGAGCTAACTCGAGGCGGCGTATGTCAGGCGCAATCGGACCTGCGGTGGTGATCCGAGCGCCAGAGTGCACAC
>CAMCNL010000130.1 GCA_945876205.1 Candidatus Sulfopaludibacter sp. SbA3
TCACCAGGTGCGTGGGCGCCTTGTCCGTGTAGTTCTGGAAGAACCGGAACGGAAACGGCGCCGTCCGCGGGACGACATCGGGCATGCAGTAGTTGTGCGGATCCTGGGTCACGTCGCGCCCGGCCAGGAGCTTCTTTGCCTCCGGCAGCATCAGCGCATCGAACTCCCTGAAGTTGCCGCCGCCCCTGGCGAGCCAGGCCACATCTCCGAGGTCGGGTTGGCCGGTGGGAAGCCTGGGTACCGGCCCCTTGGGTGGCCCCGCGCGCCTGGCCGCGGAAATCGTTTGCGGCTCGTCCTGCGCGGACGCGGCGTGCGCGAGCAACGCCAGGCTCAGCACGGCCACCGCGGAGACCACTGTCGACTGTTTCACGAGGCTACCGCTCGAACAGCACCGGGGTGCCGTCTCCCTTGGTGATCGGGTACTCCTTGGGGCCGCCCTTTCTCAGCGCCTCGAGCTCGCGCCCACGCGCATTCAACATCGGTGCGCCGGATCTCGCCTGATCGCCTATGACCGTGATCTTCTCGCCGACCTTCAGCGACCGGCCATTCCATCCCATTCGTTCCAGCACGACGCGAGCCGCCAGTTCCACCGACCAATTGGTGGTCGTGCCGGAGGCGTCGGTGACGTCGAAGCGGATGCGGGAGTGTGGATTCACCCATTCAAGCTTGGTCACGGTTCCGGTCACCGTCACCGGCTTGGTCGGGTCGAATTCGCCAGCGACTGAGTGATGCGCGATGACCGGCGCCCACGACAGGAGGCTGATACCGGCCACCGCAATTGCAGTCTTGATCTTCATCGAATGACCTCCTCCAGTCGTTCGTAACGGTATATATGTAACATCCTTCGCGACTGTCAATGCGCAAAATGTGAGACGGCTGGCAGCTTGACGACTACGCAAGTTGGTGTCCCTTCAGTTACCATCTAGCGCCCGAACATGAGTAAAAAAACCAAGACACGCCGCACGACGAAGAGCCCGTCCGAAACATTCGCAGTCCGGACCAGCCCCAACTGGCCGCTCCTGGCGATAAGCATCCTGGGCATGGCGTTGAGTGGGTACTTGTCGTGGACCGCGTTCAGTGGCGGCGCGGTGCAGGGATGTTCAGCCGGCGGGGGATGCGACACCGTCCTCACGAGCCGCTGGGCGACGCTTCTCGGGCTACCGACTTCGCTCTGGGGGCTGTTGGCCTACGCGGGGCTCGCAGGCATTGCGTTGTTTGTCCGGCGGTCAGACAAGCAGTGGTCCTATGCCTGGACCGCCGCATTCTTCGGTGTGTGCTACAGCGTCTACCTGACGTTCGTATCGCTGACGATTCTCGAATCCGCGTGCCCGTACTGCCTGACGTCGCTGGCGCTGATGACGGGCGCGCTCGCGTTGGTGACCTGGCAACGTCGGCCCGAGATGGCGCACCGCTCCTGGGGATGGCTGGCCGGTCCGCGGGCCGTGCTTGCGGCTGTCGTGATCCTGATGCTTCACGCCAACTACGTGGCTCCGCAACCGGAGCCGCTCGGCCCGGAAGACCCGATGATCCGCGCGCTCGCGGAGCACCTCAGTGACGAAGGCGTGTTGTTCTACGGCGCATCGTGGTGTCCGCATTGCCAGGAACAGAAGCGGCTCTTCGGCGCTTCAGCCAGTCGTCTCCCGTACATCGAATGCAGTCCGGCCGGACCCAACACGCCGCAGGCGCCGTCGTGCAGCAGGGCAGGCGTGCAGAGCTATCCCACCTGGATCATCAATGGGCGGGCGTACGTCGGAGAGGTCATGACCCTGTCTCAACTCGCCAGCGCCACGGGATTTCCGGGAGGCGCCGACTTCAAGTAGCGCCTAGACGGCGACGCGCGGCGACTGCGCCTGGCCGCCCGTGTAGGCGGCCGCATTCACGATCGGGAGACTGAGTGAGCTGACCGATACGCCCAGAGTCTCGAACGTCTCTTGCGTGTCGGTCAGTGCGCGGTCCCACACTTCGGCGATCTCGTCGGCCGTCAGGCGCAGCGACCAGCCGTAGCGCATCAACAGGATTGATACGCCGGCCTTGCGAGAGGTCGTGGGACCGAGGGTCATGACGCGCGTCAACTCGTTGGCGAACCGCGCGAGCATCGTCAGATCCGTTGATGCCGAAACCAGGTCCCAGATAGAGCAGACACGCGGCGACAGCTTCCAGCGGCGGCCGACGACCTTGGCCAGGCTGTCGAATGTGAAGCCCAGTTCTCTGAGGCTCGCGTCGTCTCGCGAATAGCCCGCCTTGACGTCCCCTTCGATCGCGACGTACTCGACGGGAGAGTGATGCGCCACCAGGATCTCGCCAAGGTTCTGGAGCATCCCGGCCAGGTAGGTCACCTCTCGATCCGCGAAGCCGCTGATTTCCGCCGTGATGGATGCGACCTGCGCGGAGACCATCGCCCGGCTCATCAGGTGCTGGAGGATGACCGAGCGCTGCTCGGACGACGTACATACAGTCCGAGCTTGCCGGTTGCGGGTTTCTCGCCGTCGTCAGTCGGGGAGGTCATCCCTCCAGTAATCGGCCGAGGTCGCTAGGATTTAAGCGGACACTAGCGCACGGGTGTGCGCCCGATGCCTCCTAGCCCGCACACCTCGGAAATGCTGGAAAAGGGGCGGACGGGGCTAGAATCGCGTCGGAGGTGGCGCGTGATTACTAGGCTACACATACTCACATTCATTGCAGTCGCGTTCCTCGTGGCGGCTGCCAGTCCCTTATTCGCACATCATTCATGGCCCGTGAACACGTCTCGGGAGATCACGGTGAAAGGGACGGTCACCGGCTATGACTGGGCCAACCCACACGTGATGATCGGCCTGGACGTCAACGCCAACGGCAAACTCGAGAAGTGGAACGTCGGCGGACCCAGCATCACTCGCATGGCGGGGAATGGGTGGGACCCGAACTCCCTCAAGAAGGGGGACGCGATCACCGCGATCGGCTACCGCTTCAGCGACGGCTCGAATGTTCTGCGGTTACAGAAAGTCGTGATGCCGACAGGAAAGGAAATGTTCCTGTATGGGCGCTGAGAGCAAGTCGTCCATTCATGCACCTCCCGGCCGCGACCGTTTTCGTGGTGCCCCAGTGACTGAGGCGTGGTCGCGACAAGCCTTTTTTTGACGCCGCTCGTCGGTGTGACCACGGCGGTAGTACTTCGATAACACGCACGCCAAATAGCCGAGCGGGTGCGCGTCTTGACATCGCGGCCGGTCCGTTCAAGTATTGCGCCACGCCATGCTGAAAGCACTCTTCGCCATCTTTCTTGCGTTATTCGCCGCGAGCACCGCTGCCGCGCAGACACATCCGGACTTCACCGGGATCTGGATCTCGCAGGCCCCGGATATTTCGACGCTCCTGCTGCCCGGAGAAGAAATCTCGCTCACCCCGATTGGCGCCCAGCGATATCGGACGCTGGACCAGGCCAATTCGCCCTCCTACAAGTGCCTGCCGTACGGGCCGACCAGAGGATTGCAGTCAACGAATCCGTACCAGATCATCCAGACCGCCGACGTGTTCGCCATCATCACGGAGCACATCGACTATCGATTGATTTACACGGACGGACGGAAGCATCCGGAAGACATCCTCGACTACCCGGAGTGGATGGGGCATTCGATCGGCACCTGGGAAGGCGACACGCTCGTGGTCGACACGATCGGGATGCGGGAAGAAACCTGGCTGGATACGTCGGGCTTCGAGCACAGCGCCATGCTGCACATCACCGAGCGCTTCCAGAAGACCGGTCCGGATACGCTGCGGCTGACCGTCAAGATCGACGATCCGGTGTTCTACACGAAACCGTTCACGTATGCGCGGAACGCGCGCCGCGAGAAGAAAGACGTGCGTCTCATGCCGGCGCGGTGCGCCGACAACGAACGATCGCTCGGCGACGCGTTGCCGGGCATCCAGGGCCCGGAACACAAGAAGCCGCCGACGTTTCCGAAATAAGACCTGCCGCGCCGAAGCCTTGGCGTAGGCGGGCTACTGGTCGGTGGCCGCGGAGCCGCTGAACACCTTGCGGCCATCGGCAAGCGTCAACGTGCCGCCGTACGCTTTGGGCAGGCCGTTTCTGGCAGGCGATGAACCAACGACGGTGACCGGGTCTCCAGTCTTCAGGTCGTCCTTCCGCCAGCCATTTCGATACAACTGATTGGGCGTCGATGCTTCAACCGACCAGTTGACCGGGGTGCCGGACGCATCCGGCACGTCGAGGTAGTAGAAGACGTGCGGGTTCTTCCACTCCACCTTCGTGACCGTGCCCTTCAAGTCAATCTTGTGGGCCGTGTCGTACGCGGAGGCCGCACTGTGGTGGGCGAGCAGCGAGACCGCGCTCAAAACCACGCCGACGGATAGAGCACACGCAATTCGTCTCATCACAGAACCCTCTTGGTAGCTGCCGAATTGTAGCCTGAAGTTCCGGGGATCGTCACCGCCCTCCTTACTTCGAGCGGACGGGAAGTCCCCGGGCAAGCATCGGAATCCGGTAGATGGTTCTGCCTGCCATTGGCCGTCCGTGCGCATCAGTCGTTGACTGGACGATCACGTAGAGCGTCTTCCGGTCGGCGCCGGCAAATGCCTGCCCGGTGGGACGCCCGGGCGGTGTGGGAATCAGCCCGAGGTACTTTCCCTGCCGGTCGTAGATCTGCACACCTGGGCCAGCCGCGACGTACAGGTTACCGGCGGTATCCACGGCAAGCCCGTCTCCGTTGCCACCATCCTTGAGCTTCGCAAACTCCCGCTGGTTGGTGAGCTGTCCCGGACCCTGCACGTCGAACACGGCAATGGCCGCATCATTGGTGACGTAGAGGCGCTTGTCGTCTTCACTGAGAATGATGCCGTTGACGCGCAGGTTCTCTCCCATCGGCGGCGAGATCGTGCCGTTCGGACTCGCGTAATGCACCACCGTCTGCTGGGTGAAGTAGGCGCCGCCGGTGCCGTCGGCGGCGAGGTCGCTCGGGCGGCCCGTCATCGGCGTGCCGTTGACGCTGTCCCACATGTTGAATTCCGGCAGCAGCATCGAGACGCAAGACGACTTCGGCGCCGAGGCGTGCGTGGCCGCCGGCGTGCCGGCCTGCGCCATGCGCCTCACGGCAAAGAGACGGCCCTGCCGATCGATTGACAGCGATCCAACCGCAACGCCCGCAAGATAGATGGACGCCCTGTCGTCCTTGTCGATCTTGAGAACAGCGTTGTTGTCTTCCTGGCTCGCCAGCAGGCTTCCGTCCGCGGCCGCGACGATGCCGTCGACGTTGTTGCCGACGGTCTGGAACACCTGCGTAAGCTTGGCGCCAGCGGCGATGATGCCGGGGATCGCCTTGACGTCAGGCAGGGCCTGGGCCGCCAGCGCCTGACCGAGCGCGGCGATTCCGAGGAGACTTGCTGTCACTGCGAGCCGGGTTGTCACTTTCATGCGTCCTCCAGGACGTGCGCGTACGTGACTACTGATTGATAACCGCACCATGCTCGTGCTGCCTCGCGAGGACGTCGAGCACCTCGCGATAGGTCCTGGGTCCGTCAGGACCGAAGTGCGACTTCAGGTCGAGTCGCGCGGCCCACTCCTGCCGGCGCACCGTCGCCTCCGCCATGATCGGATCGACGCCGATTGCACGCAGCGTCTCGGCCACTTCTTCCATCTCGCGCGCACGGCGCTCGCCGTGCACGACCACGCGGCCGACCATGTAGTCGGCAAGCTTCTTCCAGTCGACACCTGGGAAACTTTCGTTGAGCGACGCAAACACCTGCTCGTCAGCGCCGTATTGGCTGGCCCCCAGCACGCATTCACACATCAACGCTTCGAGCCCCTTGACGACAATGCTGCGGCACATCTTGACGGCCGCGGCTGCACCGATGTCGCCGCCCGCGAGCACCTCGAGCTTCATGCCGAACGGCGCGAGCATCCCCGCGAGCTCGGCCGCCGCGGGACCGCCGAGCAGCATCGGCACTCGGTGGCCGTACGGCGCGACCGGCGCCATCACCGCGACCTCGACGAATCGAGCGCCGGTGGCATCGACGACGGCGCCAATCTGCTGCTTCAGTCCGGGCGAGACCGAGTTGAGATCGGCGTAGACGTGTTCAGGCGTGAGAAAGGGCGCCGTCTGTGACGCCGCGTCGAGTGAGGCGTTCGACGTCACCGTCGACAGGATGATGCGGCTCTCCCGAACGAGATCGGCAGGGGAGTCCACGAGTGTCGTGCCGCTCTCCGCCGCGCGGCGCTCGATCAGCGGGCCGCGGCTCGGGTCATGCCGGTTGATGTCGAAGGCGACGATGCGATCGCAGCCTGCCGACCGCAGGCCGCCCGCGATCGTGGATCCCGCCTCGCCGAAGCCGACGAACCCGATGGTCATCAACGTTTCCTACATCAGTGGCGTGCCGGGTTCCGCCGCCAGGGACGGCGCAGCCCGGAGGGTGCGCTGCCGCGGAATGTGGTTCCGCACCAATCCCAGCGCCACAAAGACGATGGCGAGCGTTCCGGCGATGAACGCGAACATCTGCGAGGGGCCGTACTCGAGCGCATACGCACCCGCATACGAGGAGGCGACGCCGCCGATCCGGCCAAACGCCACCGCCGTGCCCACGCCCGTCGCTCGGATCCCCGCGGGATACACGTGCGCCGCCAGCGCATACATCGTCGTCTGCACGGCGTTGATGAGGCCGCCCGTCCAGGCGAGCATGGCAAGCACGGCGAAGGTCGACTGCTGGCCGATCGGAACGCTGGCGAGGAGGAGACAGCCGGCGATGGCGCCGCCGGTCATCGCCAGCATCGTGATGCGCGAGCCCAGCTTGGCGAAGAGCACCGCGCCGAGGATGGCGCCGACGACGCCGCCGAGGTTGAAGGCGGTGAGGCCGTAGTTGGCAATCGCCACGTCGAATCCGGCGCTGGTGAGAAGCGACGGCACCCAGTTGGTGCCCGTGTAGACCGAGAGCAGGCAGAAGAAGAACGCGGCGCAGAGGGCCAGCGTGTCGCGGCGGTATTCCGGCGCGAGCAGCGACCCGACCGAGGCGTGTGCGACGGCCTTTTCGTGTGAATCGACAAACGCCGTATCCGCCGACACGTTGTGTCCGAGGCGCCTCAACAGCGTCACGAGCTCGGGCCACCGTTCACGGTGCCGGGCGAGGTATCGCGGTGACTCGGGCAACACCTTCCAGAGCACCGCCGCCAGGACGAGCGGAAAGATGCCGCCGACGAGGAAGAGCGCGCGCCAGCCGTAGGTGGGGAGCACGACCGCGCCGGTGAAACCGGCAAGCGTCCCGCCGAGCGGAATGCAGACGATCGTCAGCGTCACGGCAAATGGACGACGACGGAGCGGCACGTACTCGGAGGCGAGCGCGGCCGCGTTCGGCATCGCGCCGCCGAGACCGAGCCCGGCGAAGAAGCGGAGCCAGGTCAGCGTCGTCACGTCGTTGGCAAAGGACATGAGAACGGTCAACGCGCCGAACGAGATCACGCTGCCGAGCAGCGCCATGCGACGGCCGACTCGATCGCCGATGTAGCCGCCGATGAACCCGCCGATCATCATCCCGAAGAGCGCCGCCGCCAGCACCGACGCGAACGCGGGGCGCCCGAGCGACCACTCGCGCATCATCGCGGGAATCGCGGCGCCGAGCAGTTGGTTGTCGAGACCGTCGAAGATGATCGTCATCGCCGTGGCGGCGACGAGCATCTTCTGGTATCCGCTCCAGCCTCCCTCGTCGAGGAGCGCGCCGACGTCCGTGGTGGTGTCCTTCATGATCGCTCCCTGGTCAGATCGTTACGGCAGGTACCCGGCTGATGCGCGGATACACACGGCGCGCGTTGCCCTCGAAAATCTTCTGCTTGTCGGCGTCGCTCACGAAGCGCACCTGGTCGATATACCGCTTCGTGTCGTCGAAGTATTGCCCCGTCTCGGGGTCGATGCCGCGCACGGCGCCGACCATCTCCGAGCCGAACAGGATGTTGTCGGCGGGGACGACCTTCAGGAGCAGCTCGATCCCCGGCAGATGATAAACGCAGGTGTCGAAGAAGATGTGGTCGCGAATCAGGTCCGCTACCAGCGGCCGCTTCAGATCCTGCGCCAGTCCCCTGTAGCGGCCCCAATGGTATGGCACCGCGCCGCCGCCGTGCGGAATAACGAAGCGCAGGGTCGGGAAGTCCTTGAACAGGTCGGACATCAGGAACTGCATGAACGCCGTGGTGTCGGCGTTCAGGTAGTGGGCGCCGGTGGCGTGAAAGTTCGGGTTGCACGACGAGCTGACGTGCACCATCGCCGGCACGTCCAGTTCCACCATCTTTTCGTAGAGCGGATACCAGTAGCGGTCGGTCAGCGGCGGAGCGGTCCAGTAGCCGCCGGACGGATCCGGGTTGAGGTTGCAGCCGATGAACCCCATCTCGTTGACGCAGCGTTCGAGCTCGCCGATGCAGTTCTCCGGTGGCACGCCCGGCGACTGCGGGAGCTGGCAGACGCCAACGAAGTTGTCGGGATAGAGCGAGCAGACCCGGTGAATCAGGTTATTGCAGTGCTGCGACCAGTGCAGGCTGGTCGTGGCATCACCCAGGTGATGAGCCATGCCGGCGGCGCGCGGCGAGAAGATCGTCAGATCGGTTCCGCGCTCGCGCTGGAGCCTGAGCTGCGCGCCTTCGACGCTGGCCCTGATCTCATCATCGGTGATGGTGAGCGAGCCTTTCGTCGGGGGTTTCGAGGGATCGCTCAGCGCGGCGAGTTGGGCTTCGCGCCAGGCGATGAGCGCCTTCGGGGCCGTCGTGTAGTGTCCGTGGCAGTCGATGATCATGAGTTGATGAATGGCCTGCGGATTTTACGCTATGCTTCGCGCACAAAGGTAGGCCTGTTGGACCCCACGATTCGCTCCTTCGATCTCGCTCACCTGGCGCACGTCGAGTTGCTCACGCCGAAGCTCGACGACAGCGTCCGCTTCTTCGTCGACCTGTTTGGCATGACCGAGGCCGGTCGGCGAGGCGATTCGGTCTACCTCCGCGGGTGGGACGATTACGAGCATCACACCCTCAAGCTGACGGCCTCGCCAGTCGCCGGCATCGGACACTTCGCGTACCGGGCGAGCAGCCCCGAGGCGCTGCTGCGCCGCGTCGCGGTCATCGAAGCGTCGGGACTCGGGAAGGGCTGGCACGACGGCGATCTCGGGCACGGTCGGACCTACACCTTCACGACGCCCGACGGCCACAACATGGAAATCTACTACGAGACCGAGTGGTACCAGCCGCCGCCGGAGCTGAAGCCCGCCCTGAAGAACCAGGCGCAGCGGTTTCCAGGGCGTGGCGCCAACGTCCGCCGTCTCGATCACATGAACCTGCTCACGTCGGATGTCGCGGCGCTGCGCCGCTTCATGGAGGACGTCGTCGGGCTCCGCACGACCGAGATGATCGTGCTCGACAGCGGTGTCGAGGCGGGCGGCTGGGTCACGAGCAACAACAAGAGCTACGATCTGGCGTTCACGCTGGATCACTACGGCGCGAGCGGGCGCTTCCACCACGTCACCTACGCGGTCGACTCTCGCGAAGACGTGCTACGCGCCGCCGACATCTTTCTCGAGGCCGGCGTGCACATCGAGACCGGCCCGCACAAGCACGCGATCCAGCAGACGTTCTTCCTCTACGTCTACGAGCCCGGTGGCAATCGCGTGGAAGTGGCCAACGCCGGCGCGCGCCTGGTGCTGGCGCCAGACTGGCAGCCGGTGGTCTGGACCGAGACCGAACGCAGGAAGGGACAGGCGTGGGGCTTGAAGACGATCGACACCTTTCACACGCATGGCACTCCGCCGATCGACCAGTACAAAGGACCGCGAAAACAATGAACCCTCCATTCCGCGCCGACCATGTCGGGAGCCTCCTCAGGCCGCAGCACGTCAAGGACGCACGCGACAGTTGTCGGCGAGGCGACATCACGAAAGACGCGCTGCGCGCCGTTGAAGACGAAGCCATCCGTGACGTCGTCAAGAAGCAGGAAGCGATCGGGCTGCAGAGCATCACCGACGGTGAATTCCGGCGCGAGTTCTTTCACCTCGATTTCCTGCAGCGGCTGGAGGGCGTCACGACCTCCGCCGGGGTAGGCGCGAAGTTTCACACCCGCGAGGGCGACATCGACTTCGCGCCGCCCAAGGTGACGGTCACGGGCAAGCTGAAGCACGTCCAGGACATCCAGACCGCCGACTTCAGGTTTCTGCAATCGGTCACGACGAAGACGCCGAAGGTGACGATCCCGTCGCCGACGATGGTGCACTTCCGCGGCGGACGCAAAGGCATCGACATCACCGCCTATCCAGACCTGGACGAGTTCTTCGAGGATCTGGCGCAGGTCTATCGCGACGAGGTGTCCTCGCTCTATAAAGCGGGGTGCCGATACATCCAGTTCGACGACACGAACCTTGCCTACCTCTGCGATCCGCAGCAGCGGGCGCAGGCGAAAGAGCGCGGCGACGATCCGAACGAGTTGCCGCACGCCTATGCGGCGCTGATCAACTCGGTGATTGATTCGCGGCCGAAGGACCTGACCATCGCGATTCATCTCTGCCGCGGCAACATGCAGAGCGCCTGGGTGGCCGAAGGCGGCTACGAGCCTGTCGCCGACGCCTTGTTCAACGAGCTGCACGTCGACGCGTACTTCCTCGAGTACGACGACGCGCGATCGGGAGGGTTCGAGCCGCTGCGGTTCGTCCCGAACAACAAGGTCGTCGTCCTGGGCCTGATGACGACAAAGGTGCCTGGTATCGAACCGGCCGCCGACATTACGCGCCGGATCGAAGAAGCGTCCAGGTACGTGCCGCTCGACCGGCTGTGCCTGAGCCCGCAATGCGGCTTCTCGAGCACCGTGCACGGCAACCAGATCACCGAGGCGGATCAGTGGGGGAAACTGGGGCGGCTGCTCGAAGTGACGCGCAAGGTGTGGGGAGCCGGAGCGGTCTGAG
>CAMCNL010000131.1 GCA_945876205.1 Candidatus Sulfopaludibacter sp. SbA3
AGCAGCGGGTCATCAGCGGGCACATCGATGATCGGATACTCCGAGGGCGGCAGCACCTTCGCGAACTGCGTTGACCACTGGTTCCATGCCTGCGTGCCCCAGAAATCATCCACCCAGAGAAAGCCGCCCTTGAGGAAGTAGCTGCGCAGCCGCGTGATTTCCTCATCGCTGAATCCCACGGTGCCGACGTCGGACGCCACCGTGAACGGGCAGTTGAACAGCGCGTCATCGGTGAGCCGCACGACGTAGGAGTTCGGGTGGCCGCCGGCGTCATGGCTGACGCGCGTCTTGGTCAGCTCGGAGAGGCGGGTGCTGAGGTTAATCTCGGCGTAGGGATAGTCGGTGATCCAGCCGATGCCCATCGCCTCGAACCGGACGCTCTTGTACTGGAGGCGGCAGACGACGAAGGCGCCGTCGGGCATGCGCGCGGGCACGTAGCGTGCGGCCAGACTTCCCTCGCGGAATCGGAATCCCTGTCCGTAGGCCACGGTCGCGGCAAGCCCCATCACGGCGATCGCCGTCGCCATCAACCTGGGGCGTGGGCGTCGAAGCGCCATGAAGCAGTCTAGCCTTAACGTGGCGGGTCCGAAAGGACCCGGCAATGCTATGCTCCGAATTCCCATGGCACCGCTGCCGCGCCCGGGCCGGAACACGACGATTGCCGTCGTCCTGATCGCCATCTGCCTGCTTGCGGCGGCCGGCGAGGCGCAGTTCCGGCGAGGCGGCCGCCAGGCGCGCACCGCCACCGCCGCAGACTTCGACGGCGCGTTTCATTTCTGCCGCGCCTGGTTCCGGAGCGACTTTCGCGGCGACGGCGGCAACTGGTCGGTGGATTATCCGAAGGCCGACGTCAATCTCTCCATCCGCCTGGGCGAACTGACCAAGATCCCGGTCAGCCACGACCCGCAGGGGTACCCGAATCATCTGATCGTCCGGCTCACCGATGACGAGCTCTACCACTGCCCGTTCATCATGATGACGGAGGTCGGGTCGGCGCTCTTCGACGACAAGGAAGCCGCGCGGCTGAAGGATTACCTGCTCAAGGGCGGCTTCCTGTGGGTGGACGATTTCTGGGGCAGCTATGCGTGGGATTTCTGGGTCGGCCAGTTTCGCAAGGTGATGCCGGCGGCGGAGTATCCGATTTTCGATCTCCCGCCCGACCACCCGCTGTTCCACACGCAGTTCGAAGTGTCGAAGGTGCCGCAGATTCCGAACATCGGCTACTTCATCGGCTCTGGCGGCGGCACCTCCGAGCGCGGCGCCGACAGCACAACCGCACACGCGCGCGGGGTCGCCGACAAGAACGGGCGCCTGATGGTGCTCATGACCCACAACACCGATCTGGGCGATTCGTGGGAACGCGAGGGCGACGATCCGCGCTACTTCTACGCGGTCGGGCCCAACGGATACGCCTTCGGCATCAACGTCATTCTCTACGTGTTGACCCATTAAATATGCCTCTTATCGATCCCGGAAAGAAGGCGCCCGCCTTCGCGCTCAAGGACCAGCACGGCAACACGCATCGCCTCTCGGACTACGAGGGACGTCCCGTCATCCTCTACTTCTATCCGAAGGACGACACGCCGGGATGCACCAAGGAATCCCGCGAGTTCGAGGCGAGCCTGCCGAAGTTCACGTCGAGCAAGGCTGTCGTGCTCGGCATGAGCATCCTCGACGAGAAGAGCAAGGCCAAGTTCGCCGACAAGCACGGCCTGACGTTTCCGCTGCTCGCGGATGCCGATCACGAAGTGGCCGAAAAGTACGGCGTGTGGCAGCAGAAATCGTTCATCGGCAGGAAGTTCATGGGGATCGTCCGCACGACCTACCTGATTGGACCTGACGGCACGGTCCTCGAACGCTGGGACAACGTCAAGGTCGGCGGCCACGTCGACGCCGTCGCCACTCGCGTGGCCTCAGCAGGCGATTGATTCTAGCGGCGGTAGCGCGCACCCTTCAGGGTGCGCGTCATACGAATTAGTTCGTCGCCGGCGTGTCGCCTTTCTTCAGGCGCTCCCGCGCCTTCTCGACGTCGCGGTGAAACACGAACAGCCGATCGGCGTTGCCGTCGGGATCGGTGAAGTTGAACTGCCGTCCCTTCGGCAACTTGACCTTCAGGTTCTTCTCCAGGTAATCCACCTGAAATGTTTCGAGCGTCGTCAGCGCTGCCGTGAAGGCATCGTCTTTGTTCGTGGTCTCGTATCGCAGCCCCTGCGCGGTGGCGACCAGGCGGCCGCGGCATGAGCCGATGCCGTGCTTGTGCACGACCTCGACGCCTGCATTCAATCGCACTTCCCTGAACTTGACGGAAATATCGCGGGGCCCGGGCACGACGTCGATGGTGTCGACGACGCTCTCGAAGCCCTCGGCCGAGACGTTCAGTTGATGGGAGCCGGGCTTGATGTTCTCGGCGGTCGCCGGCGCCGTTCCAATGAACTGACGATCGATGAAGACCTGCGCGCCGGGCACGTCGCTCTGGATGCGCAGCGTGGCGACGTCGGGTGGCGCTTCGGGAGCGGCCTCGGCAGGCGGCGCCTCGGGCGCCGGCTCGGAAGCGGGACGCGGGGCGCGCGGCACGGCCGGTGCGGATGGCGCACGGTCGGGCTCGCGAGCCGGTTCGACAGCCCGCGGAACCTCCGCGGCGACGGTCACGGGCGTCTCCGGCTGGCCCGGCTCCGTCCGAAAGAGCGAGACGAGAAAGACAACCGCCACGATGACCACGGCGACGGAGACGAGGGCGAAGACGACTCGGCGATTCACGCGACAAATCCTATCGCATCATTACTTCCGCACGCGGACCTGAAAGAGCTGGGGCCACAACTTCCCGGTCACGAACAACCGATCGCCCGCGGCGTCGTAGGCGATGCCGTTCATCACATCGTCTCCCGCACGGCCGCCTGTCGAGCGCAGACCCGTGAGATCCAGCCAGGCTGTCACGTGGCCGGAATCAGGCGCGATGATCGCGATGCGCTCCGTCTGCCAGACGTTGGCGTAGACCTCACCGTTGACGAACTCGAGCTCGTTCAACTGCTCCACGGGACGGCCGCCGTCGGTGACGTCGACGCCGCCGGTCTCGGCGAACGTCATCGGATCGAGAAACCGCAGGCGCGACGTACCGTCGCTCATGATCAGGCGCGTGTCGTCATGAGTCAGCCCCCAGCCTTCGCCCGAGTACATGAACGTCTTCTGCAGATCGAACGTCGCCAGGCCGTAGACGAAGCCGACATTTGTCTGCCACGTCAACTGGAGCAGGCGACCATCCCAGTCGGTCAGGCCTTCGGCGAAATACTTCTGCTCAACATCCTTCTTCTGGACGACTTGCCCAGTGTCGAGCGTGACTTTACGTATCGACGACTTGCCGTTGAGGCCGGTGCTCTCGTAGAGAAATCCGTCGCGATAGATCAGGCCCTGCGTGAACGCCTGCGGATCGTGGGGAAACGAGTTGACGGCGAGAAAGCCGTAAAACGGCGCCGACGGCCCAACGGCCGCCGCCGCTGACGGGGCGGTCGATTCCGCCGGCGAACAGCCGATGGCAATCGCCGCGGCCACTACGATCACGGCCCGGCTGAAGCCGGACACTACGTACCGTAACGTCATGGATGCCGCTACTTCGTCGTGATGCGGGGCGGCCCTTTACGGGCCGCCGCCACCTGCGCGAACGCCACGCCCGCGACGACGCCGCTGGCGAGCAGGCCGATGGTGTCGACCAGGCGCAGCCCCCGCGAGAACTGGGCGATCCCGCCGAGCGCGAGGATCAGGAAGACGTAGGCCTTGGCGCGGCTGTTCATGGCTGATGATTATGGAACTGAATACACGATCTCGCCACCGACCATCGTCATCCGCACGGTCGTCGAGAGGATCTCTTTCAGCAGACGAGTCATGGGATACGGAGGTCGTCCGGCGCCGGCAGGCCGAACGTCTCGCGCAGCGTCCGCCGGATCTCCTCATCGTCGGCCATCACGCGGGTCGTGGTTTCTCCGCCTGTATCGACGGTCAGCTCTCGATTCCGCAGCGCCGTGCGCGCCACCGGCGTCGGAAGCTGCACGGTCAGCCCCTTGACGAACCGCGACTCCGGATGGGTCGAGGTGTAGTGGTTGGCGACCTCGTAGTCGATCTGCTGCTGGGGGTCGAGCGTGAAGCTGTAGAGATCCAGCCACTCGTCCCCGTGCCTGGACTGCAGCACCCACTCGTGTCCGTCCCGGAGGGCGGTCCCTCTCGGCCCCTGCACCACGCGATACGTCCAGGCGAACTGCTGCGACTCCTGCCCCGATCCAAACGGCACGGGACACAACAATCCCTCGGCGCCGAAGCCGACGTCCGCGAGTAAGGTCTGCTCGTCCACATCGACCAGCATCAGCATGTGGGTGCGCGGCGGCACGTCGGTTCGGCGATGGCGAACGCGCGCGGCCAGCCTGGTCACGGTGAATCCGAGCTCTTCGAGGACCGCGCTGAAAAGCAGGTTGTGCTCGAAGCAATAGCCGCCGCGACGCCCATCGACAAGCTTGCGTTGGAGGCTCTCGAGGTCGAGACGGATCGGCACGCCGCGGAGGACGTCGAGGTTCTCGAAGGGAATGTGGGTCGCGTGCGCGAGATGCAGGGCGGCGAGCACGGCGGCCGATGGCCGCAGGTCGCCCGAGTAGCCAATTCGCGCCAGGTAGGCATCCATGCGCATGGGGTTCCCGAGCTGCATCAGTTCTCGAGCTCCATTTACTTTGGTGACCGCGGCACATTATCGTACTTCTCCCCGATGAGCCCTGACCGCCCCGCAATCGTTGCCGTTGATGGTGTCTTCACCTACCAGGACCTGGATGACGCGAGCCGTCGCGTCGCCTCGGCGCTGCTCGACGGCGCCGCGGATCTGGCCGACGCGCGTATCGCCTTTCACATCCCTCCCAGCTTTGCGTGGGTGGCGGTGCGCCAGGGCATCTGGCGCGCCGGCGGAGTGGCCGTGCCGCTGGCGATCTCGCATCCCGCCGCGGAGCTCGAGTACACGATCCGCGATTCCGGCGCGACGCAGGTAGTCGTGCATCCGTCGAGCGCGGCGCTGCTGGCCCCGATCGCAGCGGCCGCAGGCGCGAGGCTGCTGACCACCGACACGGTCCTGGGCGCACCTCACCGCGCGCCTTTCCCTCACTTGTCGCCGGAGCGCCGGGCGATGCTCGTCTACACCAGCGGCACGACCGGCCGGCCAAAGGGCACCGTCATCCGCCACGCGAACATCGGCGCACAGGTCGCCTCGCTCGTCAACGCGTGGGGCTGGCGCACTGACGACCGCATCCTGCTCGTGCTGCCGATGCATCACGTCCACGCCATCCTCAACGGCCTGGGATGCGCGCTGGCAGTACGCGCCACCTGCGAGATCCTGCCGGCCTTTGACGTGGACGTCGTCTGGCAGCGGCTGGCGTCCGGCGAGATCACCGTCTTCACGGCGGTGCCGACGATCTATCGGCGCCTGATCGCCTCATGGGAGGCGGCGCCTCCGGACGTCCAGCGCACGAGATCCGAGGGCCTACGGAACCTGCGCCTGATGATGTCGGGCTCAGCCGCTCTGCCGATCAGCACGCTCGAGCGATGGCGTGAGATCAGCGGCCACACGTTGCTCGAGCGCTACGGCATGACCGAACTGGGCATGGCGCTGTCGAATCCGCTGGAGGGTGAGCGGCGGCCGGGATTTGTCGGGCTGCCGCTTCCCGACGTGGACGTGCAGATCGTGGACGAAGACGGCATCCAGGTCATCGAGGGCACTCCCGGCGAGCTCGAAGTGCGCGGCCCGACCGTGTTCAGCGAGTACTGGGAACGACCCGAGGAAACGCGCGCGGCGTTTCGCAACGGCTGGTTCCGGACGGGCGACGTGGCCGTGGTGGAGAAGGGGTACTACCGGCTGCTGGGCCGTACCAGCGTCGACATCATCAAGACCGGCGGCTTCAAGGTCTCGGCGCTGGAGATTGAAGAGGTGCTGCGCACCCACCCGGCGATTGGGGAATGCGCGGTCGTCGGCGTCGAAGACGCTGACTGGGGTGAGCGGGTCTGCGCCGCCGTGGAGCTTCGAGACGAGGCCACCCTCACCTGCGAGGACCTCCAGCAGTGGGCCAAGGAGCGCCTCGCGCCCTACAAAGTGCCGCGGGCGCTGCGGACGGTGGAGGCGCTCCCCCGGAACAACATGGGAAAAGTCGTCAAGCCCGACGTCGCGAAGCTCTTTTAACAACCGCCAGACGTTCGGACGTTCGGCCCGTTCGGCCGCTCGGATCGTCTCGTTCTCACAGAACGGAACCGAACGGCTCGAACGATCCGAACGGCCCGAACGGGGCCGAACGAGCCCGCCTATGCCTTCAGGTGCTTCGAGACCAGCTTGGTCATCTCGAACATGTTGACGGTCGCCTTGCCGCCAAACACGTCCTTCAGCGCAGCGTCGGCCTTGATCATCCGCTTGTTCTTGGGGTCCTGCAGCTTGTTCTTCTTGATGTACAGCCAGAGCTTCTTGGTCACCTCCGTGCGGGGCATCGGCTTGGCGCCGACCACTTCCGCCAGGGTGGCGCTCGGCGTCACCGGTTTCATGAACGCGGCATTCGGTTTTCTCGCGGACTTCTTCTTCGCAGCCTTCGCAGCCTTTTTAGCCATCGACTCTCCTGTCATAGACGCGCAGAGGACGTTCTCTCACGTAAGAGAGAGAGTGAGGGTTCAGAGGCATCTTGTCAATGGCGATCGTCACGGCAGGCCCAGCAGCACCGCCGGATTCCGCTTCGACATGCGGTCGACATCCGCCTGCGAGAACCCCCTGGCGCGCATCGCGGCGAGGAACGCGGCGAAGCCCTCGGCGGGTAACGGATTGTCTTTCTGACCCAGGTCCGACGACAGGATGCAGAACTCCGGCCCGATTCTGCGAATTGCATCGGCGAACCGGTCCATCCGGGCGGGCGTATCCGGCGTCTCGAGCGAGCTGCCGACGAACTCGATGAAGGCCCCGAGCCTGGCCGCCTCCTGCATCCGCGGCACGTCCATCTCGATCGGCGGGTTCATCGCATGAGTTACCACCATGTGACGCACGCCCTGCCGCTGGCCCTCCCGCACGAGCATCACCCCCTCGTCGGCCGAGGAATGCCCGGTCGCGAGCACGAGATTGTGCCTGGCAATCAGCGCGATTACATCTTTGACGGCCGGCAGCAACACCCCGCCGTTACCCGAGACGCTGACGAAGGGGCGGCGGGCATCCTCGAACCGAACGGCATTCTCGGAATCGAACGTCGGCATCCAGACGATCCGCCCATAGCCGCCCGTGACCTGGGTCATGTATTCAACCGCCGCCGGGTTGATGCCGCCGACCGTCAGGTTCAGGTCGATTCCGCCGAACACCTCGATGCCGGGCACCGCCTTGCGGACGATGTACGCCAGGCTGGCGGTCGGCTCGTAATGGTTCTTGAGGACGATGGCCCGCATGCCGCGCGCCACGGCAAACTGGGCCGCCTGGATGCCGTCGAGCGACCTCGGCCGGCTGTCTGGAAACGCGTGCACGTGGATGTCGATCGCCCCGCGCAAGGCGTCAGTTGGCAGGGCCGTCTGGGTCGAGACCACCGGCACGGCGATGGCCAGCGCGATCAGTACGAAGATCGATCGCATGGTCAGTTCCCAGGGGCAAACGCGAGCAGGACGTTCCCCGGGATGCCGCCCGTCCGGGTGTAACCGGAATTCACCAGCACCATGCCGTTGGCGACGATCGCGCCAGGGCCATCGATCGCGCCGCCCTTCGCCTTGACGCCGTTGACGGTGTCGTACTCGCGAACGGTATCGACGTCCCAGAGAACCGTGCCGTCTTTCGCTGAGTATGCGCGGAGGTGGCCGTCGAGCGACCCCGCGAACACCACCCCGGCAATCGCCGTGACCGCGGCCGGCTGAGCCGGACTGCAGTTCGCAATCGTCGCGAGGCAGGGCGCCGGCGCCGCATACCAGGCCTTCGCCCCGTCCGCGATGCGCAGCGCCGTCAGCCCGCCACCCCGCGTCCCATCCAGCATTGTCGCGGACGCGGTCCTGGTAATGACGGTGTCGGAGACGGTGGCGTAGACCTGCTCGCCATCGCTCGCCATGCCCCACTGGACGCCGCCGTTGATGCCACCCTGCCCGACGCGCGTTTGCCAGACGACCGCGCCTTCCTTGTCAGGATCGAAGGCCCAGACGATGCCGGCCTTCTGGCCGGCGAGCAGGAGCTCGCGTCCCGAGGAGGTGCGCACGAGGATCGCGGGAGAACCGAAATCGAAGTCCGGTCCGTTGCCCTCCGGACAGGAGGGCCCCTTGGTCGCCTGGATGCACGAGGAGTTGTAGACGTCCTCGGTCATCGCCTGACGCGTCCAGAGGATGCGGCCCGTGTCGAGGTCGAGCGCGATCACCGCGTCGCTCGTGCCGGTGTTTGGACGCGAATAGTTGTTGCCGGTCGTGACGTAGATCCGCCGGCGCTTGAGGTCGATGGTCGGGGTCGCCCACACGCCGACACCGGAAGGCCCCAGGGTCGGCGTGCCGACCCTCGTCTTGCCGGTGACCTCGGCGCGCGTGGGCACCATGTAGGTCTTCCACGCCTGCGTGCCGTCGCGGAGTCGAAGCGCAGTGATGCTGCCCTGGAAGGTGCAGCATGGGTAGTCGGGGTTAATCGCCCGCGTCTCTTCCCACGACGCGATCGGGATCATCACGAGCCCGTTGTAGACGAGGGGTGGTGCGCTGATCCTGACGGCTTCGTGCTCCTCCGGGCGCTTCTTCCACAGCTCCTTGCCGGTCGCGGCGTCGAGCGCGTAGAACCAGCCGGTGAGATCGCCGAAGAGGAGCGCGTGTGAATTGCCGAGCGGCTCGGCGACGATCGCGGCGCGAATCGGTCCGTTGGCCTGGTAGACCCACTGCAGGCAGCCAGTGTCGGCGCGAAGGGCGTGAACCATCCCGCTGGCGCTGCCCACGAAGATCTGGTTGCCGATGACCGTCGGCTGACCGAACGCCGAGATGTCGCCCTGGAACCCGAATGCCCACTTCAGCTTGAGCGTCGGCACCTGCGCGGCGGTGAGCTTCGCGAGCGCGGCCGGCACGAAGCGCGAGTTATCGGGGCCCGGACTCCAGCCGTTCCAGGTCGATTTCGACAGGTCGCCGAGCTTCACCGTGCGATCGCGGCAGAACGCTTCGGGACGCGGTCCGGGCTCCGGGTCTGGCTTGCCCAGGAACCTGGCGACCGCTTCGCGCTCGTCGCGGCGCATCGGATACGCGACCGTCATCATCGCGCCGAAGTCGAGCGTGCGAAGGATGCGCACGGAGGTCATGTTCTGGATCGCGGTGCGCGGCGGCACACGTCCAGACGCCTGCTCGTGGCATTGAGCGCATCGCTCCTGATACACCGCTTCGCCCGAGACGGCTTGCCGCGCCGAAGCGCCTGGCGCGACGACGGGCGTCTGCGCAACGCCGGCGTGCGGCGTCAGCAGAACAGCGGCGAGCGCGACGATACCTTTCAGCGTATTGATCTGCATATGCCTTCTGTTGATCATGGGCGGGCGAATGGGCCGACCTCCGGCTTCGCCTGCGTATTGGCCAGCGAACCGAGCTCCGCCGCGACGCCTCGCGCAATGGCGGCAACCTCGCTGCCCGCCTGGAAGCAGGTGAAGTCGGGGCGATCGCGCCACGCGAGTGGGCCGCAGAGTCGTACGCCCGCCTTCACCGCCGCATCGTGGACGATGTTGATGGCGCGCTCGTAGTCGGGGGTACCCTGCCGAAAGCCGGTGAAGTTGCCCAGGTCGCCGCTCGCGGCAAAGACGGCGGTCACGCCAGGCACCCGCGCGATCGCGTCGGCGTTCTTCAACCCCTCGAGCGTTTCAATCATCAGGACCAGCACGATGTTGTCGTTGATCGTCTGGCGATAGCCGCCAGGTACGGCTCCCCACATCGCCGCATCGAATGCCTGCCCGCCGCCGTTGCTCCGGCGTCCGAGCGGCGGGAAGTAGACCCAATCCCGAGCCTGTATCGCCTCGGCGACGGTATCGACGGTCGGCACGACCACGACGAGCGCGCCCGCGTCGAGCGCATGCTGGATCTCGCGTTCGTCGGTGTAGGCGATGCGGACGCCTGGGACGGCCCGGGCATGGGGGCACGTGCGCCACATGCGGGCGACGGCCTGCCAGTCATGCTGGTCGTGCTGCATCTCCGTCCAGATGAAGTCGTACCCCGCATTCGCCATGGCGCAGTAGGTCGCCGGATCGGTGGCGCTGAACAGCGTTCCGCCCGTCACCTTGCCGCCCTGGGCCATCTTGAGCCGCACGGGGTTCCAGACCTTCGAACCGGCCGGTGCGTTGAATGCCGGTCCGTACTTCCAGGTCGCAGGATCGAACGGTCCCTGGTTCACCGCCCCGCCAGGAGGGGCCGTCACGGCGTTGCTGTCTTTACCCGCCGGCGCCGCGAGTGGGAACTCAGTCGTGCCCGCGGCCGCGTTCCCGATGTAGGGATCGGCGCTGCGAGGCGGGGCCTGGGGGTTCTGCTCCTGTGCCGCGAACGTCGCAATCATGAGCGCCGCGCAGGCCGCTGTGACGAAGAGTCGAAGCTTCATGAGTTCATCCTCCCTGTGTCTCCGTCTCTCTGTGGCCCGTGAGGGTGACCGGTGCCGCGCAGAATCATTGCACCGCCTGGTCGGCGATGCTGAGCGCACGGTCGATGATCGCGAAACCCTCGCGCAGCTCGTCCTCGGTGATCGGCAACGGCGGATTCGTGAAGAAGTAGTTCCATCGCACGAACGTGTAGAGTCCCTCCTGACGGAAGAACTTGCCGATCTCGGTCATCTCCGGCGAGGTGCCGTTGAAGGGCGCCATTGGCTCGCGCGTCTGGCGGTTGCGCACGAGCTCGACGATGCCAAAGAGGCCGATCGAGCGGACGGCGCCGACCGATGGATGGCGA
>CAMCNL010000132.1 GCA_945876205.1 Candidatus Sulfopaludibacter sp. SbA3
CCTGGCGTTCGATCCGCCGCTCAAGGCGCGCGTGCTGCTCACGTCCACCCTCGAGTCGTTCATCGTCGGACGGACGATCGTGTTGAGCCGCGGGCTGATCGACGTCCTGCCGGACGAGGCGAGCCTGGCGATGGTCATCGGACACGAGCTCGCGCACGTGAAGCTCGGTCACCTGCTGATCGACACGAAGTTCGCATTCGCCGACCGGCTGATGATTCCCGATACGCAGGTCGTGTCGACGCTCCGGTTCAACCACACGCTCGAGGAAGAAGCGGCCGCCGACCAGGAGCTGCTGCAGTTGCTGAGCAAGTCGCCATACCAGGACAAGCTGGCGTCGGCCGGTCTCTTCCTGAAGGCGATTCAGGCGAGTGCCAAGGCGCTGCCGAATCTGATTCAGCCGCACGTGGGCGACTACGTGAGGGGGGAAGAGCAGACGCTGATGCCGCTGATTGAGAAATCTCCGGCCCTCGAGCCGGGCCGGCTCGAGCAGGTGGCGGCGCTGCCGCTCGGCGCCCGCGTGGTGCTCGACCCGTGGAGCAACACGCTCGACCTCAATCGTGCCCCTGCGGTGCCTTTGTACTGGGCGCGCGAGAAGCTGACGTTCGCGATCACGCCGATGTCGCCCTATCTCAAGTATGCGGATACCGGCGCGGCTGCAACGTCGTCGCGCTAACGCGGGGCACGGCGTGCGCCGTGCCCCGGTCGGACCTGATCGAATCTCTGCGATCTAGCGGGTGCCCGCGCGGCCTGCCGGCACGGGCGCGAACTTCTGGATGCGCTTGGCCTGCTCGACTTCGCCGGTGTAGATGTTGCCCTTGCTGTCGGTCCCGATCGCGTTGATCCAGTGGAGCTGCCCGGCGTAGCGGCCGTTGCCGCCGAAGTTGCCCAGCGTCTTGCCGCTCTGGCGATCGAGGATCCAGACGACGTTGTTGGTACCGTCGGCGACGTAGAGGAACTTCTGCTGTGCGTCCTTCGACATGACCATCTTGTACATCGAGCCGCACGGCGGCAGCTTGGTGTTGTTGAGTCCGCCGCAGCCTTCGGTCAGGCGCTGGGCGGGCGTGCCGGGCGACACATAGAACTCCTTCACGAACTTGCCGTCCTTGGTGAACACCTGGATGCGGTTCTGGCCGCGCTCGCCGATGTAGACCAGGCCGTCCTTCGAGAACTCCACGAAGTGCAGGTCGGGGACGAAGTTCTTTTCGTCAGGCGGTTGCGCCGCAGGCCATGAATAGGTCGAGATGCGCTCGTTGGTGATCTCGCTGAGCGGCATGCCGTGGCCGCCCCACCCGCGCTTGTAGGCGCCCGTGTTCATGTCATACACGAGCACGCGCTTCTGATTGATGATGTAAATCTCCTGCGCGGCCTCGTCGAGGTTGAAGCGCCCCTTCGAGTTGAGCTGGTCGGTGTTCTGGTTGTCTTCCTTGAAGCCTTCCTTCGGCGGACGATGGCCGAAGTCCCACACCAGTTTGCCCTCGCGCGTGAACTTCAGGATGCTGTCCTGCGGCGCGGTACCGGCCACCCAGATAAAACCCTTCGAGTCGGGAATGACGGTCTGCATCGCGGTCGGCCACTCCGGGATATAACCCGGTCCGCCGAACGAGTGCAGGACGTTGCCTTCCTGATCGAGCTCGACGACTTCAGGCCCACGCACGCAGCACAGGATGCGCGGCGGATTGTCGCCGCCGCCGATCTCGTCGCCCTCGGCGACTGCGCCGCGGTTGATGAACCAGATGTGGTCCTGCGCGTCGACCGTGAGTCCGGTCACCTGCTGCATGCTCCAGCGGTTGGGCAGCGGCTTCGGCCAGAACGGATCGACCTTGAACATGGGAGCGCCGTTCTTGTCGACGGCCTGTCCCGGCGCCTGGGCGCGGACGACGGAACTCGCCGCCAGCGCGACCAGCGCGCATACCGCCAGCGCCGTGGCGATCGCCTTGATTGAGAGCGTTCTCGTCTTCACGCGTCCTCCTTGTCGTACGTAAGAGCTACCGGGGTTCTTTTGAATGCGGTCGATACGCTATCACAGCTCCTGCACGGATCGGCGCATCTCGTTGACTCGCCTGCGCAAACCGTAGAGACTGTGGCGGCTTCATGACAGGAAGAACCATGCGGTATTCCTCCATCGCTTCAGTTTCTACAGCTCTCCTTGTCGGTCAGAACGCCCCCTCCTATCGCGCGCCGCGGTCGGCGTATGGCGACGGAAAGCCCGACCTGAATGGCGTCTGGCCAATGCCGAGGGACCGCTGTTCAACATGTGAGCCGGCCCTCCGATCGCCGCAACTGGTTCGAGTCGATGGCGCTGCGCACGACGTGGCAGGCGACGCGTTCTAATTGAAGCGACGAAGATGAGCCACGAAGGTCACGAAGATCACGAAGCTCAAAAGAGCCTTCGTGCCTTCGTGGCTGGACCTCCGTGCCGGTCGTGTTCTTCGTGGCTGATCTTCGTGATCTTCGTGGCTCAAGATCCGGACTGCACCTGCCGATGAACGATGTAGCGTGAATCGGTTTATTTCGCCCTTCATCGTTCTCGGTCTTCTGTTGTCTCTCCCGCGTCCGGGCGAGGCACAGGCGCCCGCGGGGCTCGGGGCTCCCTGTCAGCCCGGGGAGTACGGGCACAGCGGGTTCCTGCTCGTCTGCTCCGACGCCGGAATCTTCCGTTACGCGCTGCACGAAGACGTACCGCCCACGCCGGAGGGTGGGTACGTCGCGCGCCCCACCTGGTATCCCACGCTCGCCAGCATCTTCCGGGCGACCAATGCGCCGGCCTGTCCGCTCTCCGGCCGTGTGACGTTCACGAGCCCGGTGATCCGCCCCGACGATCTCATCGTCACCGTTCCGCAGGGGATGGTCGTGGGCGATCACGTCACGCCGATCGATCACGGATACATCGGCGTCAAGGGGCTCGGGAAGCCGCGCGCCGCGCGCACCGAAGACGACTACGTGCGGATCACGGCGCCTGCGGATGCGGAGGTCCTCGAAGTGTCGTCGCTCGGCTCGCCGACGTCGATGCGCGTGGTGCTCGCGCATGGCTGCGATACCTATTCGGTGTACATGGTCATCAACCGGCTGAGCGGCGCGCTCGCGCATCTTCAAGACGATGTGCAGCGCGGGGAACGCCCGCAGACGCGCGGGCTTCGCATCCTCGCCGGCGAAGAGTTCGGGATGCAGCGTGACAACCCGCTCGACTTCTCCGTGCACGACGGAGCGGCCTGGCTGTCTGGGTTCCTGTCGCCCTTCGCCTACACGTCCAGCGATTCGTGGAAGCCCTACACGGTCGATCCGTGGCCGTACTTCACGCCGGACCTCGGCGCGTTCTACGAATCGAAGATGCAGCGCCTCGCCGCGCCCAGGTGGGGCGTGATCGATCAGGACGTCGCGCGCACGGCGGCGGGCAACTGGTTTCTCGATGGCACGGTCGGCTACTCGGGACGCACGGTCGACGCGGTGCGCCACGCGACGACGCCGTTGATGGGCGGGCCGATCGAAGGCCGCAATTCGTTCGCCTGGAGTCACCTGTCGTTCCTGCGGCACTGGGTGCAGCCGGGCCGGTTCGTGATGTCGATCGGCTGGTGGCGCGACGAACGCGGTGACCCGGCGCAGTTCCTGATCGACGCGGCACCGGGGCAGCTCGACCCGTCGCAGCTCACTCCCGAGTCGGGCGTCGTCGTCTACCGGCTCCGGACCTGGTTCTCATCGCCCGGACTCAACAATGAGAGCCCGGCGCCGATCGGCTACGACCTCGTGCCCGGCCCCGCTGTCCTGGGTCTGGTGGCCGTGCAGGTCAATGCGGATGAGACGCTGACGATCGAGGCCCTGCCCGGCGTCCAGGATCCCGCCAGTTTCAAGGGCTTTACGACATCGAAACGGACCTACCGCCGGTAGTAGAATCCGCTCGTGAAACGAAACCACGAAGGCCACGAAGGGCTCGAAGGTCACGAAGACGGAAGCCCTAAGGCGTTTTTGGTGATCTTCGTGATCTTCGTGTCCTTCGTGGTTATGTCAGCAACCACCGCCGCGCAGTGGATCAACCATCCGACGCCCGGCCTGCCGCGCCTGGCTGACGGCAAGCCCAACCTGCTCGCGCCGGTTGCGCGAACCGCCGATGGCCACCCCGATCTCTCGGGGATCTGGACCGTCGGTCATCTCGAGTATTTCCAGGACCTCGCCAAGGGCTTGAAGCCCGGCGACGTGCAGTTCACGCCGTGGGCCGCCGTCGTCCTCAAGCAGCGGCTCGATCGCGACCATCACGATGATCCGTACGGGCAGTGCCTGCCGCTTGGCGTGCCACGCATCGACCTGCGCAGTCCGTTCAAGATCGTCCAGACCCCGCTGCTCACCGCGCTCCTGCACGAGACGTTTGTCGGCATGATGTTCCGCCAGGTGTTCACCGACGGCCGTCCGCTGCCGAAGGCGATCGACAGCGAGCCGACGTGGCTTGGATATTCCGTCGGCCGGTGGGACGGCGATACGTTCGTGGTCGATACCACCGGCTTCCGCGACAACGGCTGGCTGAGCGCGCAGAAAGCCTACCCGCACAGCGACGCCCTGCACGTCATCGAGCGGTTCCGCCGCATCGACATCGGCCACATGGAGCTGACGATCACCATCGACGATCCGAAGGCTTACGTGAAGCCGTGGACGAACAGGGTGCCGCTGCGGCTCGAGCCTGATACCGAATTGCTCGAAGCGTTCTGCGACAATCAGCTCTCGCTGATGAAGCACTTCATCGCCGACCCGCCGCACGAGGAGCCCCCCAGTCCACGCGAGGTTGCACCATGAGAATCGCACTTGCCCTGGTCGGAGCGCTGCTCGCCTCAGGAGCGGTTGCGGCGCATCATTCCTACAGCGCCGAATTCGACGCCGACAAGCCGGTCAAGCTCACCGGTGTCGTCACCAAGGTCGACTGGAAGAATCCGCACGCGCTCTTCTACATCGACGTGACTGACGCGTCAGGGAAGGTCGAGAACTGGGGCTGGGAGCTCGCGAGCCCGACCCAGTTGATGAGGGCGGGCTGGACGCGCAACTCGATGAAGGTCGGCGACCGCGTCATCGTCGAAGGCACCCTTGCCCGCGACGGCACCAACCACGCCAACACCAAGGCCGTGGTGTTGGAGAGCACGGGGAAGCGCCTGTTCGCCGCCTCGAGCCAGGGAGAAACGCCGTAACGCGGCTCCCAACCTGCCGAAGCCGATCGATGGGCAGGCGCTCGTGACGGCGGTTGCGCGACTGGGCGGGAGACTTCCCGATCGACGTCAGGCGCGGATGCCGGTCACGCCATCGACCACCGTCCACTAGGCCTCGTCGATGATCGTCAGCCCGGGCGTTTCGGAGAGATCGATTTCCTGAGGCGCGATCTCCGCGCCCGTCGCATCGAAGACCACTCGCACGAGCGGCGTCGTCAGCTTGTCCGGACGCACGTCCTTGACGATCCCCATGGTGCCATTCGAGAGCGTGACGTCGGTGCCGGGCGGGTACGGCGCAACCGACGACTTGAAGACATTGACGACCTCGGGATCGAAGTGCGTGCCGCTGCGCTCGATGATGAAGCGCCACGCCTTCTGCACCGGCCACGCCTTTCGGTAGTGACGATCCGACGTGAGCGCGTCGAAGACGTCGGCCACCGCGGCGACGCGCGCGAACTGATGGATCTTCGATCCGGCTATTCCTGCCGGGTAGCCCGCGCCGTTCCACTGCTCGTGATGCGATCGCACGACCGCGCGCGACAACGGGCTGACGGTGGCGTGCTGGAGGATGCGCACGCCCTCCATGGGATGCGTCTTCATCGCCACCCATTCCTCGGGCGTGAGCGGCCCTGGCTTCTGGAGAATTTCGGGCGGCACGGCGAGCTTGCCGATGTCGTGCACCAGCAGGCCGACGCCGAGCGCCGGCAGCCGGCCGTGCACGTCGTCGAAGCGCAGCTTGTCCTTGGCGTCGAACCAGCCGTAACGCTGCATCACGCGAAGGCCGAGCGACAGGCCAAGCGTGGTGACGGCGAGTGAGTGCTTGAGCGTGTAGCCGTCGGCGTTGGCGAGGTCGTTGAGCGCGAGCGCGGCATCGACGTTCTGGGCCACCTCGTCGATGATCAGGTCGACCACGTCGATCATCTCCCGCACCGTCTTGTCGGGCATGTCCTTGCCGGTGACGAGCGTCGTCGGGCCGTCGCGGAAGGCGTCCCGGATGGCGAGCGTGGCGCGCCGCTTGGTCTGCTCGCTCAGTACCTCGAGCGGCTCGATCCCCTTCGACAGGCCGTCGTCGACCCACACCGCGGGCACCTCCGCGCGCTTGAGCGACTCGCGGTAGCTGTCCGAGATGCGGATGCCGGCCTTGAGCAGCGGCAGGCCCGCCGGATCGGCGTAGACATCCTTGGCGACGCGGTCGCCGGTTTTCAGCTGGTCAACAGGAACTCGTCTCACGCACTTGGCCTCGCCCAGATCGTACTCGATGACGCCGCGCGGCCAGAATGCACTAAGATTTGCGCCGTCGGTAGGCGGAGGCCTTCAGGCCTCCGGGACGTGAGGGCACCATGAACGACCTCGAGATCGTCGCGGGAAACGGCCTGTTGCATCGCCGCGCCTTTCTGACGGGGGGGGCCGCCCTCGCCGCCGCGGTGACCGGGTACAGGCTGAGTGATACGGTTGCCGCGCAGCAGCTCACCGACGAGGCCTGGAGCACGAAGCCCGGGGTCGCCATCCCAGAGTATGGCATCCCTTCGTCGTTCGAGAAGCCGGTTTCGCGGACGCTCAGTAATCCCAAGGGTGAGCCGCGCACCCAGCATGCGCGCACGCCGCACCACCTGGTCAACGGCACGTTCACGCCAAACGGCCTGCACTTCGTCATCTCGCACTCAGGCGCGCCCGACATCGACCCGGCGAAGCATCGCCTTGTGATCCATGGGCTGGTGAAGAAGCCGCTCTCGTTCACGCTCGACGCGCTCGGCCGCTACCCGATGGTGTCGCGGATGACCTTCGTCGAATGCGGCGGCAACAGCGCGGCGATGTTCTCGAATCAGCCGACGCAGGCGAGCGTGCAGGCGATTCACGGTCTGGTCTCGTGCGCCGAGTGGACCGGCGTGATGCTGTCGACGCTGCTCGATGAAGCGGGCATCGATCCGAAAGCGACGTGGCTGATTGCCGAAGGCGCCGACTCGCTGGCGCTGAGCCGCAGCGTGCCGATCGCCAAGGCGCTCGACGACACGATGGTCGCGCTCTACCAGAACGGTGAGCGGCTGAATCCGGGCAACGGATATCCGATGCGCCTGCTCGTTCCCGGGTGGGAAGGCAATCTGAACGTGAAGTGGCTGCGCCGCATCAAGCTGACCGACCAGCCCGGCTTGAGCTACTACGAGGCGCGCACCTACGCGCCGATCCTGCCCAACGGCAAGGCGTACCAGTTTTACTTCCTGCAGGAAGTGAAGTCGTTCATCACGCACCCGTCTCCGGGATTGACG
Source organism: Candidatus Sulfopaludibacter sp. SbA3 (assembly GCA_945876205.1). GTDB lineage: Bacteria > Acidobacteriota > Vicinamibacteria > Vicinamibacterales > UBA2999 > CANNDT01. Next base: position 7,448 of record CAMCNL010000132.1, read on the forward strand.
CTGGGCGCGCCAGGATTCTACGAAGTGTCCGGCATCGCGTATTCAGCGAGCGGCCGCATCGCCAAGGTGATGGTCAGCGCGGATGGCGGCAGCACCTGGGCGCAGGCCGCGCTGCAGGAGCCGGTGCTGTCGAAAGCCTTCACGCGCTTCCGCGTGCCGTGGAAGTGGGATGGTGGTCCGGCCGTGCTCCAGAGCCGCGCGTGGGACGAAGCCGGTAACGTGCAGCCGACGCGGGCGCAGTTCGTGGCGCAGCGAGGTCAGACGAAGACACCGGTCACCAACCCCGCCGCCTTCCCGAGCCAGCACTACAACGGGCCCACGAGCTGGGCGATCCAGCGCACCGGCGAGGTCACGCATGTCTACTCGTAGCGCATTCGTCATCTGCGCACTGGCGTACGTAGTGTCCGGCGTTAGCCGGACCGTGATCGCTCAGGGCCTGGGCACGCCGATCTCCGAGGCCGACGTCGCCGCCTGGGACATCAGCATCCTGCCCGACGGCACCGGCCTTCCCGCGGGCAGCGGCACGCCGCAGCAGGGTGCGGCGACGTATGCGACCAAGTGCGCCGTCTGTCACGGCGAGGCGGGGAAGGGCGGATCCGCCGCGGCGCTCGTCGGCGGTGCGCCGCTCACCAGCGGGATCGAAACGACGAAGACCATCGCCAACTTCTGGCCATCGGCGACGACGATCTTCGACTTCACCCGCCGGGCGATGCCGTGGCCGAAGCCGCGCTCGCTCACCAATGACGAGGTCTACGCACTCACGGCGTACCTGCTGTCGCTCAACAAGATCATCGGCGAGAACGACGTCATGAATGCGCAGACGCTGCCGAAGGTCCGCATGCCGAACCGCGACGGGTTCATCGCGCGCTTTCCCGAGAGGATGCCGTAAATGAGGCTTACCAGGAAACTCCGTGTCTCTGTGTCTCCGTGGCTGTGTGTCGCAGCAATCACGTGCGGGCTGGCGCAAGCCTTCGCAGTGATGGGGGCGCAATCGCCGACGGCGGCTTTGACCGGCACGGTGAGCTCGGCGAGCGAGCCGAAGATGGAGGGCGTCGTCGTCACGGCCAAGCGCGTCGGATCGACGATCGCGGTGAGCGTCATCAGCGATGCGCAGGGCCGCTACACCTTTCCGCAGAACAGGGTGGCCCCCGGCGAATACGACGTGCGCATCCGCGCCACCGGATACGAGCTTGCGGCGCCGACGAAGATCGACGCGCGACCCGACGCGAAATTCGAGAAATTCAGGAACGAGCCCTGGGTCGGCTCGACGATCCGGACCTCCGTCGCGGCCGGAAAGACGACGCAGGCGGATATCACGCTGCAGAAGACGAAGGACCTGGCCGCGCAACTGACCAACGGCGAGTGGTTCATGAGCTGGCCCGGCAGCAACGAGATCAAGTTCGGGTTGTTGAACTGCACGCAGTGCCACAGCCTGCAGCCGGTCGTCCGTTCCACGTTCACTGCGGAGCAGTGGGTGCCGGTCATCAACCGCATGGCGCGCTACTCACAGGGCAGCACGCCGATGCGGCCGCAGCTCCGGCCCGGCAAGGGCACCGGCAGCGCGATTCTGGCGCAGAGCATGGACGGACGCGAAGGCGCGCCGCCGGTCGCGGCGGAGCTCGTGAAGCAGACCGCCGACTATCTCGCGGCGGTCAACCTGAGTGGTGGACGAACGACCTGGAGCTACCCGCTCAAGACCTATCCGCGTCCCTCCGGCAAATCGACGCGCGTCGTCGTAACCGAATACGACCTGCCGCGCCCGGAGGCGCTGCCCCATGATGCCGTCGCGGATGCGAACGGGATGATCTGGTACGGCGACTTCGGCACGCACGTGCTTGGCGTGCTCGATCCCCGGACCGGCAAGGCCACCGAATATCCGCTGCCGATCACCAAGCCCAACGCGCCGCTCGGATCGCTTGACGTGGTGCTCGACAAGCAAGGCAACGTCTGGATGGGCACGATGTACCAGGGGAGCCTCGCAAAGTTCGACACCAGGGCGAAGCAGTTCCAAACCTGGGGTTCGCCGAGGTTCCTCGAGCGAGACGACGCCCGCATCGCGATGGTGATGCCGATCAACAACGACCAGGACGGCCAGGTCTGGATCGGCGGCGATGACGAGTACCAGGTGGACACCAGGACCGGCGAGTGGAAGACCGTCGACTATTCGGTGGGGCTGAAAGACAAGAAGCTCGTGAAGGAGCTCACCTCCTACGGCGTGGCGTCCGACTCGAAGAACAACTTCTTCGGGATGAATCTGAACGGCACCTACATCATCCGGATCGACGGCAAGACGAAGCAGGTGACGCCGTTTGCCACGCCGACGGCGAACGCCGGCCCGCGCCGCGGTCACATGGACGCGCAGGACCGTCTCTGGTTCGCCGAGTTCCGCGCGAACAAGATCGGCATGTTCGATACGAAGACCGAGAAGTTCCAGGAGTGGCCGGTGTCGACGCCCTGGACCAACGTCTACGACGCCGTCTCCGACAAGGCCGGCTACGCCTGGGCCGGCGGCATGAACAACGACCGCATCGTCCGCGTCAACACCAGGACCGGCGAGACCGTCGAGTACCTGCTGCCCAGATGGACCAACGTCCGCCGCGTGAACGTCGACAACTCGACGAGCACACCGGCGTTCTGGGTCGGCAACAATCTCGGCGCGACGCTGATCAAAGTGGAGCCCGTTGAATGACTCTCATGACTCTAACGAGACGACACACCGAGGCTCCGAGGCAGTCACCTTCGCCTACGGCTTCGGCGCCCCAAGCCGATGCGAGCTTGCCGCGCCGTAGCCTTGGCGGAGGCGGGTCTCGGTGTGCCGTGGCGGTGAGAGGCGTCGCGCTTGCGGTCGCGTGGGTCGTGTGCAGTCAGGCGTCGGTCTTCGCCGCCGACTGGACTGAATTCGTCGACAAGGCCGAGCGCTTTGGCGTGAACCTGCCTGGTCAGCCCGACGTTCGCGAGACCACCTACACGTCGTGGAGGGGCGCGGTGCTGCCCGCCAAGGTCTATACGGTGAAGGACGGCGCCCGCAGCTATTCTGTGACGGTCGTGAATTACCAGAAGGTCGGCACCGGCGACGCGGGTACGACAGACGTGCTCGGCTCAATCGCGTGGGCGGCGTGGAGTGTTCGCAAGCGGCCGGGCATCGAGGTCAAGTACGACGCCTACGCCCAGGCCGATCGCATCGAAGGGCACGAGATCTACCTCGTGAACGCCGACAAGACCCAGACGAGCATCGGGATCTTTCTCCACGCGAGCCGCCTGTATATCCTCGAAGCCAACGTCCCCGCAGGCTCGCCGCCGGCGCTGCAGTTTCAGCAGTCGCTCGAGATCTTCGATGACAAGGGAGTCAGGGTGCGCTACAGCATCGACGCCGATCGCAACCGAACGCGCGTCACCGACACCTGCCAGTAA
>CAMCNL010000133.1 GCA_945876205.1 Candidatus Sulfopaludibacter sp. SbA3
TCGGCGCGAGGTCCTCGATCAGGCCCGATTCGTCCGGATACGGCAGCATCACGCCGAACACGCGGGCATCGAACGTCATCGACGCGACGGGGCCGACCTGCAGATCGATGTCGAGCGGTTCCGCGCGCGTGCGCAGGACGTCGATCGTCTGCGGCAGGCACCGGTCGCTCACGAGGAAGACGTCGCGCGCTGCCTGCCCTGAGCGAGCGGAGCGAGTCGAAGGGTTCGTGCGTACCCGGTGCAGCAGCGTCATCGCCTCGGCCCCGGCCGTCGCCTCATCCAGGAGCGAGGCGTTGGCCACCTCCATCCCCGTCAACTCGCTCACCATGGTCTGGAAATTGAGGAGCGATTCGAGGCGGCCCTGCGCGATCTCCGCCTGGTAGGGCGTGTAGGGGGTGTACCAGCCCGGGTTCTCCATCACCATCCGCAGGATCACGCTGGGCGTGATGGTGTCGTGATAACCGAGGCCGATATAGGAACGGAATGTCTTGTTGCGGCGAGCGATCTGCGCGAGACGCCGGAGGTACTGATGCTCACTCTCGGCGGGTGGCAGGTTCAGCGGATGCGGCAGCCGGATCGAGCGAGGGATCGCTTCGTCCACCAGCGCGTCCAGAGAGGCGGCACCAATCGCCGCCAGCATTTCATCCCGCTCTTCAACCGACGGACCGATGTGCCGGCCGGCAAACCAGTCGCTTGCATCCAGACTGTGCATCGTTAACCGAGGATGGCTTGGTACTGCGCGCTGTCGAGCAGTGCGTCGGTGTCGGCGGCGCTGGACGGACGAATCTTGATCATCCAGGCGGCGTGGGGATCCTTGTTCACGCGCTCGGGATGTTCCTTGAGCTCGGCGTTGACCTCGACGACCTCACCGCTCACCGGGGCGAAGAGCTCGGAGACCGCCTTCACGGATTCGATCGATCCGAATGACTCACCGGCCGTCACGGCCTTGCCAGCATCAGGCAGGTCAACGTAGACGACATCGCCCAGTTGCTCCTGCGCGTATTGGGTGATCCCGACTTCCGCGGTGTCGCCCTCGACCCGAACCCATTCGTGATCCTTCGTGTACTTCCGGTCGGACGGATACGCCATCTATATCTCCGGTCCGGCTCGGGCCGGACACTACGTACCTTCGTGGGGTTACGTACGCTTGTAAAACGGCATCGGCACGACGCGCGCCTTCGCGACGCGGCCGCGGATGTCGATGTCGATCTCTGTGCCTGGAACGACGAGATCGATCGGCACGTAGGCCATGCCGATCGACTTTTTGAGAAACGGGGTCTGCGTGCCGCTGGTGACGACACCGACCGGCTTGCCGCCGCGCACGACCTGGTGACCGTGGCGAGCGATGCCGCGCTCGATCATCTCGAACCCAATCAGCTTGCGCGTGACACCGTGGGCCTTCTGCTCCCGCAGCCGCTCATGACCGATGAACGAATCCTTGGCCCAGCCCACCGTCCACCCCAGGCCGGCCTCGAGAACGCTGGTGGTCTCGTCGATGTCATTCCCGTAGAGGCGCATCGACGCTTCAAGGCGCAGCGTGTCGCGCGCGCCAAGGCCGACGGGAACGACGTCAGCCGACCGGCCCGACTCCAGGAGAGCCATCCAGACCTTGTCCGCCATGTTCGGAGGCACGAAGATCTCGAAACCGTCTTCACCGGTGTAGCCGGTTCGCGAGATCGTCGCACGGGCGTTCGCCACCTCGCCGTAGGAGAACCAGTAGGGACGAATCTCGCTCAGGTCAGCGCCGGTCAGCGGCTGGAGCACGTCGCGCGAGGCGGGTCCCTGAATCGCAATCAGCGCGTAGCGGCTGCTCGAGTCGATCGCGGCGACGTCGCCCGCCACCTTGACCTGGTCGCTAATCCAGCCGAAGTCCTTCGCCACGTTCGACGCATTGACCACCAGCATGAAATGGTTCGGCGCCATGCGGTAGACGATCATGTCGTCGAGGAACGTGCCTTCGGGCGTCAGCAGGCCGCTGTACTGGGCCTGGCCGACCTGGAGCTGGCTGGCGTCATTGCACGAGATGCGCTGCACGGCCGCAAGCGCGTCCTTCCCCGCCACTTCGATCTCGCCCATGTGGCTGACGTCGAAGAGGCCGGCTCGCGTCCGCACCGCGAGATGCTCGGCGACAATCCCCCCATACTCGACCGGCATGTCCCATCCGGCAAATGGAACCATCCGGCCGTTGGAACTGCGGTGACGGGCGTTCAGGGGGGTCTTGCGGAGCTCAGCGGTGGCCGTATCGCTCATGGGGAAACTCAGACGGTACTATGCCAACTCCCGACTACACAACTCCCAACTTCCGGCGCCGCAACTCCGAGTGCCGAATACGGCCGTTTGGGAGTAGCATCCCCCCATGGCGCAGCTGGAATACGACCTGGCCGTGACACGCGCCGAAGATCGCCCCGGCCTGCTGGCCCGGGCGATCGGCGCCGTGAGCGGTGCCGGTATCAATATCGACGGGTACACCGAGATGAACGGCGTCGTGCACGTGCTGACCACGAATTTGCCCGGGGCGCGCCGGGTGCTGGGTGATGCGGGATTTCAGATCGTGCAGGAGCAGGAGGTCGTGCTGGTATCGGTCGAGGACGAGCCTGGCGCGGCGGCGAAAGTCTTTCAGCGCATCGCCGATGCGCACGTCAACGTGCGATACAGCTATCTCGCGACACGCAATCGGCTGGTGATTTCGTCAGACAACCCGCAGGCGCTGGTTACCGCACTTTCGTAGCCACGCTTCCCAGCCGGCGTATCCGGCCGGGAGGTGTGACGCGAACTCCGAACATTCGTCGTAGTCGCCCACCTCCGACCGAACCGCCTCGGACAGAAACACTTCAAGCGCGATGCCAAGTCCCACCTCGGCAGGTGCGAAAACAGCGGATTCTGCAGGTGACACGGCTCGGGCCGCAGGAGAAAAGGTTGATGCGTCTGGGAACGTCTGGTGCAGAACAAGTTCAACCTGGCCGATCGCGAATGGGAATCGGTCGTCAATCACTGCACGCGGGAGACGATCGCCTTCATCCTGCCGATTCCCGGCACGTCACGGCGCGATCACCTCGCGGAAAACGTCCAGGCCGCGGATATCACGCTATCCGACGCCGACTTCTCCGCATTGCGCTAGCGCTTCCCGGCGCTGCGGTAGCGGACGGTAGCGAACGGCCACGTTGAAGATCCAGTACAGCACGACGGCCATGACGATGCCGAGAAGGACGTCGATGATGTAGTGCTGCTTGGTCGTCAGCGTTGACAGCGCGATGACCGTGGCGAGCGCGAAGACCAGTGGAAACTTCTCTCTCTGCTCCTTCAGAAAGATCAGCGCCGGAAGATAGATGCTCGCGACATGCAGGCTCGGGCAACAGTTGGCGGGCGTGTCGATCTGGCGTAGAGAGGACAGCACCGATCGCGTCAGCGAATCCACATCAGGGGGCAGCGCATACAGATCGCGAGGATACGTCGTCGGCCACAGGACGAAGATGGCCCCGCACACCACTTGCAGCGACGCGAAGGAATACACACACTTGTTCGCGTTGATGTCGTCATCCGACATCATGAACAGGATGAAGATCGCCGCGTACTCACCGAGATAGATCCACACCGTCTGCGGCCAGAACGGGATCGCCTCGTCGATCGCCCACATCGGGAGCGGTCTCGGCGTGAAGAGGTGAATGTGATTGGACGATAGATACACGATCGTCGCGCCGAGCGCGACAATCCAACCAGTCAGGGCCTTGTTTCGTTTGTTCAGAAACAGCGGCAGGGCAAAGGGTTCGGCCACGTTCATCCCGACCATTATTCATTGAAGAATTCCAGGCGATCCAGCGTTGACGTCGATCGCGGACTGCTCGTGGGGGTCGTCGGCGCGACACTCGGAGCCTTGCGGCGCCACGGTTGGCCGGCGCTCGCACGAATGTCGGCGCGAGAGGCGGCGGCCTACGCGCTCGCCATCGCCTACATGCTCAAGGCGCGGCTGTGGACGCTCGGTCGCGGCGCACCGCGGTGGAAGCGGGTGCAGGCCGCCTGGGTTCAGTCGGAGAAGGACTCGACCCTGTGCGATACGCTCGCCGGTAGGCTCTCCCCCTCCGACGTGCCGCGGCTCGTCGCCTCCGGCGAAGAGGCGTTCGCCCTGCGTGAGACGCTGTACCGCCAGGCGGAACGCAGCGTAGACATCGCGACGTATTACCTGCAGTCAGACGACACCGGATGTGCGACCATCCGCGCACTGGCTGAGTGCGCAGCACGCGGCGTACGCGTGCGACTGCTCGTCGACCGATTCATGACGTCAAGAAAGTCTGTCGAAATCGAAGGCATGGACGCCCTGCTTGCGGGCGCGCGGGCGGCGGCTATTGCCGTGAAGGCGTGGCACGACCCCAATCGCCCGTACGACAGCAATCATCGCAAGATGATCGTCGTCGACGGCCGCACCGCCGTCGTCGGTGGCCGCAACTTCGCCGACCACTATCGAGGCGATGCGTGGCGCGACGTCGACCTCGTGCTCGAGGGGCCGTCGGTCGCGCCGCTCGCGGAGATGTTCGATCTCGTCTGGAATGGAGCGGAATCTGGCAGCGACTCCGCCCATCCGGCGCCACCGTGGATGGACTACGTGCCGGCCGATATCGAGTCCGACCCGATGATGCGCGCCGTGCTGTCGGCCGTCGGCTCGGCACGCCGCACGGTGGATCTCGAGCTCGCCTATTTCGTCGCCCACGAGGCGCTCTGCGCCGCCCTGGAGCGCGCGATTGCGCGCGGCGTGCGGGTGCGCCTGCTCACCAATTCCGCCGAGTCGAACGATCTGCCATTTGCGACCTGGACGACCTACGAAGGCGCGCGACGCGTGCTGGAGGCCGGGGGGTCCGTGCACGTACGCCGCGGTGCGGGTCGCACGCTGCACTGCAAGTACGTCGTCGTGGACAACGACTGGCTCTCTTTCGGGAGCCACAATCTCGACTACTACTCGTCGCGCTACTGCTGCGAGATGAATCTCATCGTCCGCGACCTGCGCCTCGGAGCACTCCTCACCGGCATCTTCGAGACCGGCCTGACCCAGGCCACGCCGCTCTCGCTCGAGGGCGAGGTGCGCCCCTTTCTCACCGGCAACCCGGCGCTGCGCGCCTTCGACCGTGTCTTCCGCGACTTCCAGTAACACGGCGCGGATCCAGCAGAGTCGCCAGCGTGCCGCGGCGCTGCTCCTTGGCGCCGCGCTCTCGGGATGCGACGGTGGCGCCATCGGCTTCCTGTTGCCGGCCGTGCGCGCCGAAACCGGCTCCGACCCGCAGCAGGCCGCCTGGATGGTGTCGCTCTACGCATTGGGCACGCTGGTGGCGATTGCGGCCGCAGGGGCAGCCGTGCGCCGATTCGGCTCCAACACGGTGTTCCGCGTCTGCGCCGCGGTGTCCGCTTGCGGGTCGCTCCTCGCAATCCTGTCACATGGAATGACGCTGCTCCTTGTCGCGCGCCTCCTGCAGGGGCTGGGCCAAGGTCCGCTCATCCCCGTCGCCGCCGCGCTCGTCGCCGTGCAATGGCCGATTGAACGCCAAGGCCGGCTGCTGGGAGCCATCTCACTCGCCTACGGCGCCGCGTTTGTCGCAGCGATGACGCTGACGCCGGCGCTGCTCACCTTCGGATGGCGAAGCATGTTCGGCATCACGCTCGCGATTGCGGTCGGGTCGCTTGTCGCCCTTGGTTCGAGCAGCGCGAAACAGCCATCGCCGGAACCCGGTGCGGCCGTGCCGCGCATCGAGCGCAACCGTGAGATTTCCGCAATCGCCGTGCTCGCGCTCGGCGCGGGCATCGGCCAGGCCGCGGTGGTCCTGTTTCCGACCCTTGCCGTGCAGCGGCTCGGCGTAGCCGCGTCGGGCACCGGGGTGCTGATGCTGCCGATGGCGGCCGCGGGAATTCTCGGGACGCTCGGCATCGCCGCCACGCTCGATCGGATCGGCGCGAGGCGGCTGGTCATCGCCGGCGCCATCGCCGCGGTCATCGGCGTTCTGATCGCGTCTGCGGCGCCCGCCTCACAGACGACATTTCTATTGGCCGCAGGCGCCCTGGGTCTCGGCATGTCGCTCCTCTCGGGCGGCCCGCTCCGTTACGCGGCCGCGCGGGCCGTGACACCGGACGAACAGGGGCCGGCACAAGCGGGCGTCGCGCTCCTCACGAACGTCGGCGTCATGGGCGGAAGCCTGCTCGTCGGCGCGCTCGCCACGCGCGGTTCCGACGAGCGAGCCGCGATGGAGTCCGCCATGATCGTGGCCTGCGGCATCATGGCGGTGCTGTTCGTGCCCGTCCTGTTCCTGCGGCCGCACTCACGTCATCAGACCTGAACCAGAGAGTCGAGACCGCGAGCTACGACGCCATCCGCAACGACGGCGGGCCGCCGCGCAACTTGTCAAAGATGTCGGTGAGCAGCGCCGCCGTCACCGGCCCCACCGACGCAATCTCCTGCGCTTTCATCAGCGTCGGTTGTCCACCAACCAGGAAGAGGTACGAGTCGCAGAGTCCGGCCAGGTCCTGCAACCGATCCGACGCAAGCACGATCGCCGCTCCCTTGTCTCGCTTCGCCTGCAGGGTTGTCGTCAACCAACGGGTGGTATCGGGATCCAGCGCCTCCCACGGTTCGTCGAGCACGATCAAACCGAGCGGATGGCGGCCGAGCGTCGTCCGGAGGCCGAGCAACTGCCGGCTGCCTCGCGATAGCGCCCGAATCCGGCGCTTCTCCGACGTGACGACGGCCCCGGTGCCGAGCGTTCCCCAGGCCGATGCGCGCACGCCACCCGGCAAGGTCACGTCTCCCGCGAAGTAGGCGACCGGCGTCCATCTCAACGCCTGGCGCGGAGGCGCACCGTTGATCCGCACGTCACCGCCGTGTGGTTTCAGCAGCCCGACCAAGGTCCTCAGCAGCGTCGTCTTGCCCGCGCCATTCGGTCCAATGACGCCAAGAGACTGCCCTGCATCCACATGGACAGACAAGCCGTAGAAGATCTCGCGTTGCCCATAGCGAGCCGAGAGATCGCGGACGGCAAGCACCGCCGAGCTCATCGCGCCACCTGCAGAGAGACATCGGTGCGGCATATCCAGACAAGGGCGCCCGTCACGGCCGCAGCCACCACCGCGGCTACCGACACCACGGGAATCACGCCCAAGGCGAACAGATCGGTGCCAACCAGCGTCCACGGCAACGCCAGCATGCTGGCCGTGGCCGGGAAGCGGTCGTGGTTGACGGGCGCGACGAACACCAGTAGCCACACGATCCCGCCGGTCAGCCGCGGAAGCGGCACTGTCACCGCCCACGAGAGCGCTGACACGATGACGAGCGCAGCAATGGTGCCGCTGGCGAGTGTCACCTGGGGAAAGCGACCGCCACTGACCGCTTCAAGGGCCACGATCACCATCCAGCAGAAAAGGCCCGGCAGGATCGACCCCACGAAGTGCGCGACTCCAATTCGCAGCCGGCTCACGCCGCTCGTCAGCAGCAGATCGTAGTGGCCCCTCCGCGCCGGCACCGCGAACCCCGAGGAGGCGGCGAGCGTCTGCAGCAGGAAGACCGGCGCCAGCGCCCCTCGCGCGTCGGCCGCGTGCACGCTCAGCGCGACCGCAGCGGCGACCGCCGATGCCGCGAACGCACCATTCATCAAGACCGGCACCGGCGGCACGACGCGGAAGAATCGAATCAGGAACGCCGTGCCCCTCACGCTCGCACCTCCGCGGCCGACGATCGGCCGGTGTCGGGATAGCGCAGGTATCCCCCCAGCGTGTGATAGCTGATCCCGAGCCGGCGACAGGTCAATCGCTTGTTGTGTCCACAACGCTCGTAGACCAGCCTGGCGTACCGGCTGCCCCACTCCCGAAGCGAGTCACCCGCCGCGATGGCCGGCCCGAGCACTTCGCCGTAGCGGCCCCGGACCTGCGCCGGCAGATCGTCAAGCTCGATGCGCTCTGATTCCGCCAGCGCCACCGCGCGCTCGATCAACCGCTCCAGTTCGCGCACGTTGCCCGGCCAGTCGTAGATGCGCAGCGCGTCGAGTGCCGCATCTGAGATCGAGAGCTCCCGTGTCTGCCGATGGCGCGCGAGAAAATAGGCCGCGAGCTCCGCAACATCCTCGCGCCGGGTGCGGAGCGGCGGCACGTAAATCTCCACGCCGCTCAAGCGGTAGTAAAGGTCCGCTCGAAACAGCTTCAGCTCCACCAGCTCCGACAACGGACGATTGGTGGCGACGACGATCCGTGTATTCACGCGGCGGACGCCCACACCGCCGACGCGCTCCACGGCAAGTTCCTGGATCGCGCGCAACAGTTTCGCTTGAGCCGAGAGCGACAGGTCCGACACCTCGTCGAGAAACAGCGTTCCACCGTCGGCATGCTCGAACTTGCCGCGCCGCCCGCGGACGCCGGTCGCCGTGTGGTCTTCGATCCCGAACAGCTCAGCCTCGAGAAGCGTCTCCACCACGGCGGCACAATTGACCGCGATGAACGGGCCAGTACGCCGGCGACTGAGCTCGTGCACCTGTCGCGCCACCAGTTCCTTGCCGACGCCACTCTCGCCTTCGACGAGGACGGTAAAGTCCGTCAACGCCACGCGCTCGACGCGATCCCTCAGCGACTGCATGACCGCCGTCGATCCGATCAGCGGCGCCGCACCATCAGGCAGCGCCGCTCGTGTCGGCGTCCGCATTCTCGCGGCTTCGAGCACCAGGCCGCCCAGTTGCGCGGCCGTCGACAGCGCCGCGAAGTCGTCCTCATCCAGGAGCCGCCCGGGATCGAAGGACGCCTCGAGGATCGCCTGCATCCGAGGGTTGGCGGTCGGCACGCCGAGCACGATCGACTCCGACGTCCTCGTGGGCGTCACCAACCGCGCGTGATAGCGCGCCGGAACTTCTCGAAGACGCACGGCTCGCATCGACAGGTGCTGCTGCACCTGCTGCTCAAAGATCGACGGCAGGTCACGGTCGCTACTGGTTCGACCAAGCCCCGCGCCAAGTGCTGCGAGCACGCGCCGCAAATCACCCTTCATTGCCTCATTGATCCGGGACATGAGACGACGATCCTCCGATCGGGATGTGGAACGCATCGTTGAAACCAAGCGGCGTGCCATGACGATGAGAGGGGCACAAGTGTCTATGCCGTCAGGCGATGCTCGCCTGGTGTGTTCATCGATGACGCGTTGACTGGGTAATCGCTGCCCTGCTCGCCGCGCGTCGCCGCCGCAAGGGAGGGCATCGCATACCCCGCCGCGTGGGACGTGTCGATGGGCCGATCGAAGGCCAGCGCGCCGCGATAGCGAACCGCGTTCGATTGCAGATCGACCACGTAGGCCCGCACGACCCGGCTTCGCACGAGGACGCGGCCGTCTCGTGTGGTGACATGCACATCGACATGCGTGCCGGGAAGCAGCCGCGCACCCTCGACGAGGGCGCCGCTGTTGGAGAGGTCCACAACCGAGAGCTCCCGCCCGGTGCGCAGCCTCACGCGCGAGATCGGTTCGTCCGCCGACGGCGCGCGTCGTTCGATCGCGCGTCTCTCCACTAGGGGACCTCGCTCCACTGGGCCGTCGGCCCGACATACCGCAGCACGCGCGTGCGGCCCGTCGCGCCAAGCACGCGGACGGCAAACCGCGACCCATCGCGCCCGCGAAGGTAGATGGTGCCGGACGTGGCGGTGCCGGTCGGCGTGAACGACAGCAGACTGCTCGACCCGGTTCTCACGGGATCGCCAGACCCGTCTTCGGCCAGCCCGATGACGACGCCGGGAAACATCTCCGACAGTTGCACCTGGGCATCAAGCGGTCGATCGACGCCAGACGCAATCTCACGACTGCGAATCCCGTTGCGATTGCCGTCAACGAAGGTGTCGAACGCAAACCCATTCGCCGCCTCGGAGAACCTCAGCGCCACCGTGGCCGAGCGCCCCACCGCCTGCATCCGCGCGAGAGCCATCCGTCCCGCCAGGTACTTCGCCGCTCCCCACGCCCGCGATCGATCCACCGAGGCCAACGTCTGGGGCACCGCAATCGCCGCAAGAATCCCCATCACCGCCGTGGCGAAGATCACGTCGAGCAACGTGAATCCGCCAGCCGTCGGCCGTCCGCGACGCGCGCGGTATACTGCGCCCGCCGTCCATATGAGCCCACTACATCTCACGCCGCCACCCCGCCTCGTCATCCTCAACCGCCGGCAACTGCTCACGCGCGGCACGCTCGCCCTGGCGGCCACCGCCGTCGCGCCAGCATGGCTTCGCGCGCAGGAGATCGGTCCCGTCATGGCGGCGCTGAGCCGCTACATGGCGGCAGCCAGGGACCAGGCGCTGCCGGCGGCGGTCGCCGAGAAGGCCAAGCACCACGTGCTCGACACGTTCGCGGCGATGATCTCGGGCTCGGAGCTTCCGCCGGGTCGCGCTGCCCTGAAATTTGCGCGCGAACAAGCGGGGAAACCTGTCGCCACCGTGATTGGATCGACGGTCGTCACGTCGGCGATTGACGCGGCGCTCATCAACGGCATCCTCGCCCACTCGGATGAAACCGACGACTCGCACGGACCGTCGCAGTCGCACCCTGGGTCGTCCACCGTGCCTGCCGCGCTGGCAGCAGGGGAAGCATTCGGTATCAGTGGCACGCAGTTTCTGCGCGCCGTCACGCTGGGCTACGACGTCGGCACCCGGGTGACGATCGCGCTCGGCGGCCCCACCTTTCGCAACGAGACACACCGGAGCACGCACAGCATCGCCGGCACGTTCTGCGCGGCGGCGGCCGCCGGCAGCGCCGCGGCGCTCGATGCGCAGAAGATGCGGTGGCTGCTCGACTACGCAGCCCAGGAGTCGTCGGGATTCGCCGTCTGGGAACGCGACACCGACCACATCGAAAAGGGCT
>CAMCNL010000134.1 GCA_945876205.1 Candidatus Sulfopaludibacter sp. SbA3
GATCGCGTACAGGTCGGCATGTACGGCAGCCGGCCGGTCTACCGGTTTGGCGGCCGCGAGCAGACAATCGTTTTTGCCGACACCGGTGAGTTCTTCGAGGGAATCGACAGGAACGAGGCCATGGTCGTGGCGCGCCGCTATGCGCCTGGCTACGCGGGCCCGATTCGCCACGTCGAGTACCTCACCGAGCCGGATCAGTGGACGCTGGGCTCGCGTGACATGTTGCCGATGCACCGGTTCGCGCTCGACGACGCGGCCGACACGCAGCTGTATGTGTCGGAGGTCACTGGCGACGTGGAGCTCCGTACCTCGCGCAGCGAGCGATTCTGGGGATACCTCGGTCCGGTCACTCACTGGGTGTATTTCACGCCCTTTCGCAAGAACACCTACCTGTGGGGCCAGTTCATCATCTGGTCGTCGCTCATCGGCTGCGCCATGTGCGTCACCGGCATCGTCTGGGGTATCTGGCGGTTTTCTCCACGGATGCAGTTCCGCCTGAAGCGGATGCCGTCGACTTCGCCATATGTGGGCTGGATGAAGTGGCACCACATCGCGGGGCTGCTCTTCGGCGTCCTCGCACTGACCTGGACCTACAGCGGCCTCTTGTCGATGGGGCCGTTCAACTGGTTTCGGGCCGCCCCGCAGAGCCGTGCGGAGCGTGAGGCGTCAACCGGCGGTCCGCTGAAGCTCGATCGCATGACGGTTGAGAGCATGCGTGCGGCGGCGGCGGCCATTGATCCCTTGTTCGCTCCCCGCGAGCTCGAAACGATGCAGTTTCGCGGCGAACCATTCTGGACGGCGTACAACGCGCCATCGGAAGCAGAAGCGGCGCAGTGGATGAACGTCGGTCTGCTGCCGCGCGCCGCCCGTCCGCGGCTCGAGCAGGTCTACGTCTCCGCGGTTCGTCCCGAGCGCGGCGCCATCGCGACCTTCCCGCGGGACGCGATGACCGAGATCGCACAGGCGGCCATGCCCGGCGTCACGGTGCAGGACGCGGTCTGGCTGCAGGAATACGACGGCTACTATTACGACGCGCGAGGGTCGCGCCCGCTGCCGGTGCTTCGCATTCGCTACGCAGATGCCAACGCGACATGGCTCTACCTGGATCCGACGCGCGGGGGAGTGGTGCAGCGCTCGGTGAAGGTGACACGCCTTCGACGCTGGCTCTACCAGGGATTACACAGCCTGGACTTCCCGTTCCTCTACTTCCATCGCCCGCTCTGGGACATCGTGGTCATCGTCCTGAGCATCGGTGGCACGGTGCTGAGCCTGACGACGATGGTGCCCGCGTGGCGCCGGCTGCGGCGGCACTGGCGGTCGGTGCGTACGTGGCGACCGGCGACGACCGCCTATTCGAAGCGGCGCCCGAGCACGCCCCTGGCTTCGAGCTCCATCCGCTGTTCGTCATCGTGGCTGGCCACGATGAGCAGGTTCGGATCGGTGCGGGAGAGACCGTTCAGCCAACGCAACTGATCCATGACCGAGTTCTGATCTTCGGTGATCCACGGCGCGTCTTTGCCGATCACCTGGCGAACGCCGTCCATGTGCCAGGCGGAATCGCCGATGAACAGGTACTCGCGCCCCGATTCGAGAGCCACGTAGACCATCTGTGAGCCAGGCGTGTGGCCCGCCGCTTTGATGAACGCCACGCCCGGCGCCACCGGCATGTACTGGTCGTAGTCGACGACGATGAAGCGGCTGGCCAGTTCAGGGGTGAGCTTGATGTCCGGCATCTGCGGAGCGGTCATCAGCGTCTGCACCTGCGTCCGCGTCAGGATGGTCTTGGCCGCGAGCTCGCCGGCCAGCGGGGTGTGGATGACGCCGCCCACGTGATCGCCGTGCTCGTGCGTCACCACGATCAGCCTGGCGGCTGTCAGCGCACCTTCCACCTGCTTGCCGGCGTCGGCGTCGTACGGCTCGACGACACCGCGGCCGAAGAAGTTGTGGACCTGCTGATCCATCCCCGCATCGATCATCATCGTGCTGTCGGGATACATCACCTGGAACGCCGTGCGCGCCTGCACCGATGGGATTGGCGCGGCGCCCTTGATCGAGAAGTTCTTCGTCCGCCGGCTCTCGGCGAACTTCACCACATTGATCCGCAGCGGCCGGCGTCCGGGAATGAGACGCGCAACGCGCCTGACGTCGGTGATGTTGGCGCTCCATGCGGAAGCTGCGTTCTGGGCGCGAAGCGGCGCGCCGATCATGGCGATGACAGCGGCTCCGAGGAGCACCAGGGGTGCGAGTTTCATTTGCATGTGAGATACCAGTCGAGAATCTGTTCGCCCGTCCAGAACAGTACGCCCGGGCGAGATTGGATATGTGCGATCGCTTCGCGGAAGTATCGAAGCCGGTGAGGCGCTCCGATGAGATACGGGTGGACGGTCAACGCCATGATTCGCGCCGAATCGTGGGCGTCGGAGTAGAGCTGCTCGAATTGATCGATACACCGATCCCGGTACTCGGACGCTTGGTGATGCTGCACGGCGATCATCGCCACGTCGTTGCATTCCTGAGTATACGGGATGCTGATCAGTGAACCGCCGCGCGTCTTCAGCACGACGGGCTGGTCGTCGAGCACCCAGTCGCAGACGTACTCGTAGCCTTCTTCGGCGAGGATGTCGGGCGTCTCCCAGGTTTCGGTCAGCCCCGGGCCGAGCCAGCCTCGCGGCCGCCGTCCGGTGAATGCCTGGATGATCTCCCGCGTCTTGATGATCTCCGCGCGCTCGTCCTCGACCTTCTGCATGTTCTTCTGGCCGAAGCCGTGGCCGATGAACTCCCATCCACGCTCGAGCGCCGCCCGCGCAATCGGCTCGTACGACTGGATCGCGCTGCCGTTGATGGCGAGGGTGGACGGCAGGCGGAAGCGATCGAACACGTCCAGGACGCGCCAGAATCCGACGCGGTTGCCGTACTCGTGCCACGCCCAGTTCGGAATGTCGGGCATCGGCGAACCGCCGGCGGGCGGCGACAAGACGGTCCGCGGCATCGTCTCGCGCGGGTTCCACTCCTCGATGTTGACAATGATCCAGACGGCCAGCCGCGCGTTGCCGGGGAGGGCGAGCGGCGGCCGGCCCGAGATCGGCGAATACGCAAGGCGCTCGGTCGGCAGCACGGTGGGAGTATAGTGTGCGCCGGAGGGCGATTACATGACACGCCGGAGTGCCAATGACATGACAGGACGCGCGCGGATAGTGCGGACGATTGCGGTGTGCGGGCTTTTTCTCCTGGCCGGCGCCGTGTCGATGCCGCAGGCGCAGAAGGCGCCGACCTACAAGGTCGATCCATTCTGGCCCAAGCCGCTGCCCAACAAGTGGAGCATGCAGCAGATCGTCGACATGTACGTGGACAAGGACGATCACATCTGGGTGATCAATCGCCAGAGCGACGCGCGGCCCGATGAACTTGCCGCCATGACCAAGCCGCCCCGCGGCGAGTGCTGCGTCCTCGGACCGGAGATCCTCGAGTTCGACCAGGCGGGGAACGTGCTCAACGCCTGGGGCGGACCGAACTACCATCCCGGCTGGCCCGGACGGTTGCAGTCGATTGCCGTCGACCGCGACAAGAACGTCTACCTCTCGGGCACGACGCCAGGCGACAGCATCATCATGTTCACCAAGGACGGAAAGTTCGTCTCCGACTTCGGCCACCGCGGCCCGAAGGTCCCCGCCAACCAGGTCAAGCAGGATAACCAGCAGACGGCGATCTTCCCGCCCGGGATCGGATCGTTCGAGCTGGATGAAGACGCGCGCGAGATCTTCATCGCGGACGGCTTCCTCAACAAGCGCATCCTCGTCTACGACATGGACACGGGCGCCTTCAAGCGCGGGTGGGGCGGCCACGGCATCCCGCTCAGCGAGATCGACAACGACCCGACGCCTCCCTACGACATCTCGGGTCCGCCGCCGGATCAGAAGCAGTTCGCGCCGGCGCTGCACTGCATCCACTTCTCGCGCGATGGCCTCGTCTACGTCTGCGAGCGCGGCAGCGACCGGGTGCAGGTGTTTACCAAGCAGGGCAAGTTCGTGAGCCAGTTCTTCGTGCATCCGTCGACGCAAGCGCGCGGCGCCAACTGCGGCGGTCCGTGGAGCACCACCGACCCCGGCTGCGGCACGGTCTATCACCTCGCGGTGTCGTCAGACCGGGAGCAGCGCTACGTGTTCGTCGCCGACGGCACGAACAACATGGTGTGGATTCACAACCGGAAGACCGGCGTGCTCGAGGGATCCTTCGGCGGCAACGGACGCTACGCCGGCATGCTCCACTGGATCGACGCCATCGTCACGGACTCGAAAGGGAACGTGTATACGGGAGAAGTCGAAGACGGGAAGCGGGTACAGAAGTTCGTCCCGCAGAACTAGATGGAATGAGGTGGCGCGGACCTTGTGAGGTCCGCGAGGCGAGCCTGACAAGGCTCGCCCCACGGCAGTTGAAGATTGGGCTAGTTCACCGCGAAGCAGTAGAGGTAGCCGTTGCCACCCGTCTGAATCAGGTTCGGCTGGCTGCAGCCGCGGCTGCCGTGCGTCGAGTTCCAGGAGCCGTTGCCGCCACCCTGCTTGTCCGAGTGGCCGAGCTGAACGGAGCCCATGCCCGTCGCGTTGCTCGTGTAGTTGCTGCAGGTATGGTCCATCGCGTCGGTGTAGGCGCGACCGTCGGGCGTCGAGCCGGTCAGGATGTCGTGCTGGTTCGGCATGTCGCCGACGCCGTTGACGAGGCCCTGCTTCTCGGTGAGCGCGAGCTGCTTTCCGAGAGGATTACCCATGCGCGCCTGCTCGATCGTGTCGCCATGCAGGACGCCGTTATTCATGGCCACCATCTGTCCGCGGGCGTTGTACCACGGCCCGGTGCCGCTGCGGTCGCGGGCGTTCACGGCGCCGGCACCCTGGGTGCTCAGATAGGCGTGCCAGGTGGCGCCGCCGCGCCCCGCTGCGGTGGCCAGCTGCTGGCAGTGGGCGTCCGCTCCGGCAAGACCACCGTAGTTGGCGCCGTCGCCCTTCGAGACACTTGTCACGAAAAAGCTCATAGGCTGTGCCGGCGCCTGGCCGCCGCCGCCCTGGGCCTGCGCTCCCGGTTGCGCAAACGCGAAATACAAGCCACACGTGACCGTCAGCGCCAACGTGGCAAGAACCGGTCGTAGATATCTCATAGCCGTCCTCTCCGCCTGAAGGTGAAAGACAAACATCATTGGGAAACGATAACGACGCGAATCTTACTACGGTCTCTGGCTCGCTGGCGGCACGTGGCCGTTCAGCCGCAGGTAGACGACAAGCTGGCCGTAGATGTCCCAGGTGTGACCCATCAGGAACGTGTAAATACGGGCGTGCGACGATGGCCCGAGGAAGCGGGGCGGCATCGGCACGGCCGCCAGCATCTGCTGATCGGTGTGTTCGTTGAGCACCGCGGTGCCATAGTCGAAGGAGTCATCCATCGCCTTGATGGCGGCTGCCTTGGTGGTGACTTTCGGGTCGATCGTTGGCTTGGCGGCCTTGCCGCCGAGCGATCCGAGGATCCCGACGTTCACCGTGGCCACGTGCACGATGCGCTCGCCGAACGATTGCTGCGCTGGCGTCGGCTTGGCGGAGTACTTGTCGTCCGGCATTTCAGCCGCCATCTTGTTCATGGTGCTTTTCAGGGCGGCCCAGTCCTGCAGCATCTCCGCCTTGATCGAGACGGATTGCGCCGTCACGGGTTGCATCGTCGCGACCAGGGCAAGCATCGCCACCGTTCCTAGCAGTCGTAGAGCTCTCACAAGTGACCTCCTTACGAAGCAGATTTGCGTGGGCAGCAGTGTATCGCGGAACCCAGGAGCCGTTTGCGCAGTTGAGCTGACGCGCTGGCACATCCTTTGGAGCCTCGACGCCTCGGAGGGCTCCATGCGCCGATTTTTCTTCATGCTCGCGGTGCTCAGCGCCATTCCCGCAGCGGCGCAGATTCAGAGCCGCCCCAGTGATCCGCCTATCGTCACGGCCGAAAACGACCCCTGGTACGGGCGCGGAGCACCGGTGCAGTTCGCCGGCGACCTCTACTATCGTCAGTCTCCGCCGTCCTCAGAGCAACGATGGCGTGTGGGTGGAGTTCGGCGGAGAGACGTGGGTGAGCGCCGGCGCGGCGATTCCGTTCGACGCGTCACAGCTCATGCAGGTGGGCGATCGCGCGGGCTTTCCGGTCTACGCCCGCCGCGGCTTGAAAGAGGACATGATCTACTTGCCGGCGCGCGACGGCGTCGTCGCGCCGTATCGATTGAAGAACTGACCGGCGGCATTCTGCAGCGGCACGTCGCGCGGGTCGCCTTCGTAGTACACGCGCTCGAGAAACAGGCCTGATGCCGGCGCGGTGAGACGCGCCGGCAGCTCCGACGATGCCGTCAGCATCGACGCGGCGTCGGCGGGCGTGAGACCGCCGCGTCCGACCTCGACGATCACACCCACCAGCCGGCGCACCATCTTCCAGATAAAGTGCGAGCCTTCGATGTGGACGAGGATCAGGTCGCCGTCCTCGTGGATGTCGAGCGCGTCCACGAGCACGTCGGTCGACTTCTCGCCAGGTTCGTCGTCGGAGAACGACTGGAAGTCGTGGCGGCCGACGAAGTGCTGCGCCGTCGCGCGCATGCTGTCGATGTTGAGCTCTTCCTTGACCCACCAGACCCATGCCTTGGCAAACGCGGTGCGCCGCCGGCAGACCTGGTAGATGTAGCTCCGGGCGACGGCGTCGTGACGCGCATGAAACCGGTGGCGTATCTTCTCAATGCGCAGGACGTTGATATCGGACGGCAGGAGATCGTTAATCCTGCGCCTCAGCGATTCAGGAGGAAGGTCCGAGCCGATGTCCAGATGAGCCACTTGCGCGAGTGCGTGGACGCCGGCGTCGGTCCTGCCGGAGCCGTAGAGTTCAAATACCTTTTCCTGTGTGGCTTCCCGGATCGCGCGGTCGATTTCGCCCTGGACGGTCCGGGCATTTTTCTGAATCTGCCAGCCGCTGTACCGGGTGCCGGCATATTCGATCGTGAGCTTGAAGCGCATCCGGCCTCAGCGCTGCCGCATGCGCTCGAGGACCTGGCCCAGCAGGCGCAGTTCTTCGCCGTACTTGGCCCAGTCGCCGGATCGCTGGGCTTCGATTGCCCGGTCGTAGTGGCCTCGCGCTTCGGCGGACAGGGCATCGCGTGGATCGCTTCCGCCGGGCACCGCCTGTGCGGCTGCGGCGGTGGTCGCGGCGGGGGATTGCGCCGGGCCGCCCACGAGCTCGACTTCGGGCGGGGGAGCCGCCGAGCCGCCAAACAGCCGCGCCAGTCCCGCCTCGAGCGTCGGCTCCATCACGATCTGATTCTGATAGACGACGATGACGCGCTGGAGCTCGGGGATGCGTCCTCCGGATCCGCGGAGGTAGAGCGGACGCACGTAGATCAGCGACTCCTCGACGGGAATGACCATCAGCGTGCCCCAGATCACCGCCGATCCCTGCTGGTTCCACAGCGTCACCTGCGGCGAGATGGTCTGATCCTGGTTGATGCGTGCCACGACCTGGCGTGGACCGAAGATCACCTTCTGCTTCGGAAACTGGAACACCTGGAGCTTGCCGTAGTGCTCGCCGTCGCTTCGCGCCGCAAGCCACGCAGACAGGTTGTCCTTGGCGCGCGGCGTGAACGGCAGCATCTGGATGAACTCTGGCTCGGTCTCTCCCGGCAGCCGCATGATGGTGTAGTACGGCTGCATCGCCTGCGCATCGCGCGAGTCCTCGATCACCGGCACTTCCCACTGGTCTTCGCGGTTGTAGAACGCCGCGGGTTGCGTCATGTGGTAGGTCGCATAGACCGAGGCCTGGATCGCGAAGATGTCCTCCGGATACCGGATGTGCTCACGCAGCGTCGCAGGCATCTCGGCGAGGGGCTTGAACAGGCCCGGAAAGATCTTCGAGTAGGTCGCCGCAATGGGGTCGGACGCATCGGCGAGGTACACGGTCGTCGTGCCGTGATAGGCGTCGATCGTGACCTTCACCGCGTTGCGGATGTAATTGACGCCGCCGCCCACCGGCGTCGAGTAGGGATAGCGGTTGCTGCTCGTATAGGCGTCGTACATCCAGACCAGCCGGCCGTCAGCGAGCACGAGATAGGGATCGCGATCGAACGACAGGAAGGGCGCCAGCCGGGTGACGCGCTCGCGGATATTGCGGCGGTACATGATGCGGCTCTCAGCGCCGATGCCGCTGTTGAGGACGATCTGCGGCGCCCTGAACTCGAGCGCGTAGAGGAGCTTGCTCCCGAGCGAACCGACCGGCACGCCGCCGCGCCCGTTGTACTGCGTGAAGACGTTGTCTTCGCCGCGCGGGTAGTGAAACTCGCGCGTCGCGGTCCTGACGATGACGTAGTCGTTGGAGAGCTCGCCGAAGTACAGGCTCGGCTCTTCGATCGGCAGCTCCGGGATCGTCTCCGGCGGCAGGTTGCGCACGAACAGCACCGGCAGCCCTTCCTGCGTCACCTGGTTGACCGGACCGAGCGTCAACCCGTATCCGTGGGTAAACGTGAGCCGCTCGTTCACCCAGGTGCGGTTGGGAAGGCTGGCCGAGTTGAGCTCGCGCGGCGACAGCATGACCTGGCGCGTCGCGCCGCCGATCTGGTACCGGTCGTTGTCGACCCCGACGAAATCGTAGTAGGTGCGAATCTCCTGCAACTGGCCGAAGGTGTCGAGCAGCGGCTGGTGATCCCAGAGCCTGACGTTCTGGATCGTTGCCGCGTTGCGCTCGATGTCCTGGCGGGTGAGCAGCGCATCGCCCGACAGCTCGCGCGTCTCGACCCGGTCGAGCGCGAAGGCACGGCGGGTCGCATCGATGTTGTGCTGGATGAACGGCGTCTCGCGCGTCTGCTCGTTCGGCGTGACGACGAAGCGCTGCAGCAGCGTGCTGTAGACCTCGCCGCCGATCGCCACCAGCAGGTAGAGCGCCACCGCCACCGGGATCGGCCAGTTCTTCGGCGTCGTCGCGTGCACGAGGGCGAGCAGCGCTCCGATGACAGACACCGCCGCGAGGACCAGCGCAGCGGGCATCCGTCCGTTGACGTCGGCATAGCCGGGTCCGTAAATGACGCCCGAGGGCTGCACGAGCTGCTCGGCCTGGCCAAGCCACGCGCCAAACGCCAGAAGCAGCAGGAACGCCGCCGCGAGGAGAGAGAGGTGGCGTCGCGCCGCTGGCGTCATCCATACCGACGACGTGAAGCGTGACGTCAGGCTCCCCGACACAAAGTAGATCGCGCCGCACGAGACGGCGGCGAGCAGCACGAGCGCCTGCCCGAGGCCTCTCACGAATTGAAAGAAGGGGAGTGAGAAGACGTAGAAGCCGGCGTCGCGACCGAGGATCGGATCCGCCTGGCCAAACGGCACCGCGAATCGCCACGCCAGCCACGTCTCCCACTGCGAGGAGGCGAAGAGTCCGATCAGCACCGCGAGGACGATCGCTACGAGGCTCGCGATCGTCCGCATCTGCTGGCGGCCCGGCAGCGCGACCTCGAGCCCCTCGCGCGTCGTGAACACCGGACGCGCGTCGCCCACCGAGGCGAGCGCGATTCGCAGGTTGGCCGTCAGCCACACCGCCGCAATCGCGAACGCCAGAACGAACAACGTGCCCTGCGCCCGAAGGGTGGTCAAGTAGACCTGCTGATAGCCGAGCTCGCCAAACCAGAGCCAATCAGTGGCGAAGGCGACGAGGGAGGGACCAGCGAAGAAAATGATCGCTGCGAGGATAAGAATAACGACGCGAGTCGTGCGTTGCGGCATATATCAAGCCTGACTGTAACGAGTAGAAGCAGCCTGCAGGTCGGTCACCACGTCGTGTGCGAGTGAGGCAGGCGTGATCACCCTCGCAAACGGCCCCCAACTGAGGATCCAGCTCCGGAGCGCCCAGTCGTGGCAGACGCTCATCAATAACACGAGCTTGCCATCGGCGCCCTGTTTCACCTGTTGCGACGCGTGCCATACCCGGGCCTGGACGTAGGGCGCGACGCGGGCGTCGAACTCGATCTCCACCTTCGCCGCCGGACCCGTATTGACCCCGAGCGAATTGGCAAACACATCATCCGCGATCCCGGGCTTGGGCGTGAACGTCTGTTTCTCGAGCGAGACCGAGGCGATCCGCTCGACCGCAAACGTCCGCACGTCCTGGTAATCCGGCACGTAGGCAAGGAGATAGAGGCCCCCCTGGGCGAACGCCAGGCGGTAGGGGTGCACGAGATAATCCTTCACCCGCGCGCTCGACACCGAGTGATAGCGCATCGTCGCCGTGCGGAAATGCAGGGTGGCTTCGAGGAGCTTGGCGACGATATCGGGTGAGGATTCGCCGCCGCGGGTGCGGGGTCCGGGCTTGGCCGCGAGCACCGTGGGCAGTCGATCGAGAAACTGACGCATCCGGGGGGAGAGCATCTTCTCGAGGCGTGCAAACGCCAGCTTCAGGTCGCGTTGAAAGGGCGTGCCCGCGACCGACTCGAGGAGATTGCGACTGAGATAGAGCGCGCACATCTCGGCGAGCGTGAATCCGGTCTCGATGCCCTTGAGCACCTGGCCGTCGAGCCGCCAGCGCGCGCGGCCATCCTCGTCATGATCGTCGAAGAGCGGAAACCCCGCCTCCTGCAGCGCCGCCAAATCCCGCCGAATCGTCCGCGTGGTGACATCGACCTCCGCTGCAAGCGCATCGATGGTGACGCCGTGACGCGAGGATTCGAGCGCGTGCAGGACTTTCCATTGGCGGATGACTTCTTGATTACGGGGCACGGGGGATGATGATACC
>CAMCNL010000135.1 GCA_945876205.1 Candidatus Sulfopaludibacter sp. SbA3
GGCGGCGCGGGCCTTCACGGCCCGCGATGAGCTCGCGCACCACGCACAGGTTGGTGATACCGCCTGGCAGCGGCGCAACACCGACGTAGCCGTCCGGACGTATGTGCATCTCGCCGTGATGGCCGACGCCCTTCACATCGGTGAAGTAGGCTCCGAACGCCCATCGCCGCGGCGCGTTCGCATACCTGGCGAGTCCCAACGCAAATGCCAGCGTCGAGTGGCGCCCATCGGCAGCAATGACGACGCGCGCCGGCCAGTCTGCCTCGCCGCGAGCCGTCGCCACGCGGACGCCTCCAGAGATAGGGGCGCGGACAGCAATGCCCGGGGTGAATTCAGCGCCCGCCGCAATCGCGGCGTCGACCAGCATCGAGTCGAGAGCGCGCCGGGTCAAGGCGGCGCCGCGAAGATCATCGGGATAGTCGGCCGTGACCAGCGCGTGGCCCGGACCGGTCACCGTCATCCCTCGAATCGGAAGCGACCGGGCGCGAATGTCGCGACCGAGCGTGCCGTGGCCATCGAGGATCGCGAGCGACCCGGGGTTCAACGTATCGCCGCACAGCTTGTCGCGAGGAAACGAGGCGCGATCGATGAGATGCACCTTCACGCCGGCGCGCGCGAGCACGAGCGCGGCCATCGCCCCCGCTGGTCCCGCGCCGACGACGAGGGCGTCGTGCGCCGGCGCACCGCCCCCTTGGCGAACGGGGCCTGCCGCGCCGAAGCCTTGGCGTAGGCGGGGCATTTATCGAACGCGTCCCAATATCAGCGCGCTGTTCTTCGATCCGAATCCCAGGCAGTTGCACAGCGCCGCATCGATGTCGGCAGGGCGCGGGACGTTCGGGATGAAGTCCATGTCGCAGACCGGATCGGGCTCGTCGAGATTGATCGTGGGAGGCAGCACGCCCCGGCTGAGCGCCATGGCGGTCGCGACGACACCCGCGGCGCCGCTGGCGCCCTGCGGATGGCCAATCATCGACTTGGTGGACGACCCCGGCACCTTGTCGGCGTGATCGCCGAACACGCGGCGCACGCAGCGCGACTCGATCGCGTCGTTCAACTGGGTGGACGTGCCGTGGTAGTTGACGTAACCGATCTCCTCGGGATGCCGGTGCGCCTTGCTCAGCGCCATGTCGATGCAGCGAACGATCTCCGAGCCGTCAGGATCCATCTGCACGCGGTGGTAGGCATCGCAGGTCGATCCATAGCCCTCGATGCGCGCATACACCGTGGCGCCGCGCGCGACCGCGCGATCCTCGCGTTCGAGCGTCAGCATCCAGGCGCCTTCGCCGAGCACGAAGCCGTCGCGGCCGCGATCGAAGGGGCGGGATGCTTCACCGGGACGATCGTTGTAGCCCGTAGAGACCGCGCGCATGCGGGAGAAGCCGAAGATCATGCCTGGCAGGACGCAGCCGTCGGTGCCGCCCGACAGCAGGACGTCGTACTCGCCAGCGCGGATCATCGCCGCCGCGTACCCGAGCGCGTCGGTTGAGCTGGTGCATCCGCACGACAGCACGTGGCTGATGCCGCGCAGGCCGAGTGAGATCGAGATCTCGCTCGACACCATCCCGCAGATGCCGACCGCGATCGCGTACGGCGTGACGTGCTTGCCGCCCGCCGTGAAAAAGTCCTCGTACTGCTTCTCGCCGATGTCGATGCCGCCGCCGCCGCTGCCGATGATCACGCCGGCGCCCGGCTCTCCGGCGCGCAACCCCGCGTCTTTCCACGCCTCGCGCGCCGCGATCACGCCAAAGAGCGCCGCGCGGGAGTACCGCCTCGGATCCGCGCGGCCATCCTGCTCGTCATCACCCTCGAGCAGGGGCGCGTCATCGATCGACACCGGCGGCACCCACCCGGCCACGCGGCACGGGTAGGTCGACACATCGAACTGTGTGATGGCTTTGGTGCCGCTGATGCCGCGGCTGATGTGATCCCAGTAGCGCTCGCGTCCCACGCCGAACGGAGAGACCGCGCCGATTCCCGTAATGACGACGCCAGGCTGACCGTTCACCGACATGGGGCCACTATAATACCGACCGTGTTCGTGACCGCCGGCTTGCCGCGAACCGTATCCCGCCTGGTCGCATGGTCAGGCGCAGTGTTGTTCGTCTTCTCTCTCGCCTACTTTCTCTTCTCGTACGTCGTGACATTCGGCATCGTCGTGAGTGAGGGCCCTTCTGCCGGACCAGTGGCGTGGAACGTCGTGCTGTTTACCGCCTTCGCGATGCACCACAGCGTGTGTGCGCGCGAGCCGGTGCGCGAATGGATCGCGAGGACGTTGCCGCCGCAGCTCGAGCGCTCGTTCTACGTCTGGGTGGCGAGCGTGCTCTTCATCGCGACGTGCGCCTTCTGGCAGCCGGTGCCAGGTGTGGCATGGACGGTCGACGGCGCGGCGCTGTGGGCGCTCCGCATCCTGCAGGCGATCGGGGTGTGGCTGTCGATCCAGTCAGCCGCGATGATCGGCGTGCTGGATCTGGCGGGGGTGCGCCAGGCCGAACAACGCCCGGCGCGGGCGATGGACTTCACGACCGGCGGGCCGTACGGGTATGTCCGGCATCCGATCTACAGCGGATGGCTGCTCATCGTGCTGGCCGCATCGCCTATGACGATGACCCGGCTGGTGTTTGCGCTGGTGAGCTGCGCCTACCTGGTCGCCGCCATCCCCTTCGAGGAGCGCTCGCTGCGCGAGGCCTCGTCAGGCGGCTACCAGCGCTACATGGCGCAGGTGCGCTGGAAGGTGATTCCGGGACTCTACTGACTACTCGTCGTAGTCTTCCTTCGGCAGCCCTTCCAGTTCTTCGAGGAACACGATATTGCGGTGGGACGGGATTTCGAAGCGCTTCCCGCAGGTTTTGCAGGTCACGTCTTCGTCCACCCGCACCAGGTAGTCCTTCACCTTGTCGAACATGGCCCGATCGCGGGCGTCGGCACCGGGGGGCACCTGCCCTTTCTTGGTCCGCCGTATCCATCGAATGGTGTAATCGTTGGTGCGGCGGCACCGGGGGCACTGGAAACTCGCCGGGCGCTGCTCGGGTTTTTCGGTAAAGAACTGTCGTTCATCCACACGCGCAGCGTACACCAAGCTGATAAACTGTCCCTGCCTGATGCCCGAGCCGACGCCGCCCACGCTTCCGACCGAGCTTCCCGTCCTCCCGCTTCGCCGCACGGTCGCGTTTCCGCTGACATTGCAGCCACTGGCGGTAAACCGGCCCGTTTCGATCGAGTCGGTGAACCGCGCGCTGGCCACCGACCGCCTCGTCCTCCTGGCACTGCAGGACAACGAGGAGGAGGATCCCAAACCCGACGACGTGCGCAAGGTCGGGACGGTGGGGATCATCCGCCAGATGGCCAAGGTCGGCGGCGGCATCAACATCATCATCGAAGGCGTCGCGCGGGTCCGCGCCGACGTCATCACGCGAACCGGCACGTCGATGCGCGCGCAGATCACGCCGATGCCGGAGCCGTTCGAGCGGACGATCGAGATCGAGGCGCACGTTCGCCGCATCCAGGACCTGATCGAGAAGGCGCTCTCGCTGGCCTCGGGGCTCTCCGAGGAGCTGCGCGCGGTGGTCATGAACATCGACGATCCGCTGCGGCTCGCCTACGTGCTGGCGACGCTGATCGACATGAAGCCGGCCGACAAGCAGGCGCTGCTCGAGGAGAACGACCTCCTCAAGAAGCTGCAGACGATCTCCAGCGCCCTCACCCGCGAAATCTCTCTGCTCGAGCTGAAGGGCAAGATCGAATCGCAGGCGCAGCAGGAGATGACCGACGCGCAGCGTCAGTACTACCTGCGGCAGCAGCTGAAGGCGATCCAGACCGAGCTGGGCGAAGGCGAAGGCAACGAGCTCGCCGAGGTGCGCAAGCGCATCGAGGAGGCGCAGCTACCGGAGTCGGTGCTGGTCCTGGCCATGCGCGAGGTCGACCGCCTGGGCCGGATGAGCCCGGCGTCGCCCGAGTACCAGATGCTCCGGACCTACATCGACTGGCTGCTCGACGTGCCGTGGTCGGTGACGACGCCGGATCGCCTCGATCCCGTGGAAGCCCGCAAGGTGCTCGACGAGGACCACTACGACCTCGACAAGGTGAAGGAGCGCATCGTCGAGTACCTCGCCGTGCGGAAGCTCAAAGGCGACATGAAGGGTCCGATCCTCTGCTTCGTCGGACCGCCCGGCGTCGGCAAGACGTCGCTCGGACAGTCGATCGCGCGCGCCATGTCGCGCAAGTTCGTCCGCATTTCGCTCGGCGGCGTCCGCGACGAAGCGGAGATTCGCGGCCATCGGCGCACCTACATCGGATCCATGCCCGGCCGCATCGTCCAGGCGCTGAAGCAGGCGGGGTCGAATAACCCCGTCTTCATGCTCGACGAGATCGACAAGATTTCCGCCGGGTATCAGGGCGACCCTTCCGCCGCGCTGCTCGAGGTGCTCGACCCCGCGCAGAACCATGCCTTCCGCGACCACTACCTCGAGATCCCGGTGGACCTGTCGAAGGTGCTCTTCATCGCGACGTCGAACCAGCTGGGCACGGTCCACCCGGCGCTGCTCGATCGCATGGAGGTCATCTCGCTCTCCGGCTACACCGAGGAAGAGAAGGTCCACATCGCGCGGAAGTATCTGCTGCCGCGCCAGATGAGCGAGCACGGGCTGCCGGACAGCTCCCTCGAGCTGACCGACGCGGCGCTCAGCCAGGTCATCTCCGAGTACACGCGGGAAGCCGGCGTGCGTAACCTCGAGCGGCAGCTCGGCACCATCACCCGCAAGGTGGCCGCGAAGCTCGCGACGCGCGCCGCCGATGCGCCGCCGGCGGGTTCTACCGTCGTCGACAAGGCCAACGTCGCCGACTATCTCGGCCCCGCGCGCTTCAAGAAGGAAGTCGCCTTCCGGACGTCGCGTCCCGGGGTCGTCACCGGAGTGGCGTGGACCGAGGCGGGCGGCGACGTCCTGTTTATCGAAGCGACCTTGCTTCCGGGCGGAAACCAGCAGATCATCCTCACGGGCCAGCTCGGCAACGTCATGCAGGAATCGGCGCGGGCCGCGCTCAGCCACCTGCGCTCGCGCGCCTCGGAGCTGGGCCTCGCGCCGGACTTCCTCGAGAAGCACGACCTGCATGTGCACGTGCCGGCGGGCGCGATCCCCAAGGATGGTCCGTCGGCCGGCGTGACGATGGCCACGGCGATTCTATCGGCGGCCCGCAACCAGGCAGTTCGTCAGGACGTGGCCATGACCGGAGAGATCACGCTCAGCGGCCTGGTATTGCCGGTGGGCGGAATCAAAGAGAAGGCCCTGGCCGCGCGGCGGTACGGGATCAAGACGTTTATCCTGCCGGCGCTCAACGAACCCGACCTCGCGGAGCTGCCCCCGGAAATTCAACGGGACATGACATTCGTTCCGGTCGAGACGCTCGAGCAGGTCATCAAGGTCGCCATGGCGGAAGTCGCTCCCAATCCCGAGAGCACGCACGCAGACACGGTTCAATAAATTTGGCAGCAGCGATCGTCTTTTACGTATCCGGCCACGGGTTTGGTCACGCCTCGCGAACCATCGAGGTGATCAACGCCATCCTCGTGCGGCGTCCAGAGACCCGCATCGGCGTCCGCACGGCGGCGCCGCGGTGGCTCTTTGACCTCACCGTCAAGGGCAAGGTCACCTTCAGCACGCTCGAGGCCGACACCGGGGTCGTGCAGATCGACGCGCTCACGCTCGACGAGGCCGACAGCATCCGCCGCGCGTCGGCGTTCCACAGCGACCTGGTGACGCGCGCCGCCAGCGAGACGCGCATCCTCCGCGAGCTCGGGGCCGGCCTCATCGTCGGCGACATTCCCCCGCTCGCCTTTGCCGTGGGCGCAGCCGCCGGCATCCCCTCGATCGCGATCGGCAACTTCACGTGGGACTGGGTCTACGCGGATTACCCGCGCGTCAGGCTGGCGCCTTCGCTCCTGCCCGCCATCCGCGGCGCCTACGCCAGGGCGTCGATGGCGCTTCGGCTGCCGATGTCGGGCGGCTTCGAGACGATCTCGAACGTCAAGGACATCCCGTTCATCGCCCGGCACGCCACCCGGACGCGCGAGGAAGTCTGCAAGATCCTGAAGCTGCCGACTGACAAGCCGATCATCCTCGCCTCGTTCGGGGGCTACGGGCTGCCGGGGCTCGACACCGACGCGCTGGCGAAGTTGAAGAAGTACACGGCGATTACCACCGCCAACCTGCCGCTCGGGCGCGGCCGCAAGGAAATGCCGACGGCAGAGCGCACGGGCTCGTTCATCAGCCTCAACGAAGAAGCGATGTACGACTCCGGCGTCCGCTACGAGGATCTTGTCGGCGCGGCAGAAGCGGTCGTCACCAAGCCTGGCTACGGCATCATCTCGGAGTGCATCGCGAATGACTCCGCGATCCTCTACACCTCACGCGGCCACTTTCCCGAATACGACGTCCTGGTCGAGGACCTGCCCAAGTACGCGCGGTCAGCGTTCATCAATCACGACGATCTGTTCGCGGGCAAGTGGGAAACCCACCTCGACAAGCTGCTCGCACAGCCGAAGCAGAAGAACTACAAGAAGCCGGAAACGAATGGCGCCGACGTGGCGGCGGAGATCCTGCTCAAAGCCCTCGATAAGCCGCCGAAGAAACCGCGCGGTCGTCCCAAAGCAAAGTTTTAGAGGAACGCGGACCGTAAAGGTCCGCGCCGCATCGGACAGCGTGTTGTCTGGGGTGGTAGCTGGGCTTGATGCGGGGCGGGTCTTTACGGCCCGCCCACTCTTCCAACCGATCGAGCTAGTCCTTAGAACAGGTAACCAGCGACCAGATTTTCGGGAAGTTTACTTTCTCGATGGAGATGGGCTTGAGGTCTGCTTGCGCGAGGAAGCCGGGCAGGTCGAGGTCTGACTTGAAGCCGATGTGCACGGTGAGCGGCGAGATGGCGCGCTCCATGCGCGAGAGGACCAGATTGGCGCTGCGGAAGTGATTGAGGACGATGATCTTTCCGCCCGGCCGGCAGACCCGGCGCATCTCGCGCACGACCTTGACGGGGTCGGGGACGACGCTCACCAGGTACGGCGCGTAGACGATGTCGAAGGCGTCGTCGGCGAAGGTGAGGTTCGCGGCGTCCATCTCGAGCAGGCGGACGTTGCGCAATCCCTCGCGCGCCACGCGCTCGCGCGCTTTCTCGAGCATCGACGTCGAGAGATCGATTCCGGTGACGTGGCAGTTGGTGGGATAGAGCGACGTGTTGATGCCGGTGCCGACGCCAACTTCCAGCACGCGGTCGCCGGGACGAATGCCCATCCGTTCGAGCGCGACCAGGCGGCCGGGATGGAGCGTCGGTCCGAAGATCACGTCGTAGACGCTCGCCAGATTTTCGTAGACGCGCTCGACGAAATCGTTTTCGACGGCGGTGACCGACAGGGCGCGCGTCCCAACGTCGGATCGGAAGTTGTCTTCTTCGCGGTCGAACAGCGCCATCGAGCGGCCTCCCCGGCCTGGCCCGCCTCGCGGGCCGCGTCTCATCCTTGAATTGCTGAAAGCGTGCGTATCCGCACGAGCCGCGGACTGTCGGGACTATATCTCCGAACTCCCAATTCCCAAAGCCCAACCCCAATTCCCAATGCAGACTCCACGGTCGGGGCTTGGGAGTTGGCCGTTGGCCGCCTGGGAATTGGGCTTCCCCCCTACCTAAGCCCGGCCAGCACGTCCAGGGCTGCTTCTATCCGTCCTGAGGGAGCCGCGACCCGGACGCCCTGCACGATGCCCTTCAGGGCGCATCCAAGCTCTCGCGCAATCGCCACGCCCTCCTCGGCCGCCCCGCCCGCCTGCTCCGCGCGGCGCATCCGGTCGATGACGGCGTCGGGGACGCTGACGCCGGGCACCTCGTTGGCCATGAACTCGGCGTTCAAGACGCTCTCGAACGGCCACAGGCCGACGATAAGAGGCAGGCGAGACGATTCGATGCGCTTGTAGAGGCGCTCGAACGTGCCGAGATCGAAGATCGGCTTGGTGACGGCAAACTCAGCGCCAGCCTCGACCTTGTACTCGAAGCGCCGAATCTCCCCTTCGAGGTCCTCGGCGCCGGGGTTCACCTGCACGCCAATGTGAAAGGCGGTCGGGCTGCCGATCGCCTGGCCGCCGATGTCGAGCCCGTGATTGAGACGGGTCACGACGTTGGTCAGGCCAATCGAGTCGACGTCGAACACCACCGTCGCGTCGGGATAGTCGCCGACCGGCCGCACGTCGCCGGTCACGATCTCGAGGTTCCGCACGCCCATCGCGTGCGCGCCGAGCAGATCCGACTGCATGCCGAGAAGATTGCGGTCGCGGCAGGAATACTGGAGGACGGTTTCGACCCAGGCCTGCTGCTGCACGAGCACGGCGAGCGACAGCGCGCTCATCCTCGCGCCACGCGGCCCCTCGGGAATGTGGACGACGTCGACGCCGCGGATCTTCAGCAGCCGGGCCTGCTCCACGATCGCGTCGCTCATGTAGCCCTTCGGCGGCATCAGCTCGACGATCGTCGCGAAGCGTCCTTCGGTCAGCGCCCGCGCAAGCTGCGATCGCTCGTTCTTCGGGACGGCAGGCACCGATGGCATCGCGAACCTGACCGGCGTTTCGACGAGAGGCGCATCGGCGCCCTGCGCGCGCGCCGACCGTCGCGCCGTCTCAGGCGCCAGCGCCTTGACCGCAATCTTGATCTGCCGGATGTGTTCGGGCGTCGTGCCGCAGCAGCCGCCCACCAGCCGCACGCCGTGCGCGATGAAGCGGCGCGCATACGACGCGATGTATTCGGGCGACGACAGGTAGATGTTGCGTCCCTCGACGTCCCGCGGCAGTCCGGCGTTCGGCTGCGCGGCGAGCCGCGCGCGGGTCAGCGTGGACATCCGCTCGATCGTCTCGAGCATCGGCGCCGGGCCGATGCTGCAGTTCACGCCGACCACGTCGGCGCGACCGTCGAGCGCAGGAGCAAACTGTTCGGGCGGCGTGCCGTCGAGGCTGTTGCCGTCCTGCTCGATGGTCATCTGCGCCACGATCGGCAGATCGCAGAGGCCGCGCACCGCGGCGATGGCGGCGCCGAGCTCGTTGAGATCGCGGAACGTCTCGAGGATGAAGAGATCGACGCCACCCTCGAGCAGCGCCTGCGCCTGCTCGCGAAAGTAGGCCTCGGCTTCGTCGGTGCCGGTTCGGCCCCAGGGCTCGATCCTGATCCCGAGCGGTCCGATCGCACCGCCGACGTACGCCTGCCCGGCCGCGGCGCTCTTCGCAATCCGCGCGCCTTCGCGGTTGATCTCACGCACCTTGTCGGCCAGGCCGAATCCGCGCAACTTGATCGGGTTGGCGCCAAACGTGTTGGTCTCGATTAGATCGGCGCCGGCGCGCACATACTCGTGGTGCACGTCCCGTACGCGGTCGGGGTCCATCAGGTTCAGCGCGTCAAAGCACCGGTTGATGAAGAAACCCTTCGCATACAGCATCGTCCCCATGGCGCCGTCGGAGACGAGCACTCGCTCGTCGATAGCTTCGAGAAAAGGCTTCATTGATCTATTTTCGGTCGGCGACTGCGCCGATCATGGGCTGTCGGCTTCAGGCTCTGGGCTCTGGGCTTTCGGCTCTAGGCTTTTGGTACCTCGGCGCCGACCAGCAGGTCGGCCTTGTCCCAGATGAAGTCGTCCTTGCTGTAGACGGCGAGCTCGTAGTCCTTGCCCATGAAGATCGCCGACACGGGGCAGGCTTCCTCGCAGAAGCCGCAGAAGATGCAGCGCGTCTTGTGAATCTGGTAAATCTTCGCGTAGCGGGGACCGGCCTGCACGGTGCCGTCGTTCTCTTCCGCTTCGAGGTAAATCGCGTCGGCGGGACACGCCACCGCACACAAACCGCAGGCAACGCACTTCTCGAGTCCGTTCTCGTCGCGCATCAGCACCTGCTTGCCCCGGTACTTCGGGAACATCGGCACCTTTTCGTGCGGATAATTCACCGTCACCTTGGGCTTGAACATGTGGCGCAGGGTTGTGGCGAAACCAACGACGAGGGCTCGAATCATTAGAAAATGATAATCCGAAACCGTACAATGAATCAGTTTGTTCCAGGAACCTAAGTTCCTCTCCGCAGAGCAGTTTCTCCTTACCACCCTCATCGTCAAGCTGGCCGTCGTCGCGGTGCTGGCGACGATGTTGGCCAGGTATAGGCGGTTTCGCCACATCCTGATCTTCGAGCGGCGTGGCTGGACGGATCGGCTGGTCTTTGCCTTCGCGCTCGGCGTGCCGCTGATGGCGGGGGTGACGTCGCGGCTGCTGCTCAACTACAACGCCGCCGACCTG
The DNA here is from genome assembly GCA_945876205.1 of Candidatus Sulfopaludibacter sp. SbA3. Classification (GTDB taxonomy): domain Bacteria; phylum Acidobacteriota; class Vicinamibacteria; order Vicinamibacterales; family UBA2999; genus CANNDT01. The sequence continues at coordinate 10,298 of CAMCNL010000135.1, forward strand.
ACGCTCGAGGGCGCCTTCCTGGCCGGGCTCATCGCAGGCCCCTACGCGGGCGCGATCGTCGGCCTCCTGGTGGCCACGCCGGCCGTCGCCGCCGGCGAGTTCATCGCGCTGCCGTTCGCCATCGGCTGCGGATTCGCCGGCGGCGGCCTGCGCGAGGCGTGCCCCAAGGAAGCGATCTGGCAGTTCACGCCCTTTGTCTTCATCGATTTGAGACGGCACCTGTGGCTCATGGTGCGGCGGCTCGAGACCAACTGGCAGCTCGTGCTGCTGCTCGCGCCGGTCGGGCTGGAGATCCTGCGCCAGGCGCTCGGGATCCGCTTTGGCGCGACGCGGCTGTTCTATCTCGGCTCGACCTCGCCCTGGATGACGGTGCTCGT
>CAMCNL010000136.1 GCA_945876205.1 Candidatus Sulfopaludibacter sp. SbA3
TTCAACCTTCCAGGGCGTCAAACTTCTTCTGGTCCGAGAGCAGGCCCCAGATCGCCTCGCGCGAGGCGACGATGGCGGACGCAAGCTTCTGATCCGAGTCCTGCAGCAGCGAGAGCACCTTCATCAGCAGCAGGTCGTAGGACTGGCGCAGCTGCTTCATGGAGAGCGTCGTCTTGCCCTGGTAGTACTCGCGGAACTGTTTCATCAAGTCGTCGACCTTGTTCTTGAGAGAGATCTTGGTGAAGACGCCAATGGCCTTGGTCTCCCTGAGCTGCGCCTTCAGCGCGTCCAAGTCCAACGTCGCGGGCGCGGGCGGTGCAGCAACGGGCGGTGCAGCGGGCCGGGGCACGGCCGCAACGCGCGGTGCCGCGGGCTTCGGCGCTGCCGCCGCGGGCGGTGCAGCAGGCTTGGGCGCCGCCGCAGTGACTGCAGGCGGCCTCTCACCGGGCGGGGGGGCGTTGCCTGCGACTTGCGGTGCCGGAGGCGGAGTCGTTTCGCTCGGTGCAGGTGCGGCGGCGGTTGCGGGTTGCGGCGTCGCCGTCGCGAGGGGCGTGGCCGGCGCTACGGGCGTCGCCGCAGGCTCCGGCCTCGCCGGTTGCGTCTCGACGACCTGCGGCTGCGAGACAGATGGACCGGGCGCTCGGTGGGCACAACTCGCAGCAACGAGCACCAGCAGCACAGCAATAGATTTCACCACGCTCAGTTCCGTTATACGGCCCTGCGGGAATCGTTCCAATCAGCGCCAGCCCGAGAAACGATAAAAGACGCCGATTGCACTGCGCCGCCATTGACGTTGGGCCGTGAAATTCGCGCAGTTGACACGTAGTAATTCGCAATGCAGGGCCAGGCGCGTGCGCGAGGCGTCGGCCACTCAGGAGCGCGACAAGGAACAACACGATCGCGATCACCTGGGAAAGTTTCCCCATTCAACGATCGGTGACGTTCCCGGGGATGTACCGTATAGAACAGACCGTGACGACGCGGGACGGCTTATCCTCATTCATGACCGACCGGCGGACAATCACAGTAGACGGCAACGAAGCGGCGGCGTCTGTCGCGCACCGCGTGAGCGAAGTGATCGCGATCTATCCGATCACGCCCTCGTCGACGATGGGCGAGCTCTCCGACGAATGGTCGAGCCAGGGCCGGCGCAACCTCTGGGGCAACGTCCCGGACGTCGTCGAGATGCAGTCCGAGGCGGGCGCCGCGGGGGCCGTGCACGGCGCGCTGCAGGCCGGCGCCCTGTCCACGACCTTCACGGCGTCGCAGGGGCTCCTCCTGATGATCCCCAACATGTTCAAGATCGCGGGCGAGCTCACGCCGTTCACGATGCACGTCGCGGCCCGCACCGTCGCCACCCACGCCCTGTCGATCTTTGGCGACCACTCCGACGTCATGGCGTGCCGGACCACCGGCTTCGCGATGCTCAGCGCCTCGTCAGTGCAGGAAGCGCACGACTTCGCGGCCATCGCCCACGCGGCGACGCTCGATTCACGCGTCCCGTTCATGCACTTCTTCGACGGCTTCCGCACCTCGCACGAAGTGTCGAAAATCGAAGAGCTCGCCGACGACGACCTGCGCGCGCTGCTGTCGGAGGAATCGGTGGCCGCCCACCGCCGGCGGGGACTCACGCCTGACCATCCCGTGCTGCGAGGGACGGCGCAGAACCCCGATACGTTCTTCCAGGCGCGCGAAGCCGGGAACCTGTTCTATCGCGCCTGCCCGGACATCGTCGAGCAATTGATGACGCGGTTCGCCGCGCTCACGGGCCGAAGCTACGGCCTGTTCACGTACGCGGGCGACCCGGCGGCCGAGCGGGTCATCGTCATCATGGGGTCGGGAGCCGACACGGTGCACGAGACGGTCGACTACCTCACCGGGCGTGGCGACAAGGTCGGTGTGCTGACGGTGCACTTGTTCAGGCCGTTCTCAATCGCGGCGTTCGTGCGCACGCTGCCCCGGTCGGTCCGGGCGATAGCGGTGATGGACCGCACCAAGGAACCGGGCGCGCCCGGCGACCCGCTCTACCAGGACGTCGTCACCGCCCTCGCCGAGGCGCGCGCCGACGGGACCTCCTCGTTTGCCGCCGAGCCGATCGTCGTGGCTGGCCGATACGGCCTGTCGTCCAAGGAATTCACGCCGGCGATGGCGAAGGCGATCTTCGATACGCTCGCCGACGCCCGTCCCAGGAACCATTTCACCGTCGGCATCATGGACGACGTGACCCACACCTCGCTGGCGTACGACGAGGCATTCGACATCGAGCCGGCCGACGTCATGACGGCGCTCTTCTACGGCCTGGGCGCCGACGGCACCGTGGGCGCCAACAAGAACTCGATCAAGATCATCGGCGAAGAGACCGATCTGCACGTCCAGGGCTACTTCGTCTACGACTCCAAGAAGTCGGGCGCGACCACGGTCTCCCACCTGCGCACCAGCCCGCGTCCCATCCGGTCGGCGTATCTCATCTCGCAGGCGCGGTTCGTCGCGTGCCATCAGTTCGACTTCCTGGAACGGGTGGACGTGCTCGAACACGCGGCCAATGGGGCAGTCTTCCTGCTGAACGCACCCTACCCTTCCGGCGAGGTCTGGCAACATCTGCCGCGCGAGGTGCAGGAGCAACTGATCGACAAGCGCATCTGCTTCTTCACGATCGACGCGTCGGCGGTGGCGCGCCACACAGGCATGGGCGGCCGGATCAACACGATCATGCAGACCTGCTTCTTCGCCATCTCCGGCGTGCTGCCCCGCGAGGAGGCGATCGCGCAGATCAAGCACGCGATCGAGAAGACCTACAGCAAGCGCGGCGCGGAGGTGGTCAAGCGCAACTTCGAGGCGGTTGACGCAACCCTCGCCCAGTTGCATGAGGTGTCGGTGCCGTCGGGCGTCACCGCGACGCACGGCCGCCCGCCGCTGGTGTCGCCGCTGGCGCCCGACTTCGTCCAGCGGATCACCGCGGTGCTCCTCGCCGGGAAGGGCGACCTGCTGCCGGTGAGCGCGTTTCCGGTCGACGGCACCTGGCCGACCGGCACGGCCAAATGGGAGAAGCGGAACCTGGCACTCGAGATCCCGGTGTGGGACGCGGGGATCTGCATCCAGTGCAATCAATGCGTGCTGGTCTGTCCGCACGCCGCCATCCGCGCCAAGGTCTACGAAGACGGCCCGCTCGCGGGCGCGCCGCCGACGTTCAAGTCGGTGCCCTACAAGGGGCTCGAGTTCAAGGCCCGCTCCTACACGATCCAGGTGGCGCCGGAAGACTGCACCGGCTGCAACCTGTGCGTGAACGTCTGCCCGGCCAAGGATCGGACCAACCCCCGGCACAAGGCGATCGACATGCACCCGCAGGCGCCGCTGCGCGACGCCGAACGCGACAACTACGCGTTCTTCCTCGACCTCCCCGACACCGCGCGCATCGATCTGCCGAAGGTCGATCACAAGACGTCGCAGTTTCTGGAACCGTTGTTCGAGTACTCGGGGGCCTGCGCGGGATGCGGCGAGACGCCCTACATCAAGCTGCTCACGCAGCTCTTCGGCGACCGGGCGCTAGTGGCCAACGCGACCGGCTGCTCGTCGATTTACGGCGGCAACCTGCCGACCACGCCATTCACGACCAACCGTGACGGCCGCGGGCCGGCATGGGCGAACTCACTGTTCGAGGACAACGCCGAATTCGGCCTCGGCATGCGCCTCGGCGTCGACAGCCACACCCGCGCGGCGCGCGCGCTGGTGGAATACATGGCCAATCCGATCGGCGAGCGCCTCACCCACGAACTGCTCGACGCCGACCAGTCCACGGAAGCGGGGATCCGGACGCAGCGCGAACGGGTACGCGCGCTGCGGCAGGTGCTCGCACCCCTCGCCACCGCCGAAGCGCGCCGCCTCGAAGCGCTCGCCGACTACCTCGTGAAGAAGAGCATCTGGCTGGTGGGCGGCGACGGGTGGGCCTACGACATCGGCTACGGCGGCCTCGACCACATCCTGGCCAGCCAGCGCGACATCAACATCCTCGTGCTCGACACGGAGGTCTATTCCAACACCGGCGGCCAGCAGTCGAAGGCGACGCCGCTCGGCGCGGTGGCCAAGTTCGCGTCGGCCGGCAAGACGACGCAGAAGAAGGATCTCGGCCTGCTCGCCAACATGTACGGCCACGTCTACGTCGCGCGGGTGGCGTTCGGCGCGAAAATGAGCCAGACCGTCCAGGCCTTTCTCGAAGCCGAGGCGTACCCGGGCACGTCGCTGATCATCGCCTACAGCCATTGCATCGCGCACGGCTACGATATGGCCAACGGGGCGTCGCAGCAGAAGCTCGCGGTCGAATCGGGCGTGTGGCCACTTTACCGCTTCGACCCCCGGCGTCTCGCCAAGGGAGAACCGCCGATGCATCTCGATTACGGCCCGCCCAAGCCGCTGGTCGCCGACTACATGCGCAACGAGTCGCGCTTCCGGGTGGTCGAGCGCAGCGACCCGGCGCGCTTCAAGGGGTTCCTCAAGGAGGCGCAGGACGCCGCCCGCCGGCGCTACGAGATCTACCGGCAGCTCGCCGGCATCAGCGTGCCCCCGTCCGAGGAGACCATCGACGATGGGGCCTCCCCGGCCGCACCGGAAGAAAGGGAGTGACGATGAACCTCGGGACGGAGTACCTCGGTTTGAAGCTTGCCCATCCGCTGGTCGCGGGTGCAGGACCGCTGTCCGATGATCTCGACGCCGTCAGGCGTCTCGAGGACGCCGACGCCGCGGCGATCGTCCTGCGATCGCTCTTCGAGGAGCAGATCACGCGAGAGCAACTCTCGGAGTGGGTCAATCTCGACAGCCACAGCGACTCCTTCGCCGAGGCCGCCACCTACATGCCCAGCGCGAACGCCTTCGCACTCGGTCCCTTCCAGTACCTGGAGCACTTGCGACGGACGAAGGACGCGGTGCACATTCCCGTCATCGCCTCTCTGAACGGCGCGACACCAGGCGGCTGGATCGAATACGCCCGTCTGATGGAGCAGGCCGGCGCGGACGCCCTGGAGCTCAACCTCTATCGCATCGCGACCGGCCCGGAGACGACCAGCGCGGACATCGAGCGCGAGGCGATTGAAACCGTGCAGCAGGTGAAGATGGCCGTGAAGATCCCGGTGGCCGTCAAGCTGTCCCCGTTCTATTCCGCGTTCGCCCATCTCGCCCAGGAACTCGATCACGCCGGTGCCGACGCGCTCGTCCTCTTCAACCGGTTCTACCAACCCGACATCGACCCGGAGGCACTGATCGCCGCGCGCACGCTTCACCTGTCGGATCCCTCGGAGCTGCGCCTCCGCCTCCACTGGATGGCGATCCTCTCGGGGCGCGTCCGGGCGTCGCTGGCGGTGACCGGCGGCGTGCACTCGGCGATCGACGTGGTCAAGGCAACCATGGCTGGGGCTCATGTCACGCAGATGGTCTCGGCGCTTCTGCTGCACGGGCCGATGCATCTCCGCACCGTCCTGGACGATCTGGCGGCGTGGATGCAGCAGCACGAGTGGCACTCGCTCGCCGAGATGCGGGGCAACATGAGCCTGCTCAAAGTGCCCGACCCCGAGGCGTACGAACGGGCCAACTACATGCTGATGCTGCAAGGGTGGCGAGCCTGATCGACTGGAAGACGCGGGCCACCAGCGCGGACGCCGCGGTCTCGTGCATTACCAGCGGGATGCGCGTGTTCGTGCACGGCGCGGCGGCCACGCCGGCGCCTCTCGTCGAGGCGCTGTCGCGCCGGACCGACCTCGCCGACGTCACGCTCTACCACCTGCACACGACGGGCCCGGCGCCCTTCGCCGCGCCTGAGCACGAAGGGCGCTTCTTTTCCATCTCGCTCTTTGCGGCGGCACCGGTTCGCGAAGCGATCGCGGCCGGCCGCGGCGATTACATCCCGATCTTCCTCTCCGACATTCCCGCGCTCTTCACCTCTGGCCGCGTGCCGCTCGACGTCGCGCTGCTGCAGCTCTCGCCGCCCGACGCCCACGGCTACTGCACGCTGGGCTCCTCGGTCGACACGGCGCTCGCCGCGTCTCGCGCCGCGCGCCTGGTCATCGCCGAGATCAACGAGCAGATGCCGCGCACGCACGGCAACACGCTGGTGCCGTTCTCGCGCATCGACGCGTTCACGGTCACCGACCGGCCGCTCGCCGTCCTGCCTCCGTCGAAGCCGTCGGTGGTGGAGGATGCCATCGGCGGGCACATCGCCGCGCTGGTGCCCGATCGCGCCACGCTGCAGATGGGCATCGGCGCGATTCCGGATGCCGCGCTGCGCCGCCTCTTCGAGAAGCACGACCTCGGCATCCACACCGAGATGTTCTCCGACGGCATCGTCGATCTGGTCGAGGCCGGCGTGGTGACGAACCGGTTCAAGCGAGTGCACCCCGGACGGATCACCACCAGCTTCGTGATGGGTACCCGGCGCCTCTACGACTTCGTCAACGACAACCCGTTTGTCGAGTTCTACCCGAGCGATCACACCAACGATACGGCGGTCATCCGCCGGAACCCGCACGTCGTCGCGATCAACGCGGCCATTGAGATCGACCTGTCCGGACAGGTGGTGGCCGATTCGATTGGCTTCCGGATCTATTCGGGAATCGGCGGGCAGATGGATTTCATCCGCGGCGCGGCGTTGTCGCCAGGAGGGGTGCCGATCATCGCCCTGCCCTCGACGGCTTCGAACGGCCGTGTCTCCCGCATCGTGGCGACAATCAACCCGGGCGCTGGCGTCGTCACCACCAGAGGTCACGTGCACTGGGTTGTCACCGAATATGGCGCGGTCGACCTCTTCGGCAAGACGCTCCGCGAGCGGGGGGAGCTGCTGGTCGGCATTGCGCATCCCGACTTCCGGGGTGAGCTCCGCCGGGCGTTCACCGCCGCGCGGCGGGTCGTGCTGCCTGGCGATCCAGTCGCCTGACAGCGTCGAGAGGCCGGTATCGAACCGGCCGGTACGACGGAAACCACATCGCGCGTCTCACGGTCTCTTCGAGGTCTGTCAGAATCTCCGGCTGCGCGTGGCCCTCGGCCACCGCGCGGCGGATCACGGCGCACGCCACGGCATGCGAGCAGTCGCGAATGCGGGTGAGCGCGGGAAAGACCGCGCCCTGATCCAGATCCGCCTGGCTCACCTGGTGAGCCAGCGCCCGGGCGGCATCGAGGAACATGGCATCGGTCACGCGTCGCACGCCTCCCACCCACAGGCCCAGCCCGACGCCTGGAAAGACGAACGCGTTGTTCCCCTGCCCGATGCGGTGCGTCCGGCCGCGATGGACAACCGGATCGAACGGGCTTCCGGTGGCCACAATCGCGCGGCCGTCGGACCACCCAATCGCCTCCGCCGCCGTGCACTCGGCCTTGCTCGTCGGATTCGACAGCGGAAACACGATCGGACGATCGTTGACGTCGGCCATGGCCCGGACCACGGCCTCGGTGAAGAGGCCGGCCGCGCCCGAGGTGCCGATGAGAATCGTCGGCTTGATGTTGCGGATGGTCTCCTCCAGCGTGATGTGCGCGGGATCGCTGCACGCGAAGGTCGCCACCTCCTCGACCGGCCGCGCGTAGGCCGCCTTGAAGTCCTCGAGCTCCGGCCGCCCCTCGGTCACCAGTCCGCGGCTGTCCACCGTGGAAATGCGCCGCCGCGCCTCCTCGCCGGACAGCCCGCCATCGCGCAGCGCCGCCACCAGAAGGCTGGCAATTCCCTGCGCCGACGCCCCGGCTCCGCCCAGGACGACGCGCTGGTCGCGTATCGCCCCGCCGGTCATCCGCAGCGCGGCGTACACCCCGGCGCACACGACCGCCGCCGTGCCCTGTATGTCGTCGTTGAACGAGCACAACCGGTCGCGAAAGCGCGTGAGCTGCGTGATCGCATTGGCCTTGAGAAAATCTTCCCACTGCAGGACGGCGTCGGGGTAGACGCGGATCACGGCCTCGACAAATTGATCGATGAAGTCCTGGTACTCGCGTCCGCGAATCCGCCGGTGCCGCAGGCCGAGATACAACGGGTCGTTCAGCCGCTCCTGATTCTCCGTGCCCACGTCGAGCACGATCGGCAGCGTCAGCGAGGGCGGAATCCCGGCGCACGCGGTGTAGAGGGACAGCTTTCCGGTCGGGATTCCCATCCCGCCGATTCCCTGGTCGCCGAGCCCGAGGATCCGTTCGCCGTCGGTGACCACGATGATGGCTGGCGGCCGCGGATGGTTGGTGAGGATGTCGTCGATCCGGTGCCGTTGTTCGTACGAGATGTAGAGGCCGCGCGAGTGGCGGAAGATGTGGGAGAACTGCTGGCACGCTTCGCCGACCACCGGCGTGTAGACGATCGGCATCATCTCGTCGATGTGGTCGTGGACGAGGCGGTAGAACAGCGTCTCGTTCCGCTCGCGAAGGCTGACCAGGTGGATGTAGCGCTCGAGGGATGTCTGCTTGACGAGATAGTTCTCGTAGACCCTGGCCAGTTGCTGGTCCATGGTGCTCGTCGCCGGCGGCACCAGGCCGTCGAGGCCGAGCTCGTCGCGCTCCTCCGCCGTGAACGCCGTGCTCTTGTTCGTGAACGGATCGCGAAGCAGCGGCTCGCCGCGCGTATCGACCGCGATGTACTCCTCGCCCGTGAGGCTATCGTGCTCCGTCGACCACTTCATGAATCTCCACTCTTCGTGCCCGCGTGCGGCACTCGCTAGACTAGCGTATGGCTGGGCGGCCGCGTTCATCCGGGTTGCGGCTGAGCTGATTATATGGACTGAACGCAACGATGCGGACCGCCACCTCGATCCGTCCTGAGCGGTCCGATATTATCCAGGTGTGGCGAATCTCGTCCCGTCTGCCCAGCCTCACGATCCCGTGTTGGAGGGTCTCTGCTCGCACGTGACCGAGCTCGAGGCGGCGCTCGAGGAGCGCGGCGCCGCCATTGACCGAGTGAAATCTGAGCTGGCCGCCTTCCAGCTCAAATACCGGCGGGACGTCGGTGAGCTGCACGAGCAGCTCGAGGAACTGGAGCTGGCGATCGCCGAGGCGGAGCTGGGGGAGATCGACAAGCGGCTGGAGAACGAGGCAGCGAGCAGCTCCGCGCCCGCCGACCCTCAACCCGAGGCGGCGGCTCGATATACCTCAGATGCGGTTCGCAGGCTCTTTCGCGATGTCGCCAAGGCGATCCATCCGGACCTCGCCGCTGATCCGCTCGCGCGAGATCGTCGTCACAGCCTGATGATCGAGGCGAACCGTGCCTACGCGCTGGGCGACGAAGAGCGGCTGCGCTCGATTCTGCAGGCATGGGAAAAGAGTCCTGAAGCCGTGCAGGGTAACGACCCCGAGGCGGCAACGCAGCGGCTGGTCCGCCGCATCGCAGAACTCGAGGAACAACTGGCCGGGTGCGACGACGAACTCGGGGCGCTGAAGGACACGGCGTTATGGAAGCTGAAGGCGATGGTAGACGAGGCCAGAAAACGGGGCACCGACCTGGTGGCTGACACGGTCCGGCGCCTGAGACGCGACATCCTGGCCGCCCGCAACCGGCTGGCCGCCATGCAATCGTCATGAGGCACGACCGGTCACGGTACCCGTCGCGCCGGCGCTCCTCCTCATCGACGTCGTCAACGAGGACGCGTCGCTGGTAATCTACGACCTGCATGACCAACCTCGACCAGATACGGCGCGACCTTGAACACCAACGGCAGGAGTTGCGCGAGCAACTGTCCGCCATTGATAAAGCCATCGAGGCGCTGGCCGAGATCCCCGAGGTCGCAGCGCACGCCCCCGACGCCGCGGTCGTCCCACGGCGCGTCAAACCGAAGCGCGAGCTGACCGATTCGCACAAGCAGAAGCTGGTCGCCAGCAGCCGCCGGGCGCGCGAAGTCATGGAAGCGGCCAAGGGCCTCGCGCGCGAAAAGCACGACGACTCCTTCGTCCCGGCGATCGGGAAACGCGGCGAGGGCCAGCCACCCAGGCTGGTCAAGCGGCCGGCAAAAAAATAGACCGCCGGCGGCGTATACTTCGCGGGCCGTAAGGAGAATCCATGCGTCCCGCCGCACGTGTCGTGCTCTGTGCTCTCGTCTTTGCATGTGCGGCTCCCGCCGGCGCACAGGTCAGCCTGGTTGGCGACTGGAGCAGCCGCGCGCACGAGGATCCCAACCGGAACGACCCGCTGTTGGGTGATTTCACCGGCCTGCCGCTGACCCGCGAAGCGGTGGCACACGGCGATGCGTGGCAGGAAGGCCGGCTGACCGTGCTCGAACGCCAGTGCGTGCCGAACGGTGCGGCGTGGGCCTTCCGCGGGCCGGCGCAGATCCGCATCTCGGAGGAGAAGCATCCGGTCACCCAGGAAGTCATCGCGATCAAGACGTTCATCGCCACCTTCGCGCAGACGCGCACGATCTGGATGGACGGCCGCCCGCATCCGGGCCCGTACGCGCCGCACACCTGGCAGGGCTTCTCGACCGGCACGTGGGATGGCCACAAGCTCACCGTCACGACCACCCACCTGAAGCGATTCTTCCACCGGCGCATCGGCCTTCCGCAAAGCGACCAGACGACCCTGACGGAGGAATTCATCCGCCACGGCAACGCCTATCTGACGCATGTCACCACGGCGCAGGATCCCGTGTATCTCACCGAGCCGCTGGTGCAGA
>CAMCNL010000137.1 GCA_945876205.1 Candidatus Sulfopaludibacter sp. SbA3
GTTGATGTTGTTCGTGGTGATCTCTTCCGGCTTCGGCTTCTCGAGGAAGCGCTTGATATTGCTGTCCGCGTCGGTCTCCACCAGGCCGTAGGCGCTCGGGTTGTCGACCGGCGTGAGGACAATGGTGGCACGGGCTCGGCGCTCGCGGTGAAGGCGGATGACGGCGCCGAGGTCGATTTCGGTGAGGACGTCGCCGTTGAAGACCACCACCGACTCGGTGAGCTTGTCGCCGGCATACTTGACCGCGCCGCCCGTGCCGAGGGGCGCCGGTTCGACGACGTAGCGGATCTTGATGCCCAGATCGGCGCCGTCGCCGAAGATTTCCTCGATTCGGCGGGGCTGGTAATTCAGGCTGAGGATCACCTCATCGATCTCCGGCACCTGCTTCAGGAGATCGATCTGGTAATGGAGAAACGGCCGGTTGAAGATCGGAACAATCGGCTTCGGTGTGTGTATGGTCAGGGGGCGTAACCGACTGCCTTTCCCCCCTGCCAGAAGGATCGCCTTCATAGCAAACCACGATTCTAGCAGATGGTAGAATGCCTGCCATCCAGATGAATCTCCCGAACACCCTCACGCTCGTGCGGATGTTTCTCGTGCCGCTGCTCGTGGTGGTGCTGCTGACCGAGTTCGAAGGACACCTCATCCTGGGCATGCCCAAGGAGCTGGTGGGCGCCGGCATTTTCGGCCTGGCCTCCCTGACCGACTGGCTGGACGGTTACCTGGCCCGGCGGCGCCGGCAGGTCACCTGGCTGGGGCAGGTCCTCGATCCCATCGCCGACAAGCTGTTGACGTCGGCGGCGTTCATCTCCCTGGTGCAGCTGGACCTGGCCCCGGCCTGGATGGTGGCGCTGATTATCGGCCGGGAATTCGCGATTACGGGCCTCCGGAGCCTGGCCTACACCAAGGGCATCACGATGCCCGCCTCGCAACTGGGCAAGATCAAGATGGCATCGCAGGTGACCGCGATCCTGTTGCTGATTCTGGGATGGCGTTCGCTGCCGTGGCTGGCGCCGATGGGATACGTCGCGCTGTGGGTAGTGATGATCACGGCGATCTGGTCGGCGATCGATTACTACCGTCGATTCCAGCAGCTGCTGAACGCCCGCGTGACAGACGTCAACATCGTCCGCGCCCGGAAAGTCAGCTAAGCCGCGAAGTCCACGAAATTAGCCACGAAGGTCACGAAAAAAGCCACGAAGATCACGAGTTTGGCCACGAAGGTCACGAAGATCACGAAGTAAAAGATCTTCGTGTTCTTCGTGTTCTTCGTGGCTTAGTTCTTCGTGTGCGTCGTGGCCTATTTCCGGATCGCCACGTAATCGCCCGCGAGGAAGGCGTCGCGGGAGAGCGTGACCTGCAGGGTTGAGGTTTCGGGCTTCACGTCCACGGCGACGGCCTCGCCAAGCTCATACAGGAAGTTCTCGGCCACTCGCTTATCGCGATAGATCACGAACCGTGCGCCGAGCGTCACGCCGTGATCGCTGCCGCGATTGGCGATGAAGAAGTCACCCTTGGCAAAGCTCCGGCGCCGATCGGTGCCGAGTACGATCTTGCCGTAGTTGCCGCGTTGCGCCTTGATGCCGCCGGTGTCGGCGGCCACCGGGACCTGGGGCAGCGCGAACGGCTCGAGGAAGTCGTCCACGTTGATCGTGTCGCAGGCATGGACGACGGTCGCCAGGGACATTTCCTTGTCGATGGCGTAAATCCTGATCCACCCGGCGGTGCGAATGGTGGCGGCGTTGGCGCGGGTCACGGGGCGCCGCTCGGCGGCCTGCACACGCCGAACGTAGTACTCCTGCCCGACCTCGATGCCGTTGTCGCTGCCGGCATTGATGGTCAGGAGGTCGCCAGGCGCAAATGTCAGCCGGGCGGAGGCGTCCTGCCCGCCGGTGATGCGAAGCGGGGTGGGGGGCTGCTCGAACACCATGCTCGGCGCGCAGGCCAGGGCGAGGACGTCGGCCGGCAGATGGCTCCCGGCAGGAGCGGGGCCGCGCTGGGCGCCCACGGTCGTCGCAGTGAGCACCGCCGCAGCGATCACGGAAATCGTGTATCTGGATCTCATATCTGTCTGGCCCCGATCGTCTGCCAGACCCAGCTAAGTTACTGAGTCTTCAGTATTTCGAGCCGTTTCTTCGCTTCTTCGAGAAACTCGCTCTGATCGAATTCTGCAATCAGGCGCGCGAAGTACGGAATGGCTTCGGCAACCGTCTTATCGGACTTGGCCAGCGACTCCGCCAGATAGAAGTACACGCCGTCCCGGCCGGTGAACCCGGGGTCTTCCGCGAGGACCTCGCGGAAGCGGCTGATCGCGCCCGGGTACCAGCGGGCGCGGTAGTAGGTGAGACCCACGCGGTAGGACGCATCGCTCAGACGATCGCGCGTGATGCGCCAGTTCTGCTTCACTTCCGACGTCAGCGCGCTATCCGGGTAGCGCTGGAAGAACGTATCGAATTCCCTGAGCGCCTCGCGGGTTTCGGTCTGATCGCGCTCCGGCGCACGCATCTGCCGGAAGTGACTCATTGCGAGCTTGTACTGGGCGTAGTCGGCGCGGGCGTTGGTCGGGTAGAACGTCAGAAATTCGCGGAACTCATTGGCCGCCAGCACCGACGATTCCGCCGACCCTTCCCCCAGGTACGAATCGCCCATCCCGAGCTTCGCGTCGGGGCGGAAGGGGCTCTGCGGATAGTTGTCGACGATCTGCATGAAGTAGGTGCGGGCGTTCAGCCACTGTTCCTTCACGATCGCTTCATTGGCGCGGTCAAACAGGAAGCGATCGGGCTGGGCCGCGCCCGCGGGCGGTCCGAGCTGCTTGTTGCCGCAGCCGCCGGCCGCGACGAGGAGCACCAGCAGCGCCAGCATGCGAGGGGCGCGCGACGCGCGAGCGACGGAAGACACACGTTCAGTCATCAATACCAATCAGAAGAGGCCGGCCTCGGTCATCCACTCGAACTGCGCTCGAAGCCCATGCTCGAGCGACACGGTTGGCGCGAACCCGAGGTCCGCGCGTGCACGGGTCGTATCGGCGTAGGTGTCGCGCATGTCGCCGGGCTGGGCGTCGATCCGGTTGATGCGCAGCGGGCGATCCGTGACCTGGTGGATGAGCTTGAAGACGTCGAGCAGCTCCACCCGCGACCCGCCACCAATATTGTAGACACCCCCAGGTGTTCCGCGCGTCGCAGCCGCCACGGTCGCCGAGACGGCATCGGCCACGAAGGTGAAGTCCCTGGTCTGGCGTCCATCGCCGAATTGCGGCACCGGCTCGCCCCGCATGGCGGCGAGAAAGAACTTGTGAAACCCCATGTCCGGGCGCTGCCGCGGCCCGTAGACCGTGAAATAGCGTACCGATACAGCCGGCACGGCGTAATTCACGTGGTACAGGTAGCACAACTGCTCGGCTGACAGCTTGGTGACCCCGTAGGGCGACACCGGCTGGGGCAGGGCGTCTTCGGTCATCGGCAGCGCGACGTTGTCGCCGTAGACCGAGGAGCTGGACGCATAGACCAGGCTCTTGAGGCGGCGCCCGACGCACGCCTCGAGCAGGATCTGGGTCGCCTCCACGTTATTGACTGTATAGACGCGAAAATCGCGTCCCCAGCTTTTCCGCACCCCCGCCTGGGCCGCCAGGTGAAATACGTGCGTGACCCCCTCGAGGAGCGCCGGCAGGTCGGCATCGGCAATGGCGGCCTCGACCAGGGTGAAGCCGGGTGACTGCCGGAGGCGGGCCAGGTTGTGCTCCTTGCGCTCCCGCGGGTAGTAATCGGTGAAGCAGTCGAGGCCGGTCACCGTGGCGCCATCCGCGATGAGCCGCTCGGAGAGCGTCGATCCGATGAATCCGGCGGCGCCGGTGACGAGCGCCTTCATGCGAGCATCTCTCGCACGCGCGCCGGGAGGCGGCAGGGGCGTCCGTTCGGGTCGAGCGCGGCGTGCACGGTGTGACCGGTCGCCGCGACGACCTCGTCGCTGATGCGAACGACGTCGTAGTCGAAGCGGATGCGGATGGGCGTCAGGATCGACGCGCGCGTCCTGATCTCGATCTCATCGTCATACCGCGCTGGCTGAAGGTATTCGCAGCGCACGTCGATCACCGGCAATGCGATGCCGTCCTGTTCCATTTCCCGGTAGCTCCATCCGGTGGTGCGGAGCCACTCGGTACGGCCCACTTCAAACCACACCAGGTAGTTGGCGTAGTACACGACGCCCATGCGGTCGGTTTCGGCATACCGCACCCGCACCCGCGTCCGGCGGATTGTGGCGCTCGCAGATGAATCGCTCATGCCCGGGTCGGGGAGCCCACTGCGGCGGCACGCAAGGCGCGGGTGGCGCCCTCGGGATCCGGTGTCCCGAAGATGGCGTTGCCGGCAACGAGGATGGATGCGCCGGCCGACACGACGTCGCCCACGTTGGAGAGGTCGATGCCCCCATCGATCTCGATCACCGCGGACGACCAGGCCCGGTCGAGGACGCCGCGCACCGCCCTGAGCTTTTCGAGGCTGTGGCGGATGAAGGCCTGGCCGCTGAATCCGGGATTGACCGACATCACGAGCACGAAGTCGAGGTCGCCCGCGATGTCCTCGAGCGAGGCGGCGGGCGTCGCCGGGTTCAGCACCACACCGGCCTGCGCGCCAAGCTTCTTGATGAAGTGCACCGTCCGGTGCAGGTGCGGCACCGCTTCGACGTGAACGGAGACCATGCTGGCGCCGGCGTTGACGAAGTCTTCGATGTAGCGATCCGGCTCCTCGATCATCAAATGGACGTCGAGGGGCTTGGTGGCGACGCGCTTGATGGCGCGGACGACCGGCGGACCAATGGTGATGTTGGGTACGAAGTGTCCGTCCATCACGTCGACGTGGATGAGATCGGCGCCGCCTCGCTCGACAAGGGCGATGTCGCGGCCGAGCGCGGCAAAGTCGGCGGAGAGGATCGACGGCGCGATGCGCACCATCAGCGGCTGACCTCGAGGGAGATCGAATCGGCTGGGCCGACCTTGAAGCCGCCGGCCGGTTGCTGCCGAACGACGGTCCCTTGCGGGACGCCGGCGTACGGTTGCGAGCCGGTAATCGTCACCCGGAAGCCGCGAGTACGGAGCGCTTCGGCTGCGCGTTCGCCGTTCATGCCAATCACGTCGGGCATCACGTAGGTCGTCGCCTGCTCACCGCGATTGAGCAGGAGCGAGACGCGCGGCGCACGCGAGGACGGCGCAGGGTCCTGAGCCACGACGGCGTCGGCGGCGTAGTCAGGAGACCGGAACTCGGTCAGCGAGCCGACCTCGAGACCGTCCTGTTCGAGGCGCATGCGCGCGGTGCGTTCGGTCTGGCCCACGAGGGCCGGCACCGAGGTCGCTCGCGGCCCGGAGCTGACCCAGACGCGAATGGTGCGCTGCTGGCGCGCCGACCCGCCGGGCGCCGGGTCCTGCTGCATGATGCGGCCGGCGGGCACCTTGTCGTCCACGCGCTGGTTGGGATCGATCCGCAGTGCCAGGCCCAGGGTGGCAAGCGACTGCGACGCCTCGTTCACGCTGTGGCCGATGAGCACCGGCACCTGCACCTCGCGCGCCCGAAGCGCCACGCGCATCGCCGCCGCCGCAAACACGAAAAACGTCGCGGCGAGCGCGCCGGCGAGCAGCAGGAACTTTCCCAGCCCCCAGACCCGCGTTTTCAACTGCATCAAAGCGGTTAATCGTACCACGAAGGCCACGAAGTCCTCTTGGCCACGAAGCTCACGAAGACGGTCCGGCCACGAAGGTCACGAAGGTCACGAAGGATCTTTAGCTGCTTCGTGTTCTTCGTGCCCTTCGTGGCCAACCGTCTTCGTGGCCTAGCGCCGTCTCAGCGCCGCCGCGAAGAAGGCTTCCAGGGCGTGTTCGTGGGGGAGGGTCCGCATCATTCCTCTTGGATCGATGAGCGGGCCAAGCGATGGTCCTCCACTGGTTCGGAGATCGACCAGCGCCCACTCGGGATGCGCCGCCAGGAACGCATCCACGACGCCTTCGTTCTCCTCCGGCTCGCTCGAGCAGGTGGCGTAGACCAGCCGGCCGCCCGCCTTGACCGTCTCCGCCGCTCTCGACAGCAGGGCGACCTGTGCGGTGGCGAGAGCAGGGAGGTCGGCTTCGTGCCGCCGCCAGCGGATATCGGGATCCCGACGGATCGTGCCGAGGCCGGAGCAGGGCGCGTCGACGAGTACGCGATCGAAGGCGGTGGCGAACGGCAGCGGTCCATCCCGGGCGACATGCGCGAGTGCGACGTGCGTGGCGCCACTGAGCTCGACGGTCTCGTTCAGCAGCGACATGCGGCGCGGCCGAACGTCACACGCGACGATCAGTCCGCTATCGCCCATCTCGGCCGCCATCGCCGTCGTCTTTCCACCGGGCGAGGCGCAGAGATCGAGGATGCGCTCGCCGGGTTGCGCGCCGACGACGAGGCTGACCAGTTGAGAGGCTTCGTCCTGGACGAAGAAGGATCCATCCTGCGGAACCCGGAGCGGATTGCCGGAGGTGACGACCAGGCCGTTGGGAGCGTGGAGGCTCGGCTCGGTCTCGACGTCCTCGTCGGCGGAGAGCGCAGCGGCCAGCTCCTCGCGCGTGCATCGCAGCAGGTTGGCGCGCAGCGTCAGCCGGGGTGTGTCGTTGTTGAACCTGACCCACCGCTCGGTCGCGTCGAACCCATACCGATCCAGCCAGCGCCTCACCAGCCAGTCGGGATGCGAGTGCGTGACGCCGAGATAGGCGAGCGCGGCATCGCGATCGGCGTCGTTATCGGCAGGGTTGTCGGGTCTCGCCGGCAACGGCAGGCGGTTGCGTTGTCGCAGGGTGTTGCGCAGGACCGCGTTCACAAACCCCGATGCGCTCCGCTTGCGCGCCCCCCGCGTCAGATCGACCGCGTCGTCCACCACCGCGGACGCGGGAACGCGATCGAGGTGCAGGATCTGGTAGAGGCTCAGCCTGAGGATGATGACGACTTCAGGATCGATGGTCGATAGTGCGCGCTTGGCAAAGTGCGCGATCAGGTGGTCGAGCGCTCGCTGCCATCGCAGCGTCCCCGCCACGATCTCCGCCGCGAGGCCCCGGTCGCGGTCGTCGTCGAGGTGCTGACGGCTCTGGGCAAGGGCGGTTGGCAGGTCGGCGCGCTCGAGCGCGACGCTGCGCAGGGCGTGATAGGCGGCCGTTCGTGCGGGAGCGGTCACCTCACGGCTTCCGCGGGTGATCGCGGAAGAACTGTGTAATCCGTTCAGACGTGACAGTCGGATACGTGTGACCGCCGGAATGGATCCAGGTCATGACTGGCGCCGCCGTATCTTTGCCGTAGATCGTGCACTCGTTTCCGCACGACGTGCCCGTGCCGGCGACACCGTCCGCTCGTATCGCCGCCTCGATCGCCGCCTGCTGGTCGACAAACGCAATCTGGCGATCGGCCCTGCCCGCGATATGAAAGAGCGGCTTGCGTTGCGTCAGGTGCACCGACGGACGAAGCCTCGCGGCCACCGGCGCATACGCGGCGAACACGCTCGGACGCTCCGCCCACAGCAGGTACGTAAAGTTCGCGCCGTTCGAGAAGCCGGTCGCGTAAATCCGATCGTCGTCCACCTTGAACGTCGTGCGAAGCGATGCCAGCGCGGTGTCGACCAGCTTCAGGTCGCGGTCGCTATCCTGTCCCTTCTCCGTTTGCCAGCCGTTCAGCGTGTCGGGAGAGGGCAGCCCCTGAAAGTAGACGACGACAGCCTCAGGCCACGCGAGGTGCATGTCGACATGCTGAAAATTGTCGGCGTCGTCGCCGTGGCCATGGAACGACAGCACCAGCGGCACCTTCCCGGCTGGCGACCCCTTGGTTGGCGCATAGACGATGGCCTGCCGTTTGTCGCCGGCGACGGTCCAGGTCATGGTCTCGGCAAACACGCTGGGCGCGGCGAGGGTCAGGGCCGTCGCGAGCACCGCGCAGGTCGCTATCAGCTTCATGGCATCCACTCTACAATCAGGGCGTTCATTTGTGTATCGGTTGAGGAGAACCCTTATGCGCGCCCGCACATGCTCGCTTGCACTCATCCTGCTGCTATCCGCGGCCGTTGCCACGGCACAGACCGGTATCACCAGAACCACGCTGGACATTTACGTCATCGACGTCGAGGGCGGCAACGCGGTCCTCTTCGTGACGCCATCCGGTGAATCGGTGCTGATCGACTCGGGCAATGGCGGCCCGGGCGCCGTGCGCGACGCCGAGCGGATTGTCGCGGCGGCCAAGGACGCACTGGTGACCAGGATCGATCACCTGATCACGACCCACTACCATAACGACCACGTCGGCGGCCTGGCCGAGCTCGCGACTCGCATTCCGATCGTGGAGTTCATCGACCATGGGCCCAATGCGCAGCCCAATCCGGTTGTCGACGGCTTCCTGCAGGGGGGCTACCGAGAGCTCTACACCAAGACGAAGCACACCATCGCGAAGCCTGGCGACAAGATTTCCGTAGGAGGCGTCGACTGGCGGGTAGCGACGTCAGCGGCGCAGGTGGTTCAGGCTCCGCTTCAGGGCAGGGCTATCCCGAATCGCCTGTGTCCGGCCGCTCCGCCTCAAACAGGCGTCAACCTGACCGAGGACGACCAGTCTCTCGGGAGCGTCATCACCTTCGGAAAGTTCCGCACCATCCACCTCGGTGATCTGACGCTGAACCGGCAGTTCGATCTCATGTGCCCGAGCAACCGCCTTGGCACGGTCGATCTGTTACTCGCGGCGCGTCACGGCAACGTCAATGCGGACTTCCTGGTGAATGCACTCAACCCGAGGGCCATCGTCACCAACAACGGCACCCGCAAGGGCGCAGCGCCCGAGGCGATGAAAATCTTCTTTGGTGCGCCTCGAGTCGAGGATGTCTGGCAGGTGCACTTCTCGCAGTTGAGCGGCCAGGAATACACCGTGCCGGGCATGTTCATCGCGAACGGCTTCGATCAGCCGCTCGATGCGATGCCGGTCGCGCCGTTCGTGGCGCCACCGCAAGGGCAGCAGGCCCCTCCGGCTCCCGAGCACAACGGAAAGGCGTACTACCTGGTGATCTCGGCGCAGCAGGACGGGACGTTCACCGTCACGAACACCCGCAACGGTTTCAGTAAGACGTATTCGGCGAAGTAGGCTACGCGACTCGCTGGTGGGCCTGTGGCGCGCAATAGCCCAGGAGTCCGCGGCGCTTGATGGCCCTGGCCACTGAGTTGGGAGTGGCGACCTCCCACCCGGCGTCGCCGCGGCGAATCTGCGCGAGGACGTCGCGCGAGCGGATCGACAGGCACCGCCTATCGACGCCCTCGAGGCCCTCGATCATGTGGTTCTCGACCAGGTGCTCGCACAGGTGCCCGAGGTGCGGCGCCACCTGGAGGTTGCTGGCTGTGGTGAGCACGCCGGTCTTCGCGTCCAGCTCCGGGTAGGCGTAAATCTTCAGGTCGTTCTTGAACAACCTGCCGAACGATTCGAGAATGCCGCCCTCGAGGTCCGCGTAGTACCGCTCGTCGAACAACTCTCGCAGCGTCGGCACGCCCATCACCAGGCCGATCGGCTTCTTGGTGTGCCGGAACAAGTACGCGGCCAGCCGGTGATACGCCCCGTAGTTCGAGATCAGCACCGTGCCGCCCAGCGTCGCCAGGATGTCGGCGCGGTCGAGGAAATCCTGGGCGTCGATATCGCCCGCGTCTCCACTCAGATTCTTGAGCGTCATCTCGAAGAGCTCGACGACGTCCTCGCCGGCAACGCCAGGCTCCCGGACGAACTGCGATTGCGCGCAACGGAGCATGTCGACCGTCACCTTGGTCGCCGGCCGGAAGCTGCCGCGCTCCACGAGCACGCACTTCTTGTAGAGCGCATCCGACGGCTGAACGACGCGCCCATCCGCGCCGAACATCGCGGCGGCGGTGAGTCCCGTGCGCACCAGCTCGAGGCTCATGAGGCGGTTGTCGACGCCGGCGAAGGCCGGCCCGCTGAACTCGATCATGTCGATCTCGCCGTGCGCCGCCGTGACGTTGTCGAGCAGTGACGCGATCAGCGCGGTCGGCGCGGCGTGATGAAACAGCGCGCCGTACACCAGGTTGACGCCGATGATGCCGAGCGCCTCCTGCTGCTGTTCCGTTTCGCCGGCCGTGAGCCGCACGTGGATGGTGATCTGCGAAGCCGGCCCGAGCGGTTCGGCCTGGAAGCGGATGCCGAGCCACCCGTGGCCATCTTCCTTGCGCGAGTAGCTGCGCGTGGCCACGGTGTCGGCGAAGACGAAGAACCTGGTCTTGTCACCGCGCTGGCTGTTGAGACGTTCGATCAGCAGCTCGTACTCATGATCGAGCATCGTCTCCAAGCGTACCCGGCTGACGTAGCGATCGCTCTGGCCGTAGATGGCATCGCTGAAGGTCATGTCGTACGCCGACATGGCCTTGGCCACCGTGCCCGCCGCGCCGCCGACGCGAAAGAACCACCGGGCCACTTCCTGGCCGGCGCCAATTTCCGCGAACGTGCCGTATCGCACCGGGTCGAGGTTGACCTGGAGGGCTTTGAAGTGGGTGTCGGGCGGGTCTTGTGCCATGGATGCTGAGCGGATCAGCTCAGTCCAGTAATCGAC
>CAMCNL010000138.1 GCA_945876205.1 Candidatus Sulfopaludibacter sp. SbA3
TACCCGGATCGCCGTCTTCATCGATTTCGACAACGTCGAGATCGGCGTGAAGAGCACCATCGGCGGCCAGTTCGACATCGGCCTCGTTCTCGAGGCCATCAAGGAACGCGGCGAGATCGTCACCAAGATTGCCTACAGCGACTGGAAGCGCGCGGGTGATTACAGCCGCGTTCTCTCGCAGCACGCGATCCGGATGGTCCAGCGCAACCTGACGCCCGGCGGCGACAAGAACGGCGCCGACATCACCATGGCGCTCGATGCGCTCGAGATGGCGTTCACCCACGATCACATCAACGCCTTCGTCATCGTCGGCGGCGACAGTGATTTCATTTCGCTCGTCGAGAAGCTCAAACAGTACGGCCGCACCGTCATCGTCGTTGGCGGCCGCCAGTTCACGAGCCAGACGATGCAGAAGAACTGCCACGAGTTCATCGCCTACGAGAACCTTGTGAGCAGCAGCCGCGGCAGCAGTCGCACCGAGCGCGGCGCGAGGCCCGCGGCCGGCGCGACGGCGATTACCACGAGTGCAATCGACAAGGCGCTGCCGCTGGTCAAGCGCGCGCTCAAGGTCCTGTCCGACCGCGAAGTCTCGCCGCAGTTGGGCCTGCTCAAGAGCACGCTGCTGCAGCTCGATTCAACATTCTCCGAGCGCGAATACGGCGCCGGCAGCTTCCGCGATTTCATGGAGAAGGTCGCCAAGGCAGGCGCGGTCACGCTGAAGAATGCGGGACGCAGCATGCTCGTCGAGCCTGTCGACGACCACGAGGTCCACTCGGTCGTCGCACCTCAGGCGCCGGCAGATGCCGAAGCAGACACCACGCGGCTCACGGAATCAGAGCCGGCCAGGCGCGCGCTGCCTGATTCGTCACGCCGATCGCAGCATGACTCGGCGCGGCGGTCAGAACCCGACTCGATGCGGCGCGGACCGTCACAGTCCTCGATGCCTCCCCCTGGCGACGAAGACGAAGAAACTTTGCCTCCGTCGCCGATGACGATGCAGGACGGCATCAAGACCGTGCAGCGTGCCTTCGTTGAAGCCACGCCGCCGCCGCGATGGCCGATGTACGTGCGCCAGGCGAAAGCGTTTCTGCGCACGGCCATCGAAGGCTTCGACGAACGGAATTACGGCTTCGCGTCGGTTGTTGACCTGTTCCGGGCGGCGGGCAAGGAAGGCGTGCTTCGCATCGAGCGCGATCGCCAGGGCGCCGTGCGTCTCTTCCCGGGCGCGAACCTGACGGGACGTTCGGCGACGTCGCCGGTCGAGTATCGCGGTTCGGATGGCGGGGATGTCGACGGGAACGTCGAGATCGTGGAAGGCCAGCCCGTTTCAGCCGAGGCCGTTGCCGAACCGCCTATTCTCGACGCCGAGCCGGTAGAGGCGTCTGGCAATGTCGACGTGGTGGCGGAGGAAACACCGAAGAAGGGCGGACGCAAGCGGAAGGCGGCAGCGCCGAAGGCCGCCAAGCCCGCCGCAGCCGGCCGTTCGCCGAAGCCGCGCGCCCGCAAGAGCGCGCGCACCAAGTCAGAAGCCGCGGACAAGTAGGCCGGGTTCCGCGAAGCGGACCTGGCGCTAGTAATCCGTCTGGACATATCCGCCGCGTGGCGTCCACTGCACGCGGCGGATCTCCGTCGTCTCGTCGTGCGGTCTCATCGGATGCACGTATACCAGCACCTCCTGGTAACCGCGCACGCGCACGGGCGCGACAATCTCCTCGGCAATCTTCAGCGCCTGATCCAGGCGCACCGCGTCCACCTCCACAACCATCGTGTAGTTGGCGGATGTCGTCTTGGTGACGGTCCATGCGGGGAGTGCCCGGAACGGGCGTTCGGATAGGTAGAGCGTCACGCCGGCCAGCGCGATGACGACAAGCGATGCGACGCCGGCGGCGAGTACCCGCGCGACCACGTAAGACGCTTCGCCGGAGATGCTACTCTCTTTCAGGCTCCAAGTCCCAAAGCCTCTCATGTCCACATACACCGCCAAAGACATCACCGTTCTCGAAGGCCTCGAACCCGTCCGGAAGCGCCCGGGCATGTATATCGGCGGCGTCGGCACCGCGGGCCTTCATCACCTCGTCTGGGAAATTCTCGACAACGCCATCGACGAAGCGATGAACGGTTTTGCGTCGAATATCAACGTGACGCTGCACGCGGATGGCAGCTCGATCACGATCTCCGATGACGGCCGCGGCATTCCGGTCGACAAGCATCCGACAACGAAGAAGAGCGCGCTCGAAGTGATCTTCACGGTGCTCCATGCGGGCGGCAAGTTCGAGCACGGCAGCTACAAGACGGCCGGCGGCCTGCACGGGGTCGGCGCCAGCGTCGTCAACGCGCTGTCGACCGATCTGATCGCGAGCGTCAAGCGCGACGGCGTGCTGTGGGAGATGTCGTTCAAGCGCGGTAAGCCGACCGGTCCGCTGAAGAAGGCCGGGCCCGCGCGCGGAACGGGGACGACCGTCTATTTCCATCCCGATCCGACGATCTTTCCGAAGATCGAGTTTGACGCCGCGACGATTCGCGAGCGTCTCGAGGTGGCCAGCTACATCCACCGCGGGGTCAAGGTCACCTTCGAAAACGAGGCCGAGAAACAGAAAGAGGTCTTCGAGCACAAGGAAGGCCTGCTCGACTACCTGAAGAAGATCGTCGCGGAGCGCAGCGCGAAGCCGGTGCACGACGTGCCGTTCGTCCTCGAACGCGAGAGCGGGCCGAGGCTCGATCTCGTGCTGCAGTGGACCGAGGCCACCGACGAGCACATTCGCAGCTACGTCAATGGCATCCCGACGGCGTCCGGCGGCACGCACGAGAACGGCTTGCGCGCGGGCCTGGGCAAGGCGGTGCGCAACTACATCGACACCCACAACCTGTCGCCGAAGGGCGTGACGCTCAGCGCCGAAGACATCCGCGAAGGCCTGACCGGCGTCATCAGCCTGTTCATCGCCGAGCCGCAGTTCCAGGGTCAGACGAAGGACCGCCTCAATAACCCCGAGCTCACGGCGATGCTCGATTCAGCCGTGCGTCCGGCACTCGAGCACTGGCTGAATCACAACCGCAGCGTCGCCGAATCGATCGTCGGCCGGATCATTCTGTCGGCGCGTGCGCGCGAGGCGAGCCGTGCCGCGCAGGCGGAGGTCACGCGGAAGACCGCGACGACCGGCCGTCTCAACCTGCCGGGCAAACTGAGCGACTGCTCGAATAACGGCCGCGAAGACAGCGAGTTGTTCGTCGTCGAGGGCGATTCGGCGGGTGGCTCGGCGAAGCAGGGGCGTGACCGTGCGAGGCAGGCGATCCTGCCGCTTCGCGGCAAGGTGATGAACACCGAGGGGATGACGCTCGCCAAGGTGCTCGAGAACAAGGAGCTTGCCGATCTCGTGACCGCGCTCGGCTGCAGCATGGGCAAGAGCTTCGAGCTGGCGAGGCTCCGGTACGGCAAGGTGATCATCCTCGCCGACGCCGACTCCGACGGCCATCACATTGCGACGCTGCTCCTGACGTTCATCTATCGCCACCTCCCGCAGCTCATTGCCAATGGCCGGGTCTATCTCGCGCAGCCGCCGCTCTACCGGATCGATATCGGCAAGGAGTCGCACTGGGCGCTCGACGATGCGCACCGCGACCGGATCCTGAAGCAGCATGGCAACGGACGCGGCTCGCCCGAGATCACGCGCTTCAAGGGACTCGGCGAGATGATGCCGAAGGTGCTGTGGGAGACGACGCTGAATCCCAAGACGCGCCGCCTGCTGCGCGTCGAGATTACGGACCAGATTGTGACCGACCGGGTGATCAACGAGCTGATGGGCAAAGACGCGTCAGCCCGGTTCCGTTTCATCATGGAACGAGCGGAAGAAGCCGAAGAGCTCGACGTCTAGCACTACACCCTTACACCATAGATCGTCTACCATGGTGTAACCATGGCTCTGAACATCAAGAATGCCGAGGTCGAACGGCTGGCGACCGAGGTTGCGCGCCTGACGGGCGAGTCGAAGACCGAGGCCATCCGCCGCGCCCTCGAGGAGCGCCAGCGGCGACTCAAGAGCGTCTCAGCCGACAGCCGGCGCGCGCGCGTCCTGCGGTTCCTGGAAAAGGACGTATGGCCGACGCTGCCGCCAGACCAGATGGGCCGGCGGCTCTCGCGCGAAGAAGAGGACGAAATCCTGGGTTATGGGAAGGGGGGCGTATGACGCTCGACTCCTCGGCCCTTATCGCGGTGCTCTTCGCGGAGCCGGGATATCTCGACCTGGTGGACCGGGTCCTCGAGGCCGACCACGTACGCGTGGGGGCCCCGACGCTCGTGGAAACGAGCCTGGTGGTTGAGGGCCGGCGGCGTTCCCCTGTCGCTGGTGACGTCGAGGGCCTCGTAAAGGAACTGGCGATCACCGTGGTTCCCTTCGGCGAAGGCGAGTGGCGCATCGCGATCGAGGCGTTCCGGCGGTTCGGCCGCGGACGGCATGCCGCCGCATTGAACTTTGGCGACTGCCTCGCGTATGCCAGCGCCGCCGCCGCGGGCGACACGCTGCTTTTCGTCGGCGACGACTTCGCGCGGACCGACATCGTACCGGCGTAAACGATAGACGTGCTGCGCGCTTCACGCGCGTTAGTTGAAGCGTCGAAACCCAACAGTCGCGTATCTTCTTCCGTCCGGAGCTCCGTAGTAGACTCGCCTCGGATTCATATATTTCCGAATGGCCGGCCCCACGTCCCAGCGAAAATTCGATCGATCCATCATCGAAGGTCCCATAGGTCCAGCCGTCTGGCGCCTCGCGTGGCCGACGATGCTGCAGAACGTCATTGCCGGGCTGCAGGGCATGATCGATCACGCGATGGTGGGGCATTACGTCGGCTACACCGCCAACGCGGCGATCGGCGTCAGTTGGCAGATCGTGCTCGTCGTCATTGTCTTCGTCAGCTCGGTCTTCACCGGCATGGCCGTGCTGGTGTCGCGCTTCGCCGGGGCGAACGAGCCCGAGAAGGTCAACCGCGTCGTCTACCAATCGTTCCTGACCGCCGCGGGCCTCGCGGTCATCCTTGGCGCGACCGGCTGGCTCGCCGCGCCGTCGCTCCTCAATCTCGTCCACGCCGCGCCCGAAGTGCACGCCGAGGCGCTGCCATTTCTCCGCACGATGTTCGCCGGCATCGTCGGCATGATGATGTTCTTCATGCTGAGCGGCGCGTTCCGCGCGGCGGGCGATCCGCACACACCGCTCAAGCTCGGGATCGGCATGACGGTGCTGACGATCGTCTTCAACGTGATCCTGATTCCCAGGATGGGAACCATCGGCGCGGCGTACGGCACGGTCGCGAGCAGCTCGCTGGTCTCGGCGTATGGCATCTGGCGGCTGACGCGCCCCGATTCGGTGATCCACTTCGAGCCGGGATTGCACCGCGGACCGGACTTCACGGTGATCCGCTCCCTGTTCAAGTTCGGACTTCCCACCGGCGTCCAGGGCATCGCGATGAACGTCGGGGGTGTGTTCCTCCTTCGGTTCATCGGTGGGCTGGAACATAGCGCCGCCGCCCAGGCGGCGTTTGCCGTGGGCTACACCGAGTTGTTCTCGCTGATTACGTGGACGTCGGTTGGCCTGATGGGCGCGGCCGCAACGATTGCGGGACAGAACCTTGGCGCGCATCAGCCCGAGCGCGCCATCGAGGGCGTGCACGTCGCGTCCAAGATCGGCCTGGGCGTGGCCGCCGGCGTCGGCGCCCTCTTCATGCTGATTCCCAACCAACTGCTCGCGCTCTTTGGCATGACCGATCCGTTGGTGCTGGAGCTTGGCCGGGAACTGCTTCGGTTCCTGACGATCTCGGGGCTCTTCATCACCGTCGCGCTGTGCTACACCGGCGCGTTGCAGGGCGCAGGCGACACCCGCAGCCCGCTCTACATCTCCGTCGTCTCGCAAATTGTCGTCCCGTTGGGGATCTGCACGATCCTCGAGGCGACCACGGGACTGCAAGCCTGGCAGATCTGGATGGCCATCTTCATCGGACACATGACGCGGTGCGTCCTGAGCGTCCTTCGATTCCGCCAGCAGAAGTGGCGCGGTATCCACGTCGACATCGGCCCCACGCGCCCGCCGCTCGCTACCGCCGAAAGTGAGATCCCCGGCGCCGAACCGCACATCCCGATGCGCGAACCGGCGAATCCCCGGGTGCGCTCTTAGTCGTACAATCAATCGCGTGTTAGCAGGAACGCCACGCGTACCGACTCCCGTCAACGAACCAAACCTCAGCTACCTTCCCGGATCCCCTGAACGCAAGGAGCTGAAGGCCCGCCTTGCGGCGATGGCAGCCGAGAAGATCGACATTCCGATCATCATCGGTGGCCGGGAGATCCGCACCGGCAAGGTTCGCCAGGCGGCGATGCCGCACGATCATCAGCACGTCCTGGCAGACTGGCATGTCGCGGAGCCTGGCCATGTGCGCGACGCGATCGCGGCTGCGGCAGAAGCGCAGAAGGAATGGGGACGCTGGCCGCTCGAAGACCGCGCCGCGGTGTTTCTGCGCGCGGCGGAGCTCCTGACGACGACGTGGCGCGCGACGTTGAATGCGGCGACGATGCTCGGACAGTCGAAGACGGCGTTCCAGGCGGAAATCGACGCGGCGTCGGAGATGATCGATTTCTGGCGGTTCAATCCCTGCTTCGCGCAGGAACTGTACGGGGAGCAGCCGATCAGCACGCATGCGGCGTGGAACTCGGCGGAGTACCGCCCGCTCGAAGGGTTCGTCTACGCGGTGACTCCGTTCAACTTCACGTCAATCGCCGGCAACCTTCCAACCGCTCCAGCGCTGATGGGCAACACGGTGGTGTGGAAGCCCGCCTCGAGCGCGATGTTGAGCGCGTACTACATCATGCGGCTCCTGCAGGCCGCAGGGCTGCCACCCGGCGTGATCAACTTCGTTCCCGGCGATTCGGTAGAGATCTCGAACATCCTGCTCGACTCGGCCGATCTCGCCGGCGTCCACTTCACCGGCAGCACGCCGGTCTTTCACGGCATGTGGAAGAAGGTCGGCGACAACATCGATCGATACAAGAACTACCCGCGGCTCGTGGGTGAAACGGGCGGCAAGGACTTCATCGTTGCCCACCCGTCGGCCGACGCGCAGGAGCTGGCTGTCGCCATCGCGCGCGGCGGGTTCGAGTACCAGGGACAGAAGTGCTCAGCCGCGAGCCGCGTCTACGTGCCCCAGTCGCTCTGGCCCGGCGTGCGCGACCGCGTCGTCGGCATGATGCGCGAGATGCAGATGGGCGATCCCGCCGATTTCCGGACGTTCATCGGCGCCGTCATCGACAGGAAGTCGTTCGACAAGATCGGCGGGTACCTCGACGATGCGCGGCGGAATGCGACGATCGTCCAGGGCGGCGGCGCGAAAGGCGAGCGCGGGTACTTCATCGAGCCGACGCTGGTTGAAACGAAAGATCCCGGATACCGGTTGATGTGCGAGGAAATCTTCGGCCCGGTGGTCACCGCCCACGCGTATCCGGATGCGACGTGGACCGACCTGCTCGCGACGGTCGATCGCACGTCGCCGTACGCGCTGACGGGCGCCGTCTTCGCGCGGGATGGCGCCGCGATTCGCGAGGCACGCCATGCGCTGCGCAACGCGGCCGGCAATTTCTATATCAACGACAAGCCGACGGGAGCCGTCGTCGGCCAGCAGCCATTTGGCGGCGCGAGGGCGTCGGGCACCAACGACAAAGCGGGATCGAAGATGAACTTGCTTCGCTGGGTCAGTGCCAGGACGATCAAGGAGACCTTCGCCCCGCCGCGAGACTACAAGTACGGCTACATGACAGAGAAATAGAGATGGTACAGCTACCGAAGTCAGCCTCGGCGTGGCTGCTCGTCGCGGCGGCGTTGATGGGCACGGAGGCTTTCGCCCAGCCCGCACCGCCGGCGCGCGTGATCGATCTGACGGGCGAGTGGGCGGCGAGAGTCCATGAGGATGCCATCTACCGAGGCGCGGGTGGCTTTCTTGGCGACTACGAAGGGATGCCCATCAACGCGGCCTCGCGCCAGATGGCTGAAAGCTGGGACGCGTCTGTCCTCTCCCAACCCGAGCGAGCCACCCAGGCGCATCCGGCGGTGTATGCGATGCGCGGTGAAGGACCGAACATCCGGATCAGCGAGATCCGCGATCCCGTCAACGAACAGCTCATCGCATTGAGAATCGTCGGCGTGTTCGGACGGGCCGACCGCACGATCTGGCTCGACGGCCGGGCTCATCCATCCGAGTACGTCGAGCACACCTGGGACGGCTTTTCGACCGGCACCTTCCACGACGGCGAGCTAACCGTCACCACCACCCACATGAAGATGGGCGTGCTGCAGAAGGTCGGGATCTACGCCAGCCCCTACAGCGTCATGACCGAGCATTTCTTCCGGCATGGTTTGTATCTGACGATGATCACCGTCGTCGATGATCCCATCTACCTCGAAGAGCCGTTCGTCCGCAGCCAGACGTGGGTGCTCGACACGAATCAAAACGTCGGCGCCGCCCTGGCATGGGAGTCGGTAGACGAGCTGTCGGACAAGCAGGTGGGCTGGGTGCCGCATTATCCGCTCGGGACGACGCACACCGAGGCGGCGGAAAAGTACGACATTCCGTTCGAGGCGACGAGAGGCGGAGCTGAAACGACGTATCCGGAGTATCAGCTCAAGATACAGAAGATGCGCGCCGAGAAGGCACAGAAGTAGTCGTGACGAACCATCAGAGATCGCTCGCATCTGCCATTGTCATCGCCGTGGCCGCGGTCGGATCGTTCACCGTCGCACGGGCACAAACGCCGGGCGCGAAGCCGTCAACGCAAACGGCCGACGAGCTGAAATACAAACCGCGGCGGCCAGACCTCTCATCGTCAGGCGTCGTGGTGTTACCCGTGCAGGGCAGCGTTTACCTGATTGCCACCGGCAAGGGCAGCAACATCGTCGCCCAGGTCGGCGATCAGGGCGCCCTGCTGGTGGACGCCAGCCTGGCCGACGTCAGCGACCAGGTGATCGCCGAGATCAGGAAGCTGACGAAGGGTCCGATCAAGGGCATCGTCAACACCAACACCGACGGCGATCACATCGGCGGCAACGCGAAGCTGTCGATGATCGGCCAGCCGATGTTCGCCGGCAACATGGGCTATGGGCCCGCTCCGCAGGCGACCATCTTTTCGCACGAGAAGGCACTCAACCAGCTCAGCGTGCCGACCGGCCAGACGCCGGCGGTGCCGACGACCCTGTGGCCGACCGACACGTTCTTCACCGACAAGAAGAAAATCTTCTTCAACCACGAGCCGGTTGAATTTCACTACGCGCCCGGACACACCGACGGCGACATCGTCGTCTGGTTCCGGCAATCGGACGTGATCGCTGCCGGCGACGTGTTCGACACCACGTCGTTCCCCAGGTTCGATGCGAAGCGAGGCGGAACGATGCAGGGCATCCTCGACGGATTGAACCATCTCGTCGACCTTGCCGTGCCCGAGTTCAACCAGCAGGGCGGCACACGGATCGTTCCGGCCCACGGTCGGATCAGTAATCAATCGGATGTCGTCGAATACCGCGACATGGCGACGATCGTCCGCGATCGCATCCGCGACGCCAGAGCCAAGGGCAGCACGCTGGCTCAGATCAAGGCGGCCAGGGTCACGCTGGAGTACGACGGGATCTATGCAACGCCGTCTTACACGGGCGAGATGTTTGTCGAAGCGATTTACAGCGATCTGGGTAAGGTGGCGCCGACACGATGAGATACACCATCCTGCTTTTTGCGCTAACCGTCGTCATCTCCGGCGTCCACACACGCGTGGCCGCGCAAGGGCGTGGAGCACCGGCCGCGCCTCCCACGCCGCGAACGAGCGCCACCTTCGACCTGACCGGCAACTGGGTATCGGTGGTGACCGAAGACTGGCGCTGGCGCATGGTCACGCCGCCCAAGGGCGACTATGCCAGCGTGCCGATGACACGCGAGGCCCGCACGGTGGCCGACATGTGGGACATCTCCAAGGACGGATCCTGCATGGCCTACGGCGCCGCCGGCCTGTTGCGCAACCCGACGCGGCTGCGGATCTCGTGGGAGTCGGACACGTCCCTCAAGCTCGAGACCGACGCCGGCGTGCAGACGCGAAGAATGGTGTTCGACAGGATGGCGCAATCAGGCCCACGGTCGCTCCAGGGGTTTTCAGTGGCCGAATGGGAGCCGATCGGCGGTCGAGGGGCGCAGGGAGGTCCTTTGAAGGTCACGACCACCAACATGACCGGCGGATGGGTGCGGAAGAACGGCGTTCCGTACAGCGAGAACGCTGTGCTGACCGAGCACTACGACCGCTTTACCGGACCGGGCGGGGAGGATTGGGTCAACGTCACGACGATCGTCGACGACCCGAAGTATTTCACCACGCCGTTCGTGACGAGCACGCACTTCAAGAAGGAGCCCGACGGCTCGAAGTGGAACCCGGCGCCCTGCCGGAATGTTTCCTGAGCCCGAATCTTCCCTATCGCTTGATTTCGATGAGATCGATGTCGAACACGAGCATGCCCTTGGGCGAGCCAGCCTCGCCCTTGTA
>CAMCNL010000139.1 GCA_945876205.1 Candidatus Sulfopaludibacter sp. SbA3
CCGACGAGCAACAGCCTTCCGTTGCCTGCTCGCGGCTCAACGCTGCCGTTGACAGAACTCACAACGATTCGAAATGAACGAACTGAAGCAGGTAACCGGCTTTGAGGCTGGGCTATCCGGAGACGATCAGATTCGGGTTGCCCTGCAACGAATGATCGAGCGTGGCGGCGAAGCTCAGATGCCGGACATCTACGAGGCAGTCGAGACCCGGATCCGACCGAAGGGTTTCACTCTCTCGAGGCAGGGCCGAGCGAGCTTGCGGTTTTTCGTAAATAGGGTCGCGGTGCAGGCAAGTTATGTCTACCCGCATGACAAAGAGAATCCCGGCTGGCGCATCACTCCCGAAGGCAGAGAGTTTGCCGGCTCGCCAATTGCCACCGAAGAAGTGGCGGTCAACGTTGACACCGGTGCCGAGGTACGGCTCCTCCCGAACTCAGCCCAGGGAGCAGCGTTCGAACGCTGGGTCTTGATTCTGCTTCGGGCAGCGTACCCGTACTATGCTTGGTACGATCAGGGTCGGCACAAAGCTACGGAACGTGGGCTCGATTTCGTCGGTACTCGCCTCGGCGACGCAAACGACGAGGCGCGAAGCATTGGAGTGCAAGTCAAACTGCATCAACCGAACAATGCGCCTACGAAGGAGGAGTGGCTCAAGTTCCTCGCAGGTTGCTTCGCGCGCCGTGTCGAGTCTGCCATGTTTGTTACCACCGGCAGGTTGACCGGTGCACAGCGTCGAGAGGCTCAGGAAGCGAAGGTCATTGTTCTTGAAGGCGCAGCCGAGATCTCCCGACTCGCAAGCCTTCACAACGTCGAACCATTCGAACTCTCGGAGCGAGGCACGGACGACGAGTCTGGCTAACGGCTTGCGGCCGGCGGCGGCCCGGCGCGATCATGAGGCCGCCGCAGTTGAAGCCGAGGCGGTTATGCCGACAATAGTGACGACGATGAAAATCCAGACCACGAAATACCAGGCGATGGTCTCAGCACGCAAAGCCTGCAGGCAGTGCGACGGTCTGGTCAACGCGTCCGCTCTACGTGATGGCGAGTTCGATTCTTCCGAGATTGGTCCTTGGACTCGCTGGCTTGGGGATCTCGGCGCGCGTGTTCTTGTCATCGGCCAAGACTGGGGCGACCAGCGCGCCTTCGAAGAGCTTGAAGGCGTGAACGATCCCAGCGCCACGAACAAGATGCTTCGGAGACTCCTGGCCTCAGTCGGCGTCCAAGTGCCGGATGTGGGCATCGCCCGCGGTCCTTCAGGTGTCTTCCTCACGAATGCCGTTCTCTGCTTCAAAGATCAAGGGTGCCAGGGGCCGGTGCGGCCGGAATGGTTTCGGGAGTGTGGGACGCGGTTTCTGCGACCGCAGATCGAGCTGATCAAGCCAGGAGTGGTAGTGTGCCTCGGGGAACGGGCCTACACTGCGGTACTGTCAGCGTACGGGCTCCCGGCGTACACAAGTTGGCGCGCGGCCGTGGGCGGGCCTGGAGTACCGCTCGCCGGAGGTTCCATCGCGTTCGCGGTTTACCACTGCGGCCGACGAATCTTGAATACGCACCGGAAGGAAAAGGCGCAGTTCAAAGATTGGCAGCGGGTTGCGGCGGCGTTGGCGATGACGGCATAACATCCGGCTGCACCAGACGGCCGCCACTGCGATCGTGAGCGGCCGCTGGTGAGCGCTGGCCGTTGATAATCGTTGCCTGACAGAGACCCCAGCAATCCCGATATGCGGAGATCCAGCCCACTGGCAATTGTTCCGGGGACGTTCGTGGCGGGACGGATACTCCGCGTAGCGATGCGTTCGAGGAGCCCGATCGGCGTCAGTCTGTCAAACGCATCGCAGGGGCCGAAGTCCTCGTGGGGTGGAGGAGCGGTTCGAATGGAGCCGCGACGGAGGGGCCCCACGTTCCGCCGACGTCTCCCCGGAGATGCGTTTGACCGGGCTCCGAGCCGCATCGCGGAGCGGAGTGTGCGTCCCGCCACGAACACAGACGCTGGACGCTAGTGCGGGTCCGGCTGCCTTCGACTACGCTCAGGCCAGGAAAGCCGGACACTACGTACGCAAGAAAGGCGGACCGGAAGGTCCGCCTCTTCGTGCTGACAACCGACAACTGATAACTATTTCTCGGTCGCCTGCGGACGCTTCACGGGCTGAGCCTGTCCGCCGTCGTTGCAGGTCAGGCCCGGGGCGGCGCCGGGGAGGCCCTGGCGCTCGATCCAGCCGCAGCAGTAGCGGCCGCAGGACGTCGGCGCCTTGTAGGTGGCTTTGATCTTCTTGCGGTACTCCGGGTAGAGCGTTTCGGCGTAGCCCATCGCCGCTTCTTTCGGCACGTTGAGATCGCGCGTCATGTGATCGGCTTCCGGGTTCTGGCCGGGCAGGTAGTGCGGCACGATGCCGGAATCTTCGAGGCGCGGCACTTCGTTGGCGGTGTTGCAGATGACCCGGCCACCGCCACCGAGGCCGGGCTGTTTCTGGAACACGCGGCTGACGACGTGCGGCTCGGTGAGGTAGATCGGGTCGTTCTGGATCGTCGTCACCGTGAGCATGTTGTCGTGCAGCGTGAAGTGGACGGCGAAAGTCGACTGATCGCTGCCGGGAATGCCGACGCCGCGGCGGATCCACTGCGTCTTCACGTTCGTCGTCTTCGCCGTGAGCGTGTTGCCTTCCCACTTGCCGGTCGTGAAGCCGGCGGGCATGTGCAGCGCGTTCGGCGACGGGGCCGGGCGTCCATCCATCCAGATCGTGATGTTGTCGCGCAGGTAATCGCCGCCCAGCACCCAGGCGATCACGCGACCGTTCTCGTCTTCCTCGCTCCAGATGCGGACGCCGAGCGGCCGGTACTGGATCACCCAGGGTGACTGCGCGATGCACTGGCGCTCGAAGGTCGATGGCAGGTTCGGCGTGTAGAGCAGCGCCTTGGCGCGCCCCTCATCGGTGAGCGGCATCCCGGTGTAGTCGCCGAGATCGGATCCGGGTCCGCGCTCGATGTAGTCCTCGTACATCATGTTCGTGTACGAGCCGTTCAGGTCGATCTGTGCGGACGCCGGGACGGCGACGGCGAACAGGGCAAACGCGAACGCGACGCCGCGCGTGAATCTCATCTTCAGACTCCTAGAATCTTGCGTCGCAGGGCGTGGGATCGAACTTGCTGCCGTCGGCTTCCTTCTTGAAGTGGATCGCCGTCATCCACGGCACCTGCAGGTAGGTCGGGTCGTTGACGACGTTGGTGACGACGAGGTACTTGTCGCCGTTCTCCTCGGTGTTGACGTCCCAGTACTCCGTGTAGACGGCGTTGGCGCTGTAGGGGACGCCGTTCTTGCGCAGGTATCCGGGCCGCAGTTGCGTCGTCACGCTCTTCAACGATCCGGAGCGCTGCGCGCCACGGCCGCGGCCGCCGCCGGCGATGATCCACTGCGCCGTCGTGACACCCTGCCACGTGCGCGCGGCATTGGACGCCGGCGCCGCGTTGCCGAACTTGAAGAGGCGCGTCTGCATCCCGTAGTCGCTCTCGAGCTTCAGCGTGGTGTCGTCCTGCCAGGTGATGTGCAGCCGCGTCGGCCCGCGCATCAGGCCCGGTGCGCCGTAGGCGCGGCAGGCTTCGCCCGCCGCTTCGTCCTTCGCCGGATCCCACGCCTCGGCCACCTTCTGCGCCTCGAGCGTCATCGGGATGCTGGGGAAGTCGCCCTTGGCCGGCGTGATCATCCGCCAGCGCCAGTCTTCTGAAATGATCGCCACCCAGTAGCCGGTGAGATCCGCCGGGGCGTTCGCGCGTGGCGTCGGCGGACCGGCGGGCGCGCCGCCGCGTCCCTGCGCGAATGCGCCACCCGACAGTACCAACGGCAGCATTGCGATGCCGACGAGCAACAGGCCTTTACGTACCATGATTACGATTTCCCCGCAGGGCTCTTGAGCCCGTTATAAATAGCCTCGACGAACATGTCGGTCGTCCATTCGCCCGATTCCGCGCCCCAGCGCTTGCGGTAGCCGGCGGTCGGATTCGCCGCTTTCACCTGCTGCAGCGTCATCCCCTTCTTGATCTGATCTTCGATGATGTCCTTGATGGTCGTGACCATGTCGCGGTACTCGACCAGCTCCGCGTAGTCGGCCACCGGCCCGTGGCCTGGGACGAGCAGCGTGCGGCCCGGCTTGAGCACCAGCGGCATCGCCGGCACGGTCAGCTCGAGCAGCCGGTTGAGCGCGTCGAGCTCCCCCTGGATGCTGCCGCCATTCTTGGCGTCGATCATCGGGAAGCGCCGCAGGTCGATGATGTCGCCGACCGCGATCACGTCGGCGCGCCGGAAGTGCACCATGCTGTCGCCGTCGGTGACCGCGCCGGTCTGGCGCAGCATCTGCACCGCGTCGTCGTTGAGATACATCGAGCGGTGGCGTGCGGTAAAGGTTTCGGTGGGGAGTGCGCCGGTCGCCGGCGCCGGGTCAGCCCCGCTCATCTTCAGCATCACGTTTTCGTGCGCGAGGATGGTCGCCTGCGGCTCATCGCTGAACGAATCGGGGTTGAGCTGCAGGCCCGCCGCGCTCACCTTCTCGTTGCCGCCGACGTGATCGGGATGCGCGCTGGTGTTGAGGATGAGGCGAATCGGCGCGTTGGTGATCGCCTTCACCGCCTGCACGACCCTGTCCGCCGTCGCCGCCGGGCCGCTGTCGACAAGGATGACGCCGTCTTCCCCGACGTGGGCGGTCACGTTGCTGCCGCCCGAAAAGATGACGTAGACGTTCGGCCGGATCTGAATCGTCTCGAGCGCGCCGTTGTCGGCCGGACGCTGTTGCGCGAGCAGTCCGTGGGAGGAGCCGAGCACCAGCACGAGTGCGAGAAGCCACGGCGGTGCCGTGAACCGCGTTGATGATAAGGTCATGGTCGCAAGAGAATACCTACTTTGCCTCTGCGAGGGCAATCTGTTAGGAGCGTATCAGGATGTATCAGAACCGCATGCGCGATTGGCCCGTCAGCCGAGTGGCGTTCCTGCTGCTGTTGGGAATGTTCGTGAGCCAACCCGTCTCCGCTCAGGTGGACATTACCGGCCTGTGGCGCCCGATGTCCCGCAACCAGGACGGTAGCGGGATGACCGGCGACGCCGCCGGCATGCCGCTCAGTCCCGCCGGCCGGTGGCGCGGTGACAGCTGGTCACCCGAGGAATTCGACGTCGCGGAATGGGTCTGCCGCCCGCACGCGTGGGACTATTCCTTTGACGGCGGCCTCTCGCCGATTCGCTTCTGGCCCGAAATCGACCAGGCCACGCAGCAGGTCATCGCCTATCACGGCCACATCAACCAGGAAGAGCAGGAGACGACGATCTGGATGGATGGCCGTCCGCATCCGCCGGAGCACGCGGTGCACACCTGGAGCGGCTTCTCGACGGGCGAGTGGGACGGCAACGTCCTCGTCATCACCACCACGCACCTCAAGGAAGCCTACATTCGCCGCACCGGCCTGATGCGCAGCGACAAGACGACGCTGCGCACACGGTGGCGCCGCATCGGCAATTACCTGCAGGCCACCGTGATCATGTACGACCCGGTCTACCTCGCGGAACCGTACGTGCGCAGCACGATGATGTGGAGCATCGATCCGGCCATGGTCATGGCGCCGTATCCGTGCGAAGAGGCAACCGAAACCGCCGTGCCGCGCGGCAACGTGCCGCACTTCCTGCCCGGACAGAGCCCGATGCCTGGACTCAACCCGAAGCTGACGGACAGGTTTGGAACGCCCTACGAGGCGAGGTTAGGTGGGCCGATGACGATGTATCCCGAGTACATCGCCAAGATCAAGGCGATGCCGAAGCCGGAGACAGTCTTCGGCGGCCGTGATCTCGGTCAATGACAACCGATAGCTAGTTGCTGGCCGGATTCGGCTTGCGGCCGGGAATCAGTTGCTTGAAGCCGCCGTCGTTGCACGTCAGGTTCGGCGCACCACCAGGCCGGCCCTGGCGTTCAATCCATCCACAGCAGTATCGATCGCACGCGGCCGGCGGCGTGTAGACGCTCTTAATCTTCTTGCGGTATTCCGGATAGAGCGACTCCGCGTATCCCATCGCTGCCTCGCGCGGCAGGTTGTAGTTGCGGATCATGTGGTCGGCTTCCGGGTTCACGCCGGGAAGATAGTGCGGCACGTTGCCCGTGTCTTCGAGCCGGGGAATTTCGTTGGCGGTGACGCAGATGCCCGCTTCGCTCTGGTCGCCGCGCGGATCGTACTGCCACACACGGGTGACGACGTGCGGCTCGGTGAGGTAGACCGGATCGTTCTGGACCGTCGTGACCGTCAGCAGATCGTCATGCCGCGTGATGTGCACGGTGTAGGTCGATTGATCGCTGCCGGGGATGCCGACGCCGCGCCGGATCCACGCGGTCTTCACGTGCGTGGTCTTGACGGTGAGCGTGTCGCCGTCCCACTTGCCGGTGCTGAAGCCGCCGGTCGGGTGCGGGGCGTTCGCCGACGGATGCGGGCGGCCGTCCATCCAGATCTTGGTTTCACCGCGCAGGTTGTCGCCGCCAAGGATCCAGGCGATCACGTGTCCGAGCTCGTCGACCTCGGGCCAGATCTTCAGTCCTCGCGGCCGGTACTGAAACACCATCGATGACTGCGCGAGGCACTGGCGCTCGAAGATCGACGGCAGGTTCGACGTATAGAGCAGCGCCTTGGCACGTCCCTCGTCGCTGAGCGGCATGCCCGAGTAGTCGCCCAGGTCGGAGCCGGGGCCGCGCTCGATGTAATCCTCGTACAGACGCGGCGCGTACGAGCCGGTCAGCTCAAACTGCGCGAACGCCGGCGCGCTCATCGTCAGCAGCGCGCACACAAACGTAAAGATGCGGATCATCGCAAGAGAATACCTCAACATGTTATATTCCGCCCCGCCCACCGGATCCGGGCGGGAGTACGCGAGGAGAAGGTATATGCGTGTGCGATCACTCTGTCTGACTCTGGTGTTCGTCGGCTTGTCCATCAGCGCTGGCGCGCAGCAACCCGCGCCGCAGGCGCCGCGTGCGCCCGAGGCGCCCCGGCTCAAGCTCAAGAGCCCCGCGTTTCGCGATGCCGGGTCGCTTCCGCTGCAGTACAGCTGCTACGCCGAGGGAGGCAAGACCATCTCCCCGCCGCTGCAGTGGGCCAATACACCCAAGGAGACGGTCAGCTTCACCCTCATCGTGAACGGACCGGACAACCATCCCGCCAAGGGCGTGGCCGAAGAGTTCTTCTGGGTGCGCTGGAACATCCCGCCGACGACCAGCTCCATTCCCGAGGGTGTGCCGCTCGGCGCCGATCTGCCGGATGGCAGCCATCAGCTCGTGGGCGGCCGCGGCATTACCGGCTGGCGCGGGCCCTGCGCGCCGGCAGGCGCGGGGGAGCTCCACTACCAGTTCCAGCTCCTGGCGCTGGACACGATGCTCAACCTTCCGCCCACCGCCACCCGGGCGGACGTGGCGAAGGCGGTCGACGGCCACATCATCGGCACCAGCACCTACTACGCGGTGCTCGAGCGCTTGCCGCAATAGGCCGTAACGGGTACGATTGAGACTCTTCCGCGGGCCTTCATGGCCTGCTTGCGGCGCGGGCCTTTACGGCCCGCGGTTGTATTGAGAGGGTAGTTATGAAGCGTTATCTGGTTGTGCTGACCGCGGTGTTCGCGCTCGCGTTGAGCGCGCGTGCGTTGGCGCATCATTCGTTCGCCGCGACCTACATGGAAGACCAGTCGGTGACGATCGAAGGCCAGCTGGTGCAGTTCCTCCTTCGCAACCCGCACTCCTTCGTGCACGTCATGGTGAAAGAAAAGGACGGCTCGACGGTGCGCTACGTCGTCGAGTGGGGCTCGCCCGCGCAGCTCGGTGGCCAGGGCGTGACGCGCGACACGTTGAAGCCAGGCGACTTCCTGGTGATCAGCGGCAACCCGGGCCGGGACCCGGCGGACCACCGTGTGCGTCTCCTCAAGTTCTCCCGTCCGAAGGACGGCTGGTCCTGGGGCCTGCTCCCGGCCGAAAAAGTCGACTGATTTATCGTCGGAAACGTTCCGACTCCGCTAGATACCGCTAGATCCCGCCGATTCCGACCCGCCTTCTGCCCAAACTGCGTTGACAACGGGCAGGTGGCGGGTATACTTCTGCCCACCCTAAGGCACGTCGTCGGCGCAATCGTCGTACAGCTCTTCCCCCCCAGGAGCTCTTGAGGCTCTCTTAACGAGGAGGCTTCCGAATGAATCGCGTGTTGCGCGTGTTACTCACCTGCTTGGTTCTTCTGCTGGCTGCCACGAACGTGTGGGCCCAGGCTACGGCACAAATCAACGGGACAGTGGCGGACTCGAGCGGCGCCGTCCTGCCCGGTGTCACCGTCGTTGCCATCCAGACCAACACCGGCTTCCGCAGGGAAGGCGTCACCGATGACCAGGGTGCGTTCGCGCTGCTGAACCTGCCGATCGGACCGTACCGCCTGGAAGCGACGCTCTCCGGGTTCCGGACGTTCTCGCAGACCGGCATCGTGCTGCAGGTCAACAGCAACCCGGTCATCCCGGTGGCGATGCAACTGGGCAGTCTCGAGGAGACGGTCTCTGTCGAAGCCTCGGCGCCACTGGTCGAGACGCGCAACCCCGCCGTCGGTCAGATCATCACGAATGAACAGGTCGAGGCGCTGCCGCTCGAAGGCCGCAACCCGGCATCGTTGATCGTGCTCTCTGGCGCGACCGTCGATACCGGCAACCCGTCGAGCCGCAGCCTGACGCAGAGCCGCGGGATCGCCATCGCCGGCGGCCAGTCGTTTGGCGTGGCGTACGTCCTCGATGGTGCGCTGCACAACAACGTCTATGACGGCACCGGCCTGCCGCTGCCGTTTCCCGACGCGCTGGCGGAATTCAAGGTGGAAACCAGTTCGCAGAACGCGCAGAACGGCTACAAGGCGGGCGGCACGGTCAACATCGCCACCAAGTCCGGGACCAATGCCTTCCACGGCGACGCGTTTGAATTCGCGCGTCACCACCGCTTCAATGCGACCAGCCCATTTGCCGGCATCAACCGTACGACGGGCAAGCGCAATGATGATGGCCTCGTGCGCAACCAGTTCGGCGGCGTCCTGGGTGGTCCGCTTGTCCAGGACAAGCTCTTCTTCTTTGCCGCGTATCAGGGCACGCGAGCGACGCAGATCCCGGCCGACATCGTCACCTTCATCCCGACGGCGGCGATGCTGGCGGGCGATTTCTCGACGGTCGCGTCGGCCCAATGCCGCACGCAGGGCAACCTCGTCATGCCTGCTGCCCTGGGCTTCGTCAACAACCGGATCAGCCCATCGCTGCTCAGCCCGGCGGCGGTGAAGATCGCGAACATGCTGCCGACCACGAGCGATCCGTGCGGGCAGATTTCGTATTCGCGGCCCACCAAGCCACGCGAGCATCAGCCGATCGCCAAGGTCGACTGGCAGGTCAACCAGAGCCATGGCCTGTTCGCGCGTTACCAGCTGTCGACCAGCTTCTGGGATCCGGCATTCCTGAACGCCGATGGCAATATCCTCGCGGCCACGCTCGGCGGGCGTGACAACGCGTCCCACTCGCTGGCGATAGGCGACACGTGGGTGATGAGCAACACCATGGTCAACAACCTGCGGTTGTCGGTGAACCGCACGAACGTGACCCGGACGCACGCCCCCCTCTTCGGCCCCGAAGACGTCGGCGTGAAGATGTACAGCCACGTTCCGGACTACATGAACATCACGACCACGGGCGCCTTCTCGATCAACACCGGAACAGAGACCTTCTCGTTCTACAAGCCGAACACCTACGCCCTGTCCGACGACGTGACGCTGGTGCGCGGCGCACACCAGTTCGGGCTCGGCGCGACGGTCGCCACGTCGAACTGGAAGACCGAATCGAACGTTCGATCGATGGGCCCGATCTCGTTTAATGGCGCGGTGACAGGCCTGCCGCTCGGCGACTTCCTGCTCGGCAAGGTGTTCGAGTTCCGTGAAGCGACGCCGTTCCGGCAGGACATCACGCAGGGGTATGTGGCGGTGTACGCCCAGGACACGTGGCGCCTCTCGCCGAAGGTCACCTTGAACTACGGCGTGCGCTGGGAGCCCTGGTTCCCGC
Organism: Candidatus Sulfopaludibacter sp. SbA3; assembly: GCA_945876205.1. Classification (GTDB taxonomy): domain Bacteria; phylum Acidobacteriota; class Vicinamibacteria; order Vicinamibacterales; family UBA2999; genus CANNDT01. The sequence goes on from CAMCNL010000139.1 coordinate 10,073, forward strand.
AGAACAGCAACGACGGCGCTTTCTATTCGTTCTCTGCCGACCGGATGAAGGCCGGCACCCACAGCACGGTGTTCCCGAACGCGCCGGCCGGCCTCTACTATCCCGGCGACCCCGGGTTCCCGGGAAAGACCGGCATGCGGACGGTGTGGACGAACCTCAATCCGCGCGTCGGCATGGCATGGGATCCACGGGCGGACGGCCGCACGTCGGTGCGGGCTGGATACGGCCTCACCGGTGACTTCGTGACCGGCCAGTTCTTCTTCGACTCCAAATCGGCGCCGCCCTTCGGTCTCGAACAGCGCCTGACCGGCACGTCGTTGGACGATCCGTGGGGAGCGGTGGGACGCACCAACCCGTACCCGGTGTCGACGCTGTACACGCCGAACTTCCCCTTCGCGGCTGACTTGTATGCGCTGTTCGTCACAGTGCCGTACGACATCAAGACGACGCGCAATCACAG
>CAMCNL010000140.1 GCA_945876205.1 Candidatus Sulfopaludibacter sp. SbA3
AGCATCCATCGCGGCGCGGGCGTGTCGGATAGTCGCCGACCTGCGGAGCACGCCGACGGAGTTCAAGAAATGGAGCGGAGCGATTCCTCGCCGCGACTTCGTCACGCGCGATCCGTGTCCGTGGAATTAGCAACGCTGGTGCATGCCGCGATGGTTGTCGTTGGAATTACGTACTAGTCGCGGCGGGAGCGGGAGGATATGAGCGGAGCGAGATTTCCGGCGTGCGTAGCCGGGAGGCGGCTATCCGACACGCCCGCGCCGCGATCGGGATCACGGTCCGGCTGAAGCCGGACACTACTACTACTAAAAAGAGGCTAGTCGATCCAGCCGCCGCCGACGACCACGTCGCCGTCGTAGAACACGACGGCCTGGCCTGGCGTGATGGCGGACTGGGGCTCGAGGAACTCGAGCTCGGCGCGGTCGCCCGCGAGCGCGCGGACGCGCGCGGTGGCGGCGGCGTGGTGATGGCGAATCTGGGCTGAGACCGAGAGCCAGTCCGCCGGTGCGTCAACGGAGATCCAGTTCACACCCGAGGCCGTCAGCTTTGTCTTGTCGAGCGACGCACGGGCACCCACGGTCACGGTGCCTGACTCTGCCTCGATCTTCAGCACGTACATGGGCGCCGGGCCTGAGACGCCAAGTCCCTTGCGCTGGCCGACGGTGAACCTGTGGATCCCGCCATGCTGGCCGAGCGCCTGGCCCTGCTCGTTGACGATGGCGCCGACGCGCGCGACGGCGGGCTCATTGCGAGCGACGAAGTCAGCGTAGTCGCCGTCGGGGACGAAACAGATTTCCTGACTGTCGGGCTTCTCCGCGACGCTGAGGCCAAGGCGATGTGCGTGCAGCCGCACGTCGGGCTTTCCCAGATCGCCAACCGGGAACAGCGCCCGCGCCAACTGATCCTGCGTCAGCGAAAACAGGAAGTACGACTGGTCCTTCTCAGGATCCGCGCTGCGGCGCAGCAGCCAGCGTCCTGTCGGACTCTGCTCGACGCGGGCGTAGTGACCGGTGGCGACGTGCTCGGCGCCGAGCCCGCGCGCGCGGTCGAGCAGTGTCGAGAACTTGAGGTCGCTGTTGCAGTGGGCGCAGGGGAGCGGCGTGCGCCCCGAGGCGTACTCGCTCACGAAGTTCGAGATGACCGTTTCCTGAAACCGCTTCTCGAGATTCAGGATGTAGTGGGGGATGCCGATCGCCGACGCGACGCGGCGCGCATCGTGAAGGTCGTCGATGGTGCAGCAGCTCCCAAATCGCTGGTCGCCGCTCTGGTCGTAGAGCTGCATCGACAGACCGATGACGTCATGACCCTGCTCGGCGAGCAGGGCCGCGGCCACCGACGAATCGACGCCGCCCGACATCGCGATTACGATGCGCATAATTCCGAATCGTTGATAAACGGCAGGATCAAAAAAGGGCCTCGGTGTCTCGGTGCCTCGGTGTGCCGTCTCAGGCACGGACCGGCGACCGCGTCAGGCTTCGCAGCTTCTCGACCACCCGCGGCAGCACCGCGATGACTCGATCGATATCCGCGTCCGTATTGGCCGCGCCGAGAGAAAAACGGATCGAGTTCTGCGTCCGGTGCGGGGGAAATCCCATCGCCTTGAGCACGTGCGACGGCTCGAGCGTACCGGACGAGCATGCCGATCCGGTGGATACGGCTACACCCTCGAGATCCAGCGCAATCAGGAGCGACTCGGCCTCCACGCGATCGAAGCTGATGTTGGTCGTATTCGGCACACGCGAACCGCGGGTTCCGTTGATCGCCGTGCCCGGCACCGCTTTCACGATGCCTTCCTCGAGCCGATCCCGCAGCGCCGCGGTTCGCACGGCCTCGTCCTTCATCTTGAGCTGCGCCGCCTTCGCGGCGACGCCCATGCCGACGATGGCGGGGACGTTTTCGGTGCCGGCACGTCGGCTGCGCTCCTGCTTGCCGCCAGTGGTCGGAGGCAGCAGGCGGAGACCGCGGCGGATCCAGATCGCGCCCACGCCCTTCGGTCCATAAAACTTGTGCGCCGAGATCGAGAGCAGGTCGACGCCCAGCGCTTTCACGTCGATCGGGATCTTGCCCGCGCTCTGCACCGCATCGGTGTGAAACAGGGCCCCACGCTCGTGCGCCAGGCGCGCGAGCTCGGCGATTGGCTGAATCGTCCCGATCTCATTGTTCGCGTGCATCACCGACACCAGCGCCGTTTCGTCGGTCAGCGCCGCTCGGAGCGACTCGGGCGACACGATCCCGGTCTCGTCCACGGCCAGCAGGGTGGTCTTCCAGCCGCGCTTGGCCAGCGCCTTGAGCGTGTTGAGCACCGCTTCGTGCTCGATGGCGCTGGCGATGAGGTGCCGCCGGCCGGTGGCCTCCAGTGCCTCCGCCACGCCGCGAATGGCGATGTTGTCGCCCTCGGTTCCACCGCCCGTAAAGACGATTTCAGGCGCATCCGCGCCAATCAGGGCGGCCACGGCGCTCCTGGCCTCATCGATTGCCGCTTTGGCCCTTTGCCCGAAATGGTGGACGCTGGACGGGTTGCCAAACTCTTCCCGGAGGGCCTCCGTCATACGATCGACCACCGCCGGATGGAGCGGTGTCGTGGCGTTGTGATCTAGGTAGATGCGCTGCACGGGTAGGTCGATCGTAGCATTTCCCCTAAATCCCAGCATTAGAACGGCCTAGACAAGGATTTCGAGCGGCCGATATACTCTGTGGGCTCCCGACCCAGGCAACCCGCTTTTCGGTTTTTTGGATCGCCGTCGGGTCTCTGGCGTGGCCGGCTACGCCGTTTTACCAGGCCCAACGAGGCGGAGGACACAATGTGGAAGCGTGATGAAGCGGTGAAACCGACAGGTGGCCAGCAGACGACCGCGGGGCCGGTGTCACACAGTCAGCAGACGAGCACGCCGGCGGCACCGCAGCCGGAGAGCCGGCGGCAGCAGATGGAGGGGGACTTCGTGAATATCGGAAAGTCCGTCGTCATTAAAGGCGAACTGAACGGCAGCGAGGACCTCACCATCGAGGGCCACGTCGAAGGCAAGATTGAGTTGAAGGACCACGTCCTCACGATCGGCCCCAACGGCAAGATCAAGGCGGCGGTGTTTGCCAAGTCCGTGATCGTGCTCGGCGAAGTGAATGGCAACGTGAACGCATCGGAAAAGGTCGATATCCGCGACGGTGGGTCTGTCGACGGTGACATCGTGTCGCCGCGCGTCGCCATCGCCGAGGGCGCGCACTTCCTCGGCAGCGTTGACATGCAGCGCAAGGGCGGTCAGCCAGACAAGGGAGCACAGCCGGGGCAGGGAGCGCAGCAGGCGCAGAAGCCAGCCGGACAGGCGTCGCAGCAGGCGCCGCCGGCCGCGCAGGTCGCTCAACCTGCCGCTCGCTAGCGCGGGCGGATGAATCTATCGGATCTCTTTTCCCGTCGTCGCAAAGACGAGTCGGACGGCGCCGAAGTCGGCGCCTCCGATTCGCCCCCGCATCCCACCAAAGCACTCGCCCGGTTCATGGCCACGCTCGCGACGCATGAGCAGCCGCTGCTGCTCGACCTCGGCCCCGTGGTCGGCGCCAACGTCACGTTCTTCGGCGAAGAGATTGGCTGCAAGATCCTCGTGGAGGACTTGTCCAAGGACATCGATCGCCACGTGAAGGAAGGCAAGGTCGCCGAACTGCCGGCATTCTTCGAGCAGCGTTTTTCCAGGGACAAAGACACTGTGGACGGCATCCTGTGCTGGGATGTCTTCGACTACCTGGACAAGGCGGCTGCGGAGTCGCTGGCGCGCCAGCTCACGCGCATCCTCAAGCCTGACGGCGTGCTGCTCGCCTTCTTCAGTACGGCCGACCCGCGCTCATCGGTGACGCCGACGTACACGAAGCACATCGTCATCGACAAGATGAACCTGCAGCACCGCGCCTATCCGGCGGCGCGCGGCAAGCAGCGGCCGGCCCTCAACCGTGACATCCAGCGGATGTTCGAGCCGCTGCGGATTAGCGAGCAGTTCCTGCTCAAGACCAACCTTCGTGAAGTGCTGTTCCGCAAGCCCGCGGCCAGCCCAGCCCCCTCCGTTCCGTAACCCTCACGCGACTCGATGGCGCGTCCTGTCATCGCGCTGCTGACCGACTTCGGCATGCGCGACCATTACGCCGGCACCATGAAGGGTGTCGTGCTCGGCATCTGTCCCGACGCCACGCTCGTCGACATTACGCACGACATCCCACCGCATGACGTGATGACGGGTGCGCTGGAGCTGGCGGCCTCCTACAGATATTTTCCAGCCGGCACGATCTTCCTGGTCGTCGTCGACCCTGGCGTCGGCTCGATGCGGCGGGGGATTGCGGCTGATGCCGGCGGCTACCGTTTTGTCGCGCCCGACAACGGCGTGCTGACGCTGGCGCTCAAAGACCCGGCACCGAAGCGCGTCGTCGAGCTCACCGAGCGCCGCTATACGCGTCCCACGGTGAGCCGCACCTTCGAAGGACGCGATCGGTTTGCGCCGGCGGCCGCGTGGCTGGCCAAGGGGATCGAGCTCACCGGGCTGGGGCGGGCGCTGACGTCGTGGCAGCAACTCTCCATTCCGGAGCCCGCTGTGAGCGAGAATGAGATTGTCGGCGAGGTGCTGCGGGTCGATCGCTTCGGGAATCTCGTGACCAACATCGAGCGTCGCGCGTTTGAACGGTTTGCGGGCGGCGGGCATCTCGAGGTGACCGCCGGGACGCATCCGGTGGGGAAAGTGGTGGCCACCTACTCCGAGGCCGAGCCAGGGTCGGTGTGCGCGCTCTTCGGCAGCACCGAACATCTCGAGGTCGCGGTCAACGGCGCGAGCGCCGCCGAGCAGCTGCAGCTCGGGCGCGGCGCGCGAGTCGTTATTTCGAGGTCGTGATAGGATGCGGCGTTTTTTGCGATGCTGAATTTTGATCTGACAGACGATCACCAACTGCTCGAGCGAACGGTGCGCGAGTGGGCCGGGCGCGAAGTGGCGCCGCGGATCCATGACCTGGATCGGGCGCACCAGTTCGACCGCGGAATCCTGCCGCAGATGGCCTCGCTGGGCCTGCTCGGCATCTCGGTGCCGGTGAAGTACGGCGGCGCCGGGATGGACTACATCTCCCTCGGCATCGCCAGCGAGGAGCTCGAGTACGTCGACACCTCGCTTCGGGTCATCATGTCGGTGCACGCCGGGCTCAACTGCCTGACGCTGCTGGCGTGGGGCACGGAGGACCAGAAGCAGCGGTACCTGGTGCCCCAAGCGCAGGGTCACAAGATCGCGAGCTACGGCCTGACGGAGCCCTCGGCGGGGAGCGACGCGCGCGGCATCGAGACGGTGGCCATCAAGAAAGGCGACCGCTATGTCGTGACCGGCGAGAAGATGTGGATCTCGATGGCCGACGTCGCCGACAATTTTCTCGTCTTCGGCTGGACCGATCTCGAGAAAAAGAGGGCGCGCGACGTGTCGGGCATGAGCGCCTTCATCATCGAGCGCGGGTTCAAGGGGTTCTCGAGCGGTACCCTCAAGGAGAAGTGGGGGATCCTCGCGGGCAATACCGGCTTCTTCAAGATGGACGAGGTCGAGATCCCGCGTGAGAACCTGGTCGGCGCCGAGGGCGAGGGGTTCAAGATCGCGATGTTCGCGCTCGACCAGGGACGCTACACCGTGGCCGCGGGCGCGACAGGTCTGATCAGGGCGTGCCGCGATGCGAGCGTGAAGTACGCGAAAGAGCGCAAGGCGTTCGGCGTCGAGATTGGGTCGCACCAGCTCGTCAAGGAAATGATCGCGCAGATGGAATCCGACTACCAGGCATCGCGCCTGCTGTGGGAGCGTGCCGGCTGGATGAAGAACATCGGCCGGCGCAATACGCGTGAATCGGGATTGGCCAAGTGGTTTGCGACGGTGGCCTCCGAGCGCGCAGCCGGGGACGCCGTGCAGATTCACGGGGCGAATGGGTATTCAGACGAGTACCCTGTGGGCCGCTATTACCGCAACTGCAAGGGCGCGGTGATTTATGAGGGCACGCGAGAAATTCACAAGCTGATGCAGGCGGATTACCTCCTCGGGTACCGGGTCGACCGGCCGACGCGATGTGAGCTGCCTGCGTGGGAGCACCAATGACTCCAGTCGCGAAGTCGGATCAGTCGGACATGTCACACGCCCTCGAGTCCGCAGAGTCGGACCTGTCGCTCGACTTCCTCCGTGTCGTCGAGCAGGCGGCGATCGCCTGCGCCCACACCATGGGGCAGGGCGATCGCCATCTCTCCGACCAGGTCGCGGTCGAGGCGATGCGCCACGAGCTCGACTCGGTGCCGATCGACGGGACCATCGTCATCGGCGAGGGCGAGCGCGACGAGGCGCCGATGCTCTACATCGGCGAGAAGGTCGGCGTGGCCAACAAGGTGCCGAACGGCCACCGCTATCCGCAGGTCGACATCGCCGTCGATCCCCTCGAGGGAACGAATCTTTGCGCCACCGGCGCGCCCAACGCGCTGGCCGTGCTGGCCGCCGCGGAACATGGCGGGCTGCTGCACGCGCCTGACATCTACATGCAGAAGCTCGTTGTCGGTCCCAGCTCCAGGGACGTCGTCGACATCGACGCGCCGGTCGAATACAACCTGCGCGTCATCGCCAAGGCACTCGGCCGCCGCATCGAAGACCTGGTCGTAATGGTGCTCGACCGGCCGAGGCACGACAAGCTGATTGCCGACATCCGCGCGACCGGCGCCCGCATCCGGCTGATCGGCGACGGCGATCTGTCGGCCGGCATCTCGGCGGCGGTCGTCGGGAGCGGGGTGCATGCCGTGATGGGCACTGGCGGCGCCCCCGAAGGCGTGCTGACCGCGGCGGCGATGCGCTGCCTCAACGGCGAGATCTACGCCCGGCTGGTCGTCGACAAGCCGGAGCACGAGAAGCGCTGCGAAGCGATGGGCATCAAGGACATCAAGAAGATCTACACGTCCGCGGACCTCGCCTCGGGCAAGCAGATCGTCTTCGCCGCCACGGGCGTCACCGACGGCACGTTGATGAAAGGTGTCCGCTTCTTCGGCGACGGCATCCGGACGACGTCGCTGGTGATGCAGACCAACCCGCATCGGCTGCGGTTCATCGACAGCATCCAGGTCACCAGCACCGCCCGGGACATGAAGGTCCAGTTCTAGCTCACGCTACTGCGTAGCGTTCGCCGCGTGCCCGGTGCCGCTCTTCCGTATCTACGCGAAGGGGATGAATTCGATCGGTATCGCCCTTGGGCGCCGAAGCAGCAGTGGAGCAGTCTGCGAAGGCGGCGGTGCTATTGTAGTGATTGAGCGTGGCCGATCGTCGTACGTCGAATCCGCCGAAAACTGAACGCGCGGCCCTTGTCGGGCTCGTGACGGGTACCGCACGCCGCATCGAAGCCGATCACTCGCTCGATGAGCTCGCCGGCCTTGCGGATGCGGCCGGCGCATCGGTCGCACTGCGCATGCTGCAGGAGCGTCCGCGGCCAGACCCCGCCACCTTCATCGGCAGCGGCAAGGTGACGAACCTTGCCGCGGCATGCGCCGAAGCCGACGTCGACGTCGTCATCTTCGACAACGAGCTCACCCCCGCGCAGTTGCGCCAGCTCGAAGAGAAGCTCGAGCGCAAGGTCATCGATCGCACGCAGCTCATCCTTGACATCTTTTCGCGGCGCGCGCGGACGCGCGAAGGCAAGTGGCAGGTCGAGCTCGCGCAGCTCAAGTACATGCTGCCGCGGCTGGTCGGCTCCAGCACCGCGTTGTCGCGGCTCGGCGGCGGCATCGGCACCCGCGGCCCCGGTGAAACCAAGCTCGAAACGGATCGCCGCCGGATCCGCGTCCGCATCCAGGCGATCCAGAAAGAGATCGACCAGGTGCGGCAGCGCCGTACCCAGTTGCGCGAGCGGCGCCAGAAGCAGTCGGTGCCCACCGTCGCGCTCGTCGGCTACACCAATGCCGGCAAGACGACGCTGTTCAACCGGCTGACGAATGAGAAGGCCGTTGCCTCGGACGCGCTGTTTGTGACGCTCGATCCGATGATTCGGCAGGTCCATTTGCCAGACCGCCGCGAGCTCCTGATCTCCGACACGGTCGGATTCATCGACCGCCTGCCCCACGCGCTGGTTGCCGCCTTTCGCGCGACGCTCGAGGAGGTGGCCGAAGCGGAGCTTGCCTTGCACGTGATCGACGCGGCGAGTCCCGACCGGGAGCGCCACGTGGCGGCGGTACAGCGGGTGCTCGAAGAGGTGGGCGCGGTCGACGTCCCGCTGATCGATGTCTACAACAAGGCCGACGCGATTACGCCAGACGAGCGCCGGCGTATTGCCGAGCGCGATCCAGGGGCAGCCGTGATTTCGGCCTCGACTGGAGAAGGCATCGACGAGCTCATCCAGATGGTGGCCTCGCGTCTTGCGCTCGACACGCGGCGGATTACGATCGTGTTTGACAGCGAGAAGGAGTTCGATCGCCAGCAGATCGCCCGTCTCTACCGCGTCGCGCGCGTCGTCAGCCACGTGGCTACCGGCGGCCGGGTGGTGATCGAGGCTGACGTCCCGCGGCGGTTCATCGAACGATTGACGACGCCGGGACCCGAAGAATCGAATGATGCGAGCTAGCGCCCTTTCAAGGCCCACGGGCCACGGAGACACGGAGTCACGGAGAAGGACCTCAAAGGCCCTCCGGCTTCCAGTGCTTGTAGCGCTTGTGATGATGCTTGGCGCCTGCGCCGCGAAGGCTCCGCCGGCTCTGCCTACCGCTCTCAAGTATGCCGAGTTCATGTATCCGGCCGTGCCGCCGGAACTGCGGTCGCCCGCTGATGCCGAGTCGGTCGACCGTGGATGGCGCTTCCTGCAGCACGACGACCTGGCGAATGCCGACCGCGAATTCGCGGCCGCGCTCAAGCGCTCGCCGGCGTTGTATCCGGCGCGGGCCGGCCGAGGCTACGTGGCGGTCGCCCGTAAAGACTACGGCGCAGCGGTGGCGGACTTCGACGCCACGCTCAAGGCAGCGCCCAGGTACGTGCCGGCCCTGGTCGGCCGCGGCCAGTCGTTGCTGGCGCTCAAGCGCGAGACCGACGCCCTCGCCGCGTTCGAAGCGGCGCTCGCCGCAGATCCATCCCTGACGGACCTGGCACGGCGCATCGACGTCCTGCGGTTCCGCAGCCTGCAGGAGGTCATCGAGGCGGCGCGAGCCGCCGTCGCCGCCGGACGCGCCGACGAGGCCCGGGCCGCCTACGTTCGGGCGCTCGCCGCATCGCCCGAGAGCGCATTCCTGCATCGGGAGCTGGGCCTGCTGGAGCGCCGGCAGGGCAACCTTGCTGGCGCACTCGAGCATTTCCGTCGTGCGACCGAGCTGGATCCCAGCGACGCCGTCTCGTTCGTGCAGACTGGCGAAGTCCTGGAGCAGCAGCAGGATTTACCAGGCGCCGATGCCGCCTATCGCGCGGCTGCCGGTATCGAGCCCACCCCTGACCTCACGCGCCGCATTGCCGCGCTCGGCGAGAGAATGCGCGAGCTGAAGCTGCCGCCTGAAGTGCTGGCGCTTCCCACCTCGAACCAGATCACGCGGGGGGATCTGGCGGCGCTGCTCGGTATTCGTCTCGAGGCGATCCTTCGTCAGGCGCCGGCTCGCGAGGTCGTGATGACCGATACGCGTGGGCACTGGGCCGCGGCCTGGATCAGCATGGTGGTACGTGCCGGCGCGATGGATGAATTCGAGAACCACACCTTCCAGCCGCGCGCGCCGGTGCGCCGCGTCGACCTCGCCCGCGCGGTCAGCCGTGTCGCCACGCTGCTGGCCAACACGCGCCCCGTGTTGCGCGCCCGCATTGCCGACCGTCCCGACATCGCCGACATGGATCGCGGCCACCTGAATTATCGGGACGCCGCCATTGCCGTGGCCTCGGGCGTGATGCCTCTCGTCGACGGCAACAGGTTTCAGTTGTCCCAGGCGGTGACGGGCGCGGAAGCGACCCAGACCGTCGAGCGCCTCCGCGCGCTCGTCGTCCAGCCGTAGCGCGGTGGGCAACCTCACTCTCGCCAACCAGCTCACGATCCTGAGGATCATGTTGATCCCGGCGTTCGTGTTGCTCGTCGTGTATGGCTACCTCGGGTGGGCGCTGCTGACGTTTCTCATCGCGGGCGTGACCGATGCCCTGGACGGATTGATCGCGCGACGGGCGGGGCAGCGCACCAGCCTGGGCGCGTGGCTCGACCCGATGGCGGATAAGCTCCTGCTGGTAACCACGTTCATCGTGCTGACGCTGCCAGGACTTCCGCTCGCCAACCATATCCCGCTGTGGCTCACGGTCGTGCTCATCAGCCGCGACATCGTCATCGTCGGCGTCGTCGCAATCGTCAACCTCGCGGTCGGACCGCGAACCTTCCGCCCATCCATGTTTGGAAAGCTCGCGACCGCCACCTACATCGTCACGAGCGTGGTGGTGATGTATTTCAACTACCTGGGCAGGCCGTCGGTGCTCGTCGACCTGATGATCTGGCTATCGCTCGCGCTGACGCTGATCTCGAGCGCGGATTACTTTCTGAAAATGCGCCACTTGATCAACGA
>CAMCNL010000141.1 GCA_945876205.1 Candidatus Sulfopaludibacter sp. SbA3
GCGATCGTCTTTGTCGCCGCGGTGAGCGTCGGCAGCTCGCCCATGCAGACCGCGCAGTGGTTTGGCGCGGGCTATTGGGACCTGACGGCGTTTACGCTGCAGATGTCGCTCATCATCATCACCGGCTACGCGGTGGCGGTGGCGCCGCCCGTCTTCAAGCTGATCGAGAAGCTGGCCTCGATGCCGCGGAGCGGCAAGGGCGCGATCGTGCTCGTGGCGCTGTTCTCGATGCTGTCCTCGCTCATCTCCTGGAGTTTTACGCTGATCTTCAGCGCGCTGCTCGCGCGCGAGGTCGCGCGACGGGTGAGCACCGTCGATTACCGTGCCCTCGGCGCGGCGGCGTTTCTCGGTATCGGCAGCATCTGGGCGCTCGGCCTGTCCTCGTCGGCCGCGTTGATCATGGCGGCGCCGGCATCACTCCCCGATTCAGTCGAAGCGATCAGCGGCGTCATCCCGCTTAGTCAGACGATCGGACTGTGGCAGAGCGGCGTGATGGCCGTGATCATCGTGCTGATGTCGCTGGCGATCGCCTATTACTCCGCGCCGTCAACCGAGCATTCGCGGTCCGCGGCGGACCTGGGCGTCGACCTCGAGCCGCGGCCGGTTGTGAAGTTGGACAGAATCCGGCCGGGCGAGTGGCTCGAAAACAGTCCGCTGCTGACGTTGTTCGTTTCGGCGCTGGGTGGCGCCTACCTGGTACGGGAGGTGGGCGTGAACGGGTGGGGCATCCTGCTCGACCTGAATCACTACGTGTTCACCTTCCTGATGGCCGGCATCCTGCTGCACTGGACGCCGCGCTCGTTCATCCAGGCCGTGACCGCCGGCATTCCCGGCGTGGCGGGCGTCATGCTGCAGTACCCGATCTACGCGGGCATCGTCAGGATGATGACCGAGTCGGAGCTGGCGACGCGGCTGGCGCATTTCTTTGTCGCCATCTCCAACGAGCACACGTTCCCGGTGCTGGTCGGCATCTACTCCGCGGTTCTCGGGGTGTTCATTCCATCCGCCGGCGCAAAATGGCTGGTCGAAGCGCCGTACCTGCTCGAAGCGGCGAAGTCGCTGAACGTCCATCTCGGATGGATCGTCCAGACCTACAACGCGACCGAGGCGCTGGCCAACATGATCCATCCCTTCTGGATGCTGCCCCTCATCGGCATCCTCGGCCTCAAGCCGCGCGATATCGTCGGCTACTCGATGCTGCAGTTCGTGGTGCACGTGCCAGTGGTCTTGTTTCTCGTCTGGATCCTGAATTACACGCTGTAGACACCGCGGCAGATTTATCGAGCCTCAGGGCTGCGGACTGCTGCGTCGCTCCGCCAAAGCACCCCACCGCGCAAGCGTGCGCGGCGGGGACCCCGCAACCGGAACTGACGATGCACGATCACGGTTTGGCTCCGGACGCATCCGTCCGCACCCTTCGGCGTGAACGACGGGCTCCGAGCCGCATCGCCGGAGCGGAGCGTCCGGCCCGCCGCATCAGTCACGATTCGCACTAAGACGTCGGTTCGACGCTACGAGGAGACATGCAGCTACACACCTATCTCAACTACGGCGGCAACTGCGAGCAGGCGTTTCGGTTCTACGAGCAGCATCTCGGGGGAAAGATCACATTCATGATGCGGCACGGCGAACAGCCCGGCCCGAATCAGGGGGACCACTGGAACGGCAAGATTCTTCATGCCCGGATGAACCTCGGAGGCACGGAGCTATCCGGAGCCGATGTCCCGACCTATCAGCCGATGCGAAGCGCCTATCTCACTCTGACGCTCGACAGCAGCGCAGAGGCTGAGCGGATTTACACCCTGCTCTCAGACGACGGAGAGATCTTCATGCCGATCGCCGAGACGTTCTTTGCTCATCGCTTTGCGATGCTCAGAGACAAGTTCGGCACGTCCTGGATGCTGATGCATTCGAAGCCGCAGCCGTAACGGTCCGCGCCGCAAAAAAAAGGCCGGGTCCCCGCCTTCGCCGAGGCTTCGGCGAGGCAGGCAGGACCCGGCCCCTGCTACTTCGTGTTCTTCGAGATCTTCGTGCCTTCGTGTTCTAGAAGTTGAACTTGATCCCGAACTGCATGATGCGCGGCGTGCCGCCGTTGGTCGTGATGCGGCCGAACTGCGCCTGGCTGAGGTTCACCGCGGGGTTGCCCCAGTTGAAGTTGTTCGTGATGTTGAACGACTCGAGCCGCAACTCGACGTTGCGCGAGCCGCCCAGCTGCACCATCTTCGACAGCGCCATGTCGATCGACCAGTAGCCAGGGCCTTCGATCGCCCGGTACGACAGGTCGCCGAACGTGCCCGGCGCCGGCGAGGCGAACGCCGCGCGATTCAGGTAGCTGTTCAGCGTCTTCGCACCGTAGACGTCATCCGACACCTGGTTGGGACGCTGGCCGATCTGCCCGGTCAGCGCGTTGTCCACACCGGTGATGATGTTGAGCCACGCGCCCGACCGCGCCGAGAGGATGCCCGACACCCGCCAGTTCGAGACCAGCGCCCTCGCCACCGCGTTGCCGACCTCGGGCGTCATGTAGCCCAGGCTGGCGTTCACGAGGTGCGTGCGGTCCTGATCGCAGTGCCCCTTGTCCATGTCGGGGTCGTCCGGGTTGGTGTAGCCGCTGGCGATCTGGGCAAAGCTCCCCGGCGTCGCCGTGCCCTCGCACTTGGCCAGGGTGTAGTTGCCGTTGACGGTCACACCGTTGGGCCCCGCCCGCCGGGTCATTGTCAACCGCACGCCCTGGTAGGTCTGCCAGCCGACCGAGTTGTATTGATCGACGAAGCCAAGCGGCGCGCCCTGTCTCGGATTCTCCAGCGTCAACTTCCGGCGCTGATTCAGGTTCGCGTTGGTGCTGCAGACCGGGAACGACACGCCGTTGATCACGCACGGGCCAAGGCCGAGGTACACGCCGGGGTTCAAGCCGACCTGCGCCCACAGGTGATCCGTGTAGCGGCCGAGATAGTTGGCCGTCACCGAGTAGTTGGTCCCGAGCTGCTTCTCGAGTGTCACGTTCCAGGACTGGACGCGCGGCTCCTGGATGTTCGGATCCATCACCCCGAACGCGCCAGCCGTCGGGAAGATCGTGCTGGCGTTGGTGGCAATCGGGTGCGGGTTGCCGCCGACCACCGAGTAGGGATCGTCGAAGATCGTAGTGGTGATCAGTGAGCGGTTACCCCACGGCGGAGCCGACGCATTGATGTTCATGAAGTCGCCGCTGACGAAGTCGTAGGTCAGGCCGTAGGACGAGCGGAATGCCAGGCGTCCGTCGCCATTCACGTCCCATGCAATGCCCGCGCGCGGCGAGAAGTCGAGCCACCGCTTCTCGTAGCCGCTCTTGCCCCCCGGGAAGCCCGCGTCACCCGGATACAGCAGTCCGGCGGGTGCGTTGACGAACACCGTGCTCTTCACGTTGTTGACGAAGTTATCGTGGTTGAAATTCGTGGCGCCGCCGTAGAGCATCTGCTGACCCAGGAACGGCTCCCAGCGCAGGCCGTAGTTGAACGTCACGCGGTCGCTCAGCCTCCAAGCGTCCTGCGCGTAGAGGCCGATGTAGTGCATGTCCATGACCAGCAGGTTCGGCACGCCGTGCTCGAGACTGCCGACGGCTCCGACCAGCAGGTCCGACAGCCCGCGTCCGGTCGTCTGGCCGTTGAACATCCAGCTGCCGCCGGACCGCGCGTGCGAGGTCTGCGACGACTTCCAGTAGGCGTAATTCGCACCGAGCCCGAGCTGGTGGCGCCCGCGCACGAGCGTGATGTCGTCAGCCGCCTGGTAGGAGTTGGTCCAGAAGATCCCCGTCGTGGACGTGGCCGCCGAAATGTTGAATCCGCCGTTGACGTTGAACACCGACTCGCCGTCGCGGTAGGTGTAGAAGTTCTTCACGCCGAGGTCGACGGGATCGAAGAACGCGGGACTGCCGCGGTTGATGGACGTGCGGTTGAACGCAATGCGCAGCGAGTTGACGAAGTTGTTGCCGAGCACCTTCGTGTCGCCGAGCGTCAGCGACTGCGCGAGGTTATCGATGCCGCCCGCGCCCGCCAGCGTCAGCACGTTGTTGGTCTGCGCATACGGCGCCGGCGCCTTGTCGAACGTCGCCATGTAGCGCCCGAAGATCGAGTGGTTGGCCCCCATCTGGAAGTCGACGCGGCCCACCCCCTGTCCCGACTTGCCGTCGGCCGGCTGCTCGTAGGTGAGCTGGCCGCACCGCTGGTCGTCGGCCTTCGGCAGGTAGGAGACGAGCTTCAGCGCCGCGGGACTGAAACGCGCCGGGTCGACCTGGTTGCCCACGAACGGCGCCCGCAGGCTGATCGCCGTCCCGCCGTTGCAGGCCGCCGACGCGAAATCCCTGAAGTCGCCGCGCAGCATCGCCTCGGTCGGGACGAACGCGATGTTGCCCGAGGGCGTCTGGTGGACGTTGGTCCCCTGGTAGCCGCCGAAGAAGAACAGCTTGTCCTTCAGGATCGGCCCGCCGGCGGTGCCGCCGTACTGGTTGCGCTGCAGGCCGTCATCGACGCGCTCGCCGTTGACGACGCGCGCGAACGGGTCGGTGGCGTTGAAGCGCTTGTCACGATTGAACTCGAAGAGGTTGCCGTGGAAGTTGTTGGTGCCCGACTTGGTGATGGCGTTGACGGAGGCACCCGAGTGCATGCCGTTCTGCGCCGTCAGGCCGGTCGTGGCGACGCGGAACTCCTGCAGCGCGTCCGGAAAGGGCAGCGGCAGGTTGGCGTTGTTCTGCGAGTCGTTGTGCATGGCGCCGTCGAGCAGGTAGGCCACGCCGAACGGCAGGCCACCGGCGACGGCGACGTTGACCGCGCCCGCAAAGCTCCGGCTGTTCGGGCTGCCGGTGTTGACGGCGGCGCCGGCCAGCACAAGGAGCGACGTCACCTGACGGCCCTGGAGGGGCAGCTCGACGATGCGCTCGCTCTCGACTACCTCGCTGACGCCGGCGCTCTTGACGTCCACCAGCGGCGCCGCGGCTTCAACGGTGACCGTTTCTTCCAGGCCTCCGAGGTCCAGCGCCACGTTGATGGTGGGGGTCGCCGCGACCTGCATGACGATGCCGGTCTGCACGTAGGTCTTGAAACCCGAAAGTGCGACCTCGAGCCGATACGGACCCGGAGGCAGGTTGGACACCAGATACGCGCCCTCGGCGTCGGTGACGACGCTACGGGCGGCGCCGGTTTCAGCCTGGGTCATGGTGACGGTCACGCCCGGCAGCACCGCCCCGCTATTGTCAGTAACCTTGCCCGCGAGCTGTGCGGTTGAAATCTGCGCGAACGCAGATGCGGCCAAAAGCAGGCCGAGTGAGGTTGCACATAACACCCTCAGAAATCCCTTCATTACGTTCTTCTCCCTCAAGCGAAACCTCTACAAACTGATATGAGTTGGATGCGGCTTACTATAGAGCGTGCAGCGGTCCTGTCAAGCCACTAACGCTCTTTGTGTCCTACACTTGACCGCCATTGCCCGATCATCGAGAGTCTCTCCCGGGAAGAAAGAAAGGAGTCACGGACATGAAGGCGCGGACGATTGGATTGCTCGCTGGCATCATTGTTAGCCTGAATTGGGTGCCGATGAGCGCTCATCATTCCTGGAACACCGTCTTCAGCGAAGACAAGCCGCTGGTGCTCAAGGGGACCATCGCCAAGGTGGAACTGGTCAACCCGCACGGGTGGATCTGGATCGACGTCAAGGGCGACGACGGCGTGGTCAGCAAGTGGGGTATCGAGGGCGGCCCGCCCAACGGCCTGATTCGCAACGGGATCACCAAAGACACCCTCAAGATTGGCGAAGAGCTCACCGTCCACGGCTACGGCTCGAGAGACGGATCCAACCTGGTCGCCGGCGTGAAGTACGAGCGAGCCGACGGCAAGGAGTTCTTCCTGGCCAATGAAGGTGCCGAAGCCACAGCCAAGGCGCGCGGAAATCTGAAGTGAAGGCGACGCTCGCGCTGGCCCTGGTGGCCGGATGCCTGCTGTTTGCATTCGCTCGGCCGGGTGAAGGTCAGGCGGCGTATCGCGCGCCGCGCACGGCCGCTGGGCAACCCGATTTGAACGGGTTCTGGCAGGCGCTCAACACCGCCCACTGGGATCTCGAGGCCCACGAGGCCGCACCAGGGCCGGTCGCGCAACTGGGCGCGGCCTACGCCGTGCCTCCCGGACCGGGCGTCGTCATCGGCGGTCCGATTCCGTACAAGCCCGAAGCGCTGGCGTTGAAGAAGAAGTACGCCGCCAACGCCCTCCGCGAAGACGCCGAGATCAAGTGCTACCTGCCCGGCGTGCCGCGCATGATGTACATGCCGTATCCCGTGCAGATCGTGCAGTCGAACTCCGACATTCTCATGCTCTCGGAGTTCGCGACCGCGCAGCGGACGATCAACATGAACAGCACGACCGCTCCTCCCACCGACACCTGGATGGGATGGTCGAACGGGAAGTGGGACGGCGAGACGCTGGTCATCGACAGCCGCGGGTTCATGGGCAGCACGATCGGCGCGCTCGATGCCGAGGGCGCCATCAACGTGAGGTTCCTCGATCGCGCGGGCAACTACCACACCGACGGCCTGCACGTGGTCGAACGCATCCGCCGCACGGATCGCGATCACCTGTCGTACGAGGCGACGATCGAGGATCCCAACGTCTACACGCGCCCGTGGACGATCAGCATGCCGCTCTACCGGCGCGTCGAACCCAACATGGAGCTCGGCGAATACAAGTGTGAGGATTTCGTGGGCGATTTGCTCTACGGCAAGTACCAGAAAGCCAACTAGTCATGACCTACCGATCTGCTGCGATGGTTGCTCTCGTCGTGCTTCTCGCGCCGCTCACCGCGGCGGCGCAGGACGCGCCGACGGCCCCTCGACTTCGCTCGGGACAGGCGCCCGCGTATCGCGCGCCGCGCACGCCGGATGGCCGGCCCGACCTCCAGGGCTTCTGGACCAACCTGACCTACACGCCGTTCGAGCGGCCGAGACCGCTGGCGAACAAGCCGTTCTACACCGAGAAGGAATCGATCGACGCGTTCAACAGGGCGGTCGCCGACTCGCAGGAGCAGATCGTCCACTACAGCAACAGCGACTTCGGCGCGACGCCGGTGCAGAGCGGCGCGAAGCCGAATCGCCGCACGTCGCTGGTCATCGATCCGGCCGACGGCCGGATCCCGGCGTTGACCGCCGAGGCGCAGAAGCGCGCAGCCGACCGCGTCGCGGAAAGCCGCGCCAACGGTCCACTCGAGCGGACGTGGCGTGATGAGCGAGGGGCCGTCTGGTGCGTCTTCCACGATCGCGCGGTGCCGTCGATCGTCGCCCCCTACGGCAGCAACTATCACATCGTCCAGTCGAAGGACTGGATCGTGCTCACCTACGAATGGAACACCGAGCGCCGGATCATCCCGCTCGATGGCCGTCCGCATGGCACCGTCCCGATGTATGCCGGAGACTCGCGCGGGCACTGGGAGGGCGACACGCTGGTCGTCGAGACGATCCACTTCAGCCCGAAGCGCGACTTCATGGGCTCGCCCGGCACGCCGCCGGCGCTTGCGATGACGCCCACCTTCACACTCACCGAGCGATTCACGCGCACGGCCAATGACCTGATCACGCTGACCTACACGGTCGACGATCCGTCGACGTGGACCAGGCCGTGGACGGTGGAGCTGCCGATGCACCGTATCAGCGGGCCGATGCTCGAATACGCCTGCAACGAAAACAACCAGGACATTTTCTCGACGCTGAAGAACGCACGCTTGCAGGAGGCGGGAAAGATTGCCGCGCCGGCGCCCAACCCGCGCGGTGATGGGAAAGCGGTGATCGAGCAGCGGCTGAAGGAGCAGGAAAGCAAATGAGGTTCTCGGTTCCGGGTTCTTGGTTCCAGGTTCGTGTTCAGGTTCGGTTCGGGGTTCTAGGTTCTGTGTTCGTGTGTTCGTTGTTCGGGGTGTTCGCGTTGCGACTTGATGCGCAGCAGGGACGGACGACGAAGGATGCGGTCTATAGCGCGGCGCAGGCGAAGCGCGGTGAGGCGGTGTACACGGAGAAGTGCGTCGCGTGTCACGGCGCAAAGCTCGATGGCGACCTCGGCCCTCCGCTGACGGGGCAGGCGTTCCTCGGTATCTGGGGAGGCCTGTCGCTCGCCGAGCTCGTCGACAAGGTTCACAACACGATGCCGCTGGATGCGCCGAAGACGCTGACGCGGCCGCAGGCGATTGACGTGGTTGCCTACGTGCTGCAGGGCAACCAGGCTCCGGCCGGGGCGGCGGATCTCGCGGAAGCCGCGCTCAAGCAGGTCGCGCTGGACTCGATGCGGGGCGGGCCTTCACGGCCCGCCGCGACACCAGCCGCGACCACCTCGTTTCCCGCGACCGGCACGGTGAATCAGGTCATGCGCGGCGTGTTGTTTCCGAGCTCGAACGTCCTCTTCGACGTGCAGACGCAGGATCCCGGCGCGCGCACCAGCGGTACCCGTCCCGAGGCTGCGTCGACGACCGTGCGGTACGGCGACGTGTACCAGCCGTGGCAGATGGTGGATGCGGCGGCGATCGCGATCGCCGAAGCCGGACCGATGCTGATGATCCCCGGACGCCGCTGCGAGAACGGCAAGCCCGCTCCCGTCGATCGCGCCGACTGGCAGCAGTACGTCCAGGGCCTGGTCGACGCTGGCCGCGCGGCCTACAAAGCGTCGCAAACGCGCGATCAGGCGACCGTCGCCGAAGTCACCAACGTGATCTCCGACGCGTGCGCGAACTGCCATCGCGTCTATCGCGACGTCCCGACCGCCGCCGGCCGCTGCACACCCCCTTAACCTCGTCGGCCACGTTCGTGTCACCGCGCTGCGGGTCGAGAACTGCTGCGTCGCTCCGCCAAACCGGAACTGACGATGCACGATCACGGTTTGGCTCCGGACGCATCCGTTCTCGCCACGCAGCCCGTCCATTAAGGGCCTGCCGCGGGCGACCTTCGTAGGTCGCTCTGGTTCAGCTCACCTCCGACGCCCCTCCTGTTGGCCGTTGGCAGGGCGTTATGGAGCGGCAGGGCGCTGTTCTAACAGTTCGCATCGATTTCCGAACCGATGCCGGAGCTCTCAGTGCCCGATTTACTTCGGAGACACAGAGGGTTCTTGAGTACCCGCTCGACCAGGTTGCTTTTTCTTCTCCGAACATACACTGGCAACAGGGCGACTCCGCACCACTTGTGTTCGACGGCGTGGTATCCGAGCAGCGGATAGCTGGAACCTTTCGCGATGGTAAGGAATCAGGAACGTTCTCTCTTCGCCCCATCGGTGTCGAGCCACCGCCGTACCGCCGTGACGAGATCACGTTTCGCAACGGCGATGTTGTGCTGTCTGGAACTCTCTTGCGTCCAAGTACAAGCGGATTGCATCCCGGTATCGTGTTTCTCCATGGAAGCGGTCCGGAGAGCCGCTGGGGTACCTCGTTTTTCCTCGCCGATCGCTTCGCTCGCGCGGGGATTGCGGCGCTTGTCTTCGATAAGAGAGGAGTGGGGCAGTCAACAGGCAACTGGACAACCATCAACGATGAGGAGTTAGCCGAAGACTATGTGAACGCCGTACGCTTTCTCCAGCAGGAACCGGGCGTCAATGCGGCGCACGTGGGCATCTATGGCCACAGTCAAGGCGGAACCATATCGCCACTGATCGCTTCCCGTCCCGGTGCTGCTAATTTACGGCGAGCGCGATCGCAATACTCCGCTAGCCCCAAGCCTTGCCGGAATCGGGAACGCACTGCGCATTGCGGGGAATCCAGACTACACACCCCTAATCATTCCCGCAGCCGTCCACAATCTGACAATCCAGTGGGAAAAATCCCAACCCTTCTTCTGGTGGTACTCGGCGCCTGGCTATGAGGGTTTGCTCACGGCTTGGGTACGCGCGCGTTTCTGAACGGCGGGGCAGCCCACGTCGTGAGGTAACTCGGCGCCCGAGGCCGCGGACGGATGCGTCCGGAGCCAAACCGTGATCGTGCATCGTCAGTTCCGGTTTGGCGTAGCGACGCAGCAGTCTGCGGCCGAAGGATTCCTTAACCATTTGGGGCATCCAAGGAGAGGCGGCATAGCGCCGCAACCCCTTGTTCGGAGGAAGAAGAGGGGCAGGATTCGTGCGCCTATATGACCCTCAAACTCCTGGCGCCGGCCGCTGCACGCCGCCATGAGCTGCACCACATTCCGCTGTCTGACCGTTATCCAAAGGCGGACCTACGAGCCGGACAAGTCCGCGACCTGAGGTGTCAGCGCGAGCCACCGGCACGAATGGGGACCAAGGGCGACGCGAAGGGACGATCCTGGCGCCACCGCCTCGACTCCGCCCAGCTCGAGCATGGCCTCTTGAGGCGATCCCGCGAGGTTGGCAACCAAGCGCGGACAGTGATCGTTGTCGATGGGACGCATGGCTGCTCCTAGCCCCGATCTTGGTCCAGAGGCTTTCGAGTTCCGGCCAGCGGTGAATACCGTCAAGAAGGGATGGCCGCGTTGACACTTCCCCGACCCGGCCTTACGATCGCG
>CAMCNL010000142.1 GCA_945876205.1 Candidatus Sulfopaludibacter sp. SbA3
AGCGCTGAAACTCGATGTAGTGGGCCGAGCGGCCGGTCATGAAGAAGCGGGCCCGCTGCCCGGCCTGCCTGTCGGTGCCGCTCCCGGCCTCGAGACCTGCCACCTGCGGATACCACTCGCCGCCGTTCAGGATCTTCTGAGGGGCGGTCCACGTGGAAGGATCGCCGAGGGCGTCCGCGTATGACACGTAGATGCCCTCGTTGTTGTAGCTCTCGTTCTTCGCGCGATTGAGCAGCATCACGTAGCGCTCGAGATACGTGTTCCAGTGGACCGAGGGTCCCCAGAACGCGTCCACGCCTCCGCTCGCGTCGTGCCACGGCTGCGACACCGGCACGAGCGACGTGCCCGCCGGGTACTCCCACCCGCCACTCTCCCCCGCGATCTCCCGCGGCGGCATCCACGCGCCGTTCCGCCACACGGCGATCGTGCCTCCCGGCGCGTCACGGTCGGCCCACGCCATGCGCGCGACCGCGACGCCCTGCATCGACGCGTCCTTCGAGTACTGGCTGAAAATGATGAACAAGTCCTGGCGCGCGTGATCGACCATCGCGCTGACATCGCCGACGCCGCCAATCACGTATCGATTCGTCGACGCGCACGCCTGGCTGTCGGGCGGCGCCTCGAGAATGATGCCGAGGTCTTCCCAGGTGACGCCGCGATCGAGCGACCTGGCGGCGCCGATGCGCGGAATCGAACGGTCGGGACGCCCGCAGATGTCGGCCGGCACCTCGTGGTGGTAGTAGCCGTACCACACGCCCGAACTCTCATCGGGGATCACGCTCTCGATCCAGATGCCGTGGCCGGGATGCGGGATAAACGTCACCGCATCACCTCTCTGCATGGTGTCGAGGCTCGCGCCCACCAGCCGCGCGGGCACACCGGCCCACGACGCGAAGGCCGACAGCCGTGGCACCCCATCGACCAGGTCCCATGCGAACGGGACGTTCGAGTCGACCGCGCCTGGCATCAGCAGGCGTGGCGCCGAGACCAGACGGGCGGACGCCGTCTGCGCGAGCGGAGTCGAGATGACGATACGTGGGTCGGAGACAGACGCCAGATCGGTCGAGCCGGCGGGGTCGCTGGTAACCAGTTGAGACTGGATGCGAATGGCACCCGTCACCGCGGCTCCGACCTGCACGCGCAGCGGCGACGATTTCGAGCTCTCGACGACGCCGAGGTCGACGGTAAAGGAGGCCAGCTCGATCGTGTGACTGCCGGGGGTGATGGCCGGGAGACGGGCGCTGCACGTAAAGCCTGATTGCGCCGGCGCGCAGGACGCGTCGGGCAGCTCCGAGCGGACGCCGTCGACGTAGATCGCGTAGTGGAACGAGGCGAGCTCGGTAGCATTGGACGCCTGCTGGTCCCACGCGAGACGCTCGGCGCCAGTAATGCTTTCGCCGGGCGCGGGTGTCGTCGGCTTCTTGCTGCACCCCGCGAGGGCGCCGCAGCACGCAATCAGGATTACCGCGCGCCAGGCCATTGATGTGTACGATACGTGGATGGTGGTCATTCGCGCCAGCGCGTGCCTTATCCTGGCCTTCATCATGCCATCCGCTGAGGCGGCTGCGCAGATCACCGCGCGCCTGCAGGCGTCCGGCTTCTCCTCTCCTATCGCCTTCGTCCCGGATCCGGCCGATCGCGCGCTGCAGTACGTAGTCGAACAGGGCGGCCGCATCCGCATCGTCCGCAACGGAGCCGTGCTGGCGAACGACTTCCTGAACCTGACGTCATTTGTCCGGTCCGGGGGCGAGCAGGGCCTGCTCGGGATGGCGCTTGCACCGGATTTCGCGGCGAGCGGACGGTTCTACGTGAACTTCACGAACGCCTCCGGGGATACGGTCGTCTCACGCTTTCGCCGCTCGAGCGATGGCCTGGTGGCCGACCCCAGCACCCGGTTCGATCTGCGATGGGAGGGTGTCGGCGCGCCCGCGGTCATCGACCAGCCGTATGCCAACCACAATGGCGGCCATCTCGCGTTCGGGCCTGACGGTTTTCTGTACATCGGGCTCGGCGACGGCGGTTCGGCAGACGACCCTCAGCATCGCGCGCAGAATCCCACGGCGCTGCTCGGCAAGATGCTGCGCATCGACGTCAACGTAGCGCTGACCCACGCGATTGGCTACACCGTTCCTTCCACCAATCCCTTCGTCGGACGCGGACCGGCAGGCGGACGGCCGGAGATCTGGAGCTTCGGTCTCCGGAATCCGTGGCGATACAGCTTCGACGATGTCGCGCGTGGCGGAACCGGTGCGCTGATCATCGGCGACGTCGGGCAGAGTGCCTGGGAAGAGGTCGACTATGAGCCGCGCGGCCGCGGCGGCCGCAATTACGGCTGGCGCAATCGCGAAGGCGCGCACAACCACATTGCGTCACCCGCGCCGGCGTTCCAACCGCTGGCCGATCCGATCCACGAGTACAACCACTCGACAGGACAGTCGATCACCGGCGGCTTCATCTACCGCGGCAGCGCCCTGCCGGCCGCGTTCCGGGGCCGCTACTTCTTTGCTGATTACGTCTCGGCACGGATCTGGTCGATCGCGCTGGCGTTGGATGCGCGGGGAGAGGCGCAGGCGTCCGACCTGCGCGATCACACCGCCGAACTGTCGGCCGGGGGGCCGCTCGGCAACATCAGCTCGTTCGGCGCCGACAGCGACGGTGAGCTCTATCTCGTCAGCCTTTCGCGAGGCGCGATCTACAAGATCGTTCCCGCGACGGCCGCGCCGCCCACGCCGTCCAACCTCAGAATCGTCCGCCCGTAGTATGCTAATCGGCGGGTAGGGAGTAGCGGCCCGCTGGCGCGGGTGAATACGGTCGTCAACACGGGGCACTGCTCCCGGCCGCATTCAGAGCAGCTTGAGGCAAACGGCGAGACTACCACGAAGGATTCGTGGTGCTCGTCTGGATTGCATTCGTCTCGCTCATTCTCTGTCTGCTCGCCCTCGATCTCGGCATCTTCCATCGCACAGCACGCGTCGTCACGGTTCGCGAGGCCCTCGCCTGGTCTGTGGCGTGGTTCATCCTCGCCCTCGCCTTCGGCGGCTTCGTCTACGGGGCGTACGAATACAAGTGGCTCGGCCTCGGCGCGGCCGACGACGGCCAATCCGCGCTGCTGAAGTACCTCACCGGCTACATCGTCGAAGAATCGCTCAGCGTCGACAACATGTTCGTGATCGCGATGATCTTCCGGGTGTTCGCGATCCCGTCGCTCTATCAGCACCGCGTGCTGTTCTGGGGCATCCTCGGCGCGCTGGTCATGCGCGGGGCGATGATCGGCGTCGGCGCGGCGCTGGTCGCCGAGTTCTCGTGGATCCTCTACGTCTTCGGCGTGTTCCTGATCGTCACGGCGGTGAAGATGGCCTTCATGGACACTGGCCTCAGCGATCCCAAGGACAACGCAATTGTGCGGCTCACGAAGCGGATCTTTCCCGTCACCGATCGGCTGGACGGCGAACATTTCCTGGTTCGCCAGCCGCGGCTCATGCTCACGCCGCTGGCGCTCGCGCTGGTGATGGTCGAGACGACAGACCTGTTGTTTGCGGTCGACTCGATCCCCGCCATCTTCGCGATCACCACCGACCCGTTTCTCGTGTTCGCGAGCAACGTCTTTGCGATTCTTGGTCTCAGGTCGCTGTACTTCGTACTGGCGGGCGCCCTCGAGGCGTTTCATTACCTCAAGCTGTCACTCGCGTTGGTGCTGGGACTGGTGGGCACCAAGATGCTGGTGCACACCTGGCTCGAGAATCTACTGGGCGAGCATTTCCATTTGTACCTGCTGGCCGCGATCGTCGCGATCCTGGGCGGCGGGATTATCGCCTCGGCGATCCGGAGCCGGCGCGAGCGAGCAACGCCACTCCGGCAGCCACAAGCGCCAGCGACACCAGGTGCGCCACCGTCAGCGGACCGAGTACCCGGACGTTGACGCGAATGAATTCGATCGCGAAGCGGATCGCACCCGCAATCGCCAGGTAGCGCCCCAGCACCACGGTATCGGACACGCCGCGACGCCGCCATCGCACCAATGCCCACGTGACCAGCGCCAGGGCCGCAGCCTCGTACAACTGCGTCGGATGCACCGGGACGGTGGTCGGCGGCAAGCCTTCGGGAAACGCGACCCCCCACGGCAGATCGGTCGGCCTGCCGTAGTCATCGCCGACGAGGAAGCAGCCGATGCGGCCGATCGCGTGTCCTGCGGCCAGGGCCGGTGTCGCGGCCGCCAGCGTCGCCACGATCGGCAACCGCCGGCGCCACATCACGAACAGGCCCGCGGCGACGCCGCCGATGAGACCGCCAAACCAACTCATGCCGCCGCGGCTGAGGAGCAGCGACATCAGCGGGGCTTCACCCGCGTGCTCGAAGGTCCAGAGGAGCTTCGCGCCCGCGAGCCCGCCAAGCACGCCGGCGACCGCGGCGTCGGTCGCCGACTCTGGAAGTCCGCTGCGCACGAGCTCACGGCGAAACAGCCACAGGCCGACGAGCGCGCCCATGGCCACCATCAGGCCGAAGCTGGTGACTTCGAAGTCGCCGATGCGAAACAAGATCGGATACACTCTGCCCTCAGTCCTGTGGCCCATTCGACCACGCTTGTCGCCCGTACGGCAACGCTCGATGGTTTCGTCGACACGGCCCGCACCGCCGGCGGCGTCTGCGTGCGCGACCTCGAGCCACTGACGACGCTCCTCGTACGGACATCCAACTCGCGCTACCACATCACGGTCTCCAGCAATGCCGCCATCTTCGTCCAGGGTGGACACTTCTTTCCAGAGACGACCAACGCCAGGCTGGAAGGGTCGAGCGCCGGCGGCAGCTTTCTGAAAGTCGCATGGATCGGCATCGGGCTGCGGATGGAAATCTCCGCCGCCGGCCAGCGCATCATCACCTCTCCCGTGCGCGCGATCACGCGAGAGGACCGTTCCCCGTCGCCGCTGACACACTGACCAAGGGGCCGATGACTCGTGAACACATCGTCGCGTTGTTCGCGCGGCGGCAGATGGCGGTCGATCGGCGCTATGCCTATGCGCCGGCCGGGCCCGCATGACGAGCGATCAGCCACGCCTGCTGGTGACCGACTCGCTCGGCCGCCGGCAGATTCCCCTCGACAAGCCGCTCGTCACGATCGGACGCCGCAGCGAGAGCGACGTGCGCCTCGCCGGCGCCGGCGTCTCGCGCCACCATGCGGACATCGTCGTCGAGAACGGCGCCTGCCGGCTGCGTGACTGCGCGTCGAAGTTCGGCACGTTCGTCAACGGCCGCCGCGCCGAAGAGCAGGTGCTCGCACACGGCGACCGGATCAGGCTTGGCGAAACCGAGGACACCGAGATCGTCTTCCTGACTGGCGGCGAGGACGGAGCACGCGAGCACAGCGCCGTCTCCGCGGTCAGCGAACTGCGCCACCTGGCGGCGCTCCTCGAGGGTCTTCGGGCGCTCGGCTCGGGACGCGTGCTCGAAGACGTGCTGACGCTGGTGCTCGATTCGGCCATCGAAGTGACCGGCGCCGAGCGCGGGTTCATCATGCTCGCCAACCAGGCGGGGCAACTCGAGTTCAAGCTGGCGCGCGCGCGCGGCCAGGTCACGATGTCGGGCCGGACGTTCGAGACGAGCCGCAAGATCCCCGAGACGGTCTTCAACACCGGCAGGCAGATGATCGTCGAAGACCTGATGGACGAAGTACTGGCGGCGCAGCACACCGGCACGGTGGCGCTCGGCATTCGCCACGTGCTCTGCGCGCCGCTGCGGCTGGTCCGCTACGTCGAGCGGGCGGAAGACAAGAGCGAGGACAAGATTGTCGGCGTCCTCTACCTCGACAGCCGCGAGCGCGGCGCGTTGAAGTCGCACTCGGCGCGCACGGCGCTCGAGACCCTCAGCATGGAAGCCGCCGTCGCCATCGAGAACGCGCGGCTCTATCGCGAAGCGCTCGAGCGCGCCAAGCTCGATCAGGAGCTCACAGTGGCCGCCGCGATTCAACAGTCGCTGCTGCCCGCGTCGAACCGCAGCGGCCGGTTCTTCAGCACGGCTGGCACGTCGGTGCCGTGTCGATCGGTGGGCGGCGACTTCTTCGACTACGTCGACTTTCCGAGCGGCCAGTTTGGATTCATCCTCGGCGACGTGGCGGGCAAAGGGGCGCCGGCGGCGCTGCTGGCCGCGGCCGTGCTCGGCAGCTTTGGATCCGAGGCGACCTACCAGACCCGTCCCGCGCCGCTCGTCACGCGGCTCAACGTGAACCTGTTCCGGCGCAACATCAAGGCCCGGTTCCTCACCGCCTTCTACGGGATGCTCGCGCCCGACGGGGCGCTGACCTATTCAAATGCCGGGCATAACGCGCCTTTCGTGGTCGGCCCGACGACGGTGCGACGACTGGAGACAGGCGGCACGGTGCTCGGTCTCTTCGAGCACGCCTCGTACGAAGAAGACACCGTCATGCTCGCACCTGGCGATGTCATCATCGCGTTCAGCGACGGGGTGAGCGAGGCGTTCAACGAAGCCGGCGACGAGTACACCGACGAGCGGCTGCTCGCATCGGTCAATACGCATCGCGGGAAATCACCGCAGGCGCTGCTTGACGGCCTGCTGGTCGATGTTCACAGCTTCTGCGGCGACGCAACGCCCAGCGACGATGTGACGCTGGTGATCGTCCGTTACGAGGGATAAAACAGGTATAGTCGGATCCGAAGGAGGAGCATGCAGCTCGAGCAACGCATCGTTGGACAGGTCACCGTCGTCAAGGTCACGGGTGACATCACGTTGAACAAGGGGGGCGATGTCCTTCTCAAGGACAAGGTCCAGAGTCTGATTCAACAGGGCCAGAAAGACATCCTGCTCGATCTGAGCGGCGTCTCGTATGTCGACAGCGCGGGGCTCGGTGAGCTCGTGCAGGCGTACGCCACGACGAAGAATCGCGGCGGCGCGCTCAAACTGCTCAGCGTCACCAAGCGGCTCAAGGATCTGCTCGTCGTCACCAAGCTCCTGACCGTCTTCGACACGTTCGAGTCTGAAGCCGACGCGATCGCGAGCTTCGGCGCCGCCAGCAAGACATAGACTGACTCTTTGACGGCATCATGCGGCGGGGACCTTTACGGTCCGCGGCCGCAGGTCTATAATCGGCGCGCTCGACCCTCAGAACAACCGGAGGCTTCCCATGGCTCGCCGACCCAGAACGGCCGGTCAAGATCCGCTTGCCGATCTTGCCAAGAAAGCAGACGTCCTCGAACGTGAACTGAGGACGCAGCGTTCGGCCATGGATCGCCTCAAAGAGATCGGCGCCCCCGCGCCTCGTCGCGCGAAGCCACCCACCACCAACTCACGCCAGACCGCCTGAGCCCGGGCATCTTGCCCATCGGGCGGTGCGCGACGCGGGAAGCGCTTCCGCGACGCGCTCGAGGGCATCAGGCGTATCGACGTCGGCAAGCCGATTGACCAGCGACACACGAAGTCCTGCAATCGCGGCCGCAGCCCTTGTCTGCGCCAGCACCGCGTCGCTTCCCCACTCGATGCGGTCAAAGACCGGCGGCACCCGCGTCGCGCCGATCAGGTAGTAGCCGCCATCGGCGGCAGGGCCCAGCACGAGCGCGCCGAGATCGCGGTCGAGCCTCTCGAATGCCGCCGCGACAATCGATGGGGTGATGGCCGGCAGGTCCGATCCAATCAATACGACCGCACGAGCACCAGCCGCGAAGAGCGAGGTGAACAGGCTGTGCATCCGCTCGCCGAGATCGCCGGTGGATTGCGGCATCACGCCGATGCCGGGAGGGATGAGCGACGCAATTTCGTCGCACGCTGCTGCAGGGGTGACCGAGACGACACGCGTGACGCCTGGCGCGGCTGCGCCGTCGAGGGTGTCGAGGAGGAGCGATTCGAGCAGCTGCGGATCGGGCGCGCGTCCGAGCGCCGCGAAGAGTCTCGTCTTGCCGCCTGACGAGGGCGCCCGGCTCAGGACCGCGACAACGCGCGCGCCCGCAACATCCACCATAGGCGGAACCCGAACAACACGCTGAGCGCCAGCGCCCACAGCCGCGGCTCGCGGATGTCGGCCTTCACTCCCCACCAGAAATGAATGACCGCGGTCGTCGCGGCGACATAGACAAGGCGGTGCAACTGCTGCCAGCGCCGTCCGAGACGCCGGATCATCCCCTTGGTGGAGGTGATTGCCAGCGGCAGCAACAGCAGGAACGTCACCATCCCGATCGTGATGAAGGGGCGCTCGAACACGTCCTGGACCATCGTCTCGACGTCGAAGAATTTGTCGACGATCGCCCATGTGAACAGGTGCAGGCAGGCGTAGAAGAACGCGAAGAGCCCGAGCATCCGCCGCAGCTGTATGAGCTCGTTCCAGGCCGTGAGGCGGCGCAGTGGTGTCACCACCAGCGTGATGACGAGCAGCATCACGGCGGCGTCGCCGGTCTTGTGGGTGATGTATTCGATCGGATTGGCGGTGAGATCGCCCGTGTAGGCGCGGTACGCGAGCTGCGCGGCGGGTATCAGCGCCGCGCAGAAGGTCAGTCGCTTGAGGAGAACGATCGGCGTCAATAGTTTTTGCGGAGGTCCATTCCTGAGTAGAGCGAGGCCACCTGGTCGGCATAGCCATTGAACGGCTCGGTCTTGCGGCGGCGGAATTCACCGAGGCGCCGCTCGGTCGCCTGGCTCCAGCGCGGGTGGTCGACCATCGGGTTGACGTTGGCGTAGAAGCCGTATTCCCTCGGCGCCGAGATCTGCCACGTGCCGACCGGCTGCGTATCGGTGAAGCGGATCTTGACGATCGACTTGATGCCCTTGAAGCCGTACTTCCAGGGCGTGACGAGCCGGATCGGCGCGCCATTCTGGTTCGGCAGCACCGCGCCATACAGGCCGACGGCAAGAATCGCCAGCGGATTCATCGCCTCGTCCAGCCGCAGCCCCTCGACGTAGGGGTAGCGAATGATCGGAATGCGCTGTCCGGGCATCCGCGTCGGATCCATGAGCGTGGTGAACTCGACGAACTTGGCGTTCGGCAGCGGTTGCAGCGTCTTGATGATGTCGCCGAGCGGGATGCCGACCCACGGCACGATGACCGACCACGCTTCAACGCAGCGCATCCGGTAGATGCGCTCCTCGAGCGCGTACGGCTTGATGAAGCTCTCGAGATCGTAGGACTGCGGCGTCTTGACGAGCCCTTCGACGCGAATCGTCCAGGGCCGCGGGCTGAATTTTCCTGAGTTGGCCTTGGGGTCTTCCTTCTCCGGGCCGAACTCGTAGAAATTGTTGTACGACGTGACGTCTTCGTAGCTGTTGGGCTTTTCCGTCGTGCTCAACGGACTCTTCTTCACGTTGGGCAGCTTGGCGAGATTGCCCTGTGCGCTGACCGGCGTTGACAAGGGCGAAGCGATGGCCGCCGCGACGCCCAGTGCTGCGCCTGACGCCGCCTGGATGAACTCGCGCCGCCGCATATACACCGACTCCGGGGTGATCTCCGAATACGGAATGCCGCCGCCCTTTTTGATCAACATGCGCTAATTATAGGGGGAAGTGGATAGGGGGAAGGGATCAGGGTCGTTTTTACTGTCCGTCGTGATCCCCGTGCTGAACGACGCAGACGCGACCGAACGGTTACTCGGCCAAATTGCGCCTGATCCGCAGGTCGAGGTGGTCATCGTCGACGGCGGATTAGACGTCGCGCTCGACGGCGTGGCCGGCACGCGGCCCGGAACCCGAGTCATTCGCACATCCCCCGGACGCGCGCGGCAGATGAATGCCGGGGCGCGCGAGGCCACCGGCAAGTGGCTACTCTTCCTGCACGCCGACTCGGAACTCCCGGCGGGATGGCGAGAGGCGATGGCCGCCGTTCCGAATGACGCCATCGGCGGATGGTTTGAGTT
Organism: Candidatus Sulfopaludibacter sp. SbA3; assembly: GCA_945876205.1. Classification (GTDB taxonomy): domain Bacteria; phylum Acidobacteriota; class Vicinamibacteria; order Vicinamibacterales; family UBA2999; genus CANNDT01. The sequence continues at coordinate 9,846 of CAMCNL010000142.1, forward strand.
CGCGTTGGACGATGGGGCGTGGCAGGCGCGGGTGGTGGAAGCACTTGTGCGGTGGAGAGTGCGGGTGATGCGGCTGCCCTACGGAGATCAAGGGCTGTTCGTACGGCGGGCGGTGTTCGACGAGATGGGCGGCTTCGCCGATCTGCCATTGCTCGAAGACGTCGAATTCGTTCGGCGGCTGGGTGCCGCGGGGCGTGTGGCCGAGGTGGCGCTACCGCTTCGCACGTCCGCCCGGCGATGGAGGCGCGACGGCTGGTTTCGACGCAGCGCGCGCAACAGCGTGATCGTCGCCTTGTATCTCTCCGGAGTCTCCGCGGCGCGCCTCGCCCGGTGGTACACCTAGGCGTTCTCCCGCGCTATGGTCGAGCTTCGAACACGCGCAACGCGTGATAGCCTGACGTTCTCATGTCGGCTGAACTCAACCTTTTTCCCCGCGTCATGTCACTGGCTGTACACGAACTTCGCACTCCGGTGACGGTCGTGTCTGTGCTTGATCCGATTCGGTGGACGGTTTAGTTACGCTGCGTGAGTCATCTTGCGTTCGTACGCCGCGGGGCTCATCCGACCAGCCGATGAGTGCCGCCGCCGTTGGTTATAGAACACTTC
>CAMCNL010000143.1 GCA_945876205.1 Candidatus Sulfopaludibacter sp. SbA3
CCGCCGACGAGCGCCGGCGGAATGCTTTCGAGCGCGATGCGGATGCCGAGGTACGTAGTACCCCAGATCAGGCAGACGGCGATCCAGGCGAGGTACGCGGCGCGCACCTTCCTATCTTAGAGGTCCGGTTGCCGCGTATGTGGGTCAGACAATCGCGCCGGCTTCGTGTCCTTCAGCGGTGCAGACGCAGTTGCGGCCGCTCTCTTTCGCACGATAGAGCGCCGCGTCGGCCCGGCCGATGATGGCGTTGACCTCGACTTCCCCCGGCGTGACGGCGGTCAGACCGAAACTGGCGGTCACAGTGATCTCTTCTTCGTTCCAGCGAACGGGGTGCTCGCCGAGCTCACGCCGCAGGGTCTCGGCCACGCGGCGCGCGCCGACCAGCGGTGTATCCGGGAGCAGGATCAGGAACTCCTCGCCACCGTACCGGCATTTCAGGTCGCTGCCACGCAGCACCGCGTTCATCCGCTGACCGACGGCTGCCAGCACGGCGTCGCCGCACAGGTGTCCGTACTTGTCGTTGATCCCCTTGAAGTAATCGAGATCGAATATCACGAGCGAAAGCGGCATCTGCGATCGACGCGACCGCCGGAGCTCACCGTCCATCACTTCCAACGCGTGCTTGCGATTGAAGCAGCCGGTGAGCGAATCGCGGACGCTGTTCTCGTGCACTTCGTGAAAGAGCTCGGCGTTCTTGAGCGACACCGCCAGCAGCGCCGCCGCCGCTGTCAGCATGCTTCGCTGATGCTCGGTGAGCGGCGGGTTGGGTGCCACGCCAAGCACGCCGACCTGCGTGCCCGCGACGATCAGCGGGAAGCGGAGATCTCCCGTTGGACCACTGACAAGCGGATCCGCTTCTCCGGGCGTGCGAAGAATCGCCCAGGCGCCGCGGCCTCCCGCGAGCGTCGGCAGATGCTCGCTGGCCGCCGAGCGAATCGAGTCGCGGTCGAGCGATCGCGCCAGCGCCTGGCCGAATGCCACCAGCTTCTCCATCTCGACGGCGCGCTCGGTGGCGAGACGCGCTTCGGTGGCGGCGGCCGATGTCGTCGCGCGCATCTCATGACGCTTGCGGAACTGGTGGAAGACGAAGGCCCCCGTCAGGATGACGAGGCCTGGCAGCAGCTGAAGGCCGCGGTCCTGGTCGAGATCGTGCGCGTAATCCAGGGCGACGCCGAGCGGACGCGAGAAGATCGCAAACACCGCCACGGTGACCACGACGAGCCAGTACAGATCGTGACGCCCGACCAGCCGCATGGGTCGCAGCCTACTGGCCGCCCCCAATGGTGTCAAGGCGATCAATCGGCTAGTATTGGCCAAATGACGCGCGATTCCGCGTGAGCGACTCGAGCCCGCCTCCGGCGCGCGGCCAGCGTGCGAACGCGTTCGCACGGTTGTTCGAGGCGGTCCACGAGGGCGTCTTCATCGGATCGCTCGGCCCCGACGACGATGACGCGGGTGGATCGACCGTCGCCGCCAACCCGCATCTCAAGCTGATCTTCGGCTACGCGGCTGACACCCCCGAGACGGACGTCACGCCGTTTGCGCCCTCCCGCTTCGCCGAACCCGCTGCCCGCGCCGCATTCATCGACCTGCTGAAGACCGAGGGCGCGGTCACCGACCACCTGCTGCGCATGCGCCGCATGGACGGTGTTTCGTTCTGGGTCGAGGTCACCGCCCGCGCCGAGTCGGCCACGCGCGACGGCGCCATGCGCGTCGAGGCGCTCGTGCGCAATGTCAGTGAGCGCAAGAAGCTCGACGACCAGTCGCGCGATCTGTACCAGCAGCTCCTGCAGGCCGAGAAAATGGCTGCCCTGGGTCAGACCATCTCCGGCGTCGCTCACGAACTGAACAACCCGCTGGCGACGATCCTCAGCTGGGCCGAGCGCCTGTCGTCAAAGAAGCTGGACGACGCCTCGAGACGTGGCGTCGACGTCATCCTCGCGGAGGCGGAACGCGCCGCACGCATCGTTCGAAATCTGCTCACGTTCGCCAGGAAGCGCCAGTCGACGCGGTCGATGATCGAGTTCAACGAGGTGATCGCCGAGACGCTCGCACTTCGCGCCTACGAGCACAAGGTCACCAACATCTCCGTCGTCACGGCGCTTGCCGCCGGACTCCCAGCGGTGTTTGCGGACGCGCACCAGGTGCAGCAGGTGCTCCTGAACCTGGTGATCAACGCCGAACAGGCGATGCTGGCGGCCAACGGCCGCGGGTCGCTGGTCGTGCGCACGTGGCACGACGCGGATCACGAGGCGGTCGTGCTCGAGGTCAGCGACGACGGCCCCGGCGTGCCGAGCGACGTCAAGACGAAGATCTTCGATCCGTTTTTCACGACGAAGGAAGTGGGCAAAGGCACCGGTCTCGGGCTGACCGTGGCGTACGCCATCGTGCAGGAGCACGGCGGGCGGATCCGCGTGGAAGGGTCTGGCCGCGGCGCGTCGTTTATCGTGGAGTTGCCGGTGAGCGGCATTGGCCTCACCGTGAAGGCGCCGAGAGCCTCCGCACCGTCCATGGAAGCCGTGCGCGGCGCCTCGGTGCTGGTCGTGGAAGACGAGCGCGCCCTGGCCGCGGCCGTGGTTGAGGCGCTCAGCGATGCGGGATTGAAAGTGGATCACGCGGGCGACGGCCAGGAAGCCCTCGCCCGCGTGCGAAAGAAGATGTACGACGTCGTCGTCTGCGACCTGAAGATGCCGCGCGTCGACGGGATGACGCTTTATCGCGCCATTTCGGCCGCGACGCCCGCGCTGGCGCGGCGCGTCATCTTCGTCACCGGCGACGTCGCCGGCACCGACGCGGAGCGCTTCCTCGAAGACAGCGGCTGCCGCTGGCTCGCCAAACCGTTCAGGCTCGCGGACTTGCTGCGGGCCGTGCGCGAAACGCTCGCGTAGGGCGGGGTCCCTGCCGCGCACGCCTGCGCGGTGGGGTGCAAGGTCACGATCACGCCCGGCTTCGTCACGCCGTTGCTCGCCTCGCCACCGCTCGAGGTCCAGCCGCGGCTGTCCAGCGTCGCCTTCGCCATCTTCGGCTTCTGCTGGAACGAGAGAATCGCGCTGCGCATGACGACCGCGACGTCCGCTGCGGGCACCATCATCTCGAGCGCATCACGAAGACGCCGGATTGCACGCGCATGCAGCTGCGAGACGCGCGATTCGTTGACGCCAATCTCGGCGCCAATCTGCTTCATGGTCGCTTCGCCGTAATAGTAGAGACCGATGACCTTTTGCTCACGGGGCGGCAGCGACGCAATCGCGGCACGCACGCGATCTTTGGTCTCGGACTTCTCGTATGCGGAGTCGGGCTGCTCGGGCTCGGAGGGAAGGAGCGAGGCCGGCAACGTCGACTCGTCGTGGTTGTCGCTCGATGCGAGCGGCGACGTCGATTCGATCGTGTGGATCCGAACGATGGTGCGGCCGAGCCGCTTCTCGTCAGAACCGATCTTCGCGGCCAGATCCGCCAGTGACGGCTCGCAGCCGTGCTCACGGCGGAGCTCCTCGCGGGCGGCTTCGATTTCTCGCCGCTGGCGGCGCACGCCGCGGGGCCACGCATCTTTCCGGAGCGCGTCGATCATGGCGCCACGCACGCGCCGCTCCGCAAATGTCTCGAACTTGATGCCGCGGCCTTCGTCGAAGCGCTGCGCTGCGTCGATCAACCCAATGACCCCGTCCTGGACGAGATCGCCGATGTCGATTGAGTGGGGCATCGTCGCCGCCACGCGGCGGGCAAGCTGCTCGACGAACGGAATTCCTGCTACGACTCGCGGATTTTCTGTGGCGTAAGGGGGGCGCATGAACGTGACCTCCGGGACCTAGTAGGGCAACTCGGGTACCACACGGAAGTGCCCGTTCTGTCATCGGGTGTCGAGAAGGGTGGGAATGGCCGCTAATGACCATTCAGCCTGTGGTTTATGGAAGATCGAAATCGCGGATAACCCAGAACGGTCGGGCGGCCACCATGCCCAAAACGCCAATAATATGGCGATATTGACGGGCTGACTCGCCAAATACTTGACGGGATAACTTACAAAATTCGACCGTGTTCTACGAACGTAACAGAGTCGTGCTGAGGTGGGACGGCTGTGCTGAATTCGTACGTCAGACGCCAGTAGGCTCTGAGCGGCGACGTATTTCGCGCGCGGTGCCCATCGCGTCGAGCACGCTCGACACCACCTGGGCGGCGCGGGCGCGACTGATGTCGTCAATCGCCTTGGCTTCGAGCAGCTCGGCGTGCGCCAGCACGATGCCCAGCTGATTGTTCAACTGGTGAAACAGCAGGCGCAAATCCGGGTTCATCTGCAGGGCGTCGGCCCCAATTTCATGTTGCATGTGGTGCGACGAAAGGTTCACGCGGGCCGTCCTGCTGTTTCGGTCATTACCCCGGCGTGATAGCCGGTTTCTTTCGCGCCGTCACGCCAGAGCGTGTCGGCAAAAATCCTGATCGAGCCGCCCGCCGTGCGGACGTATTCCACCTTGCCGGCGGAAATCCAGTTGTAAATCGTGCGGCGGCTCACGCCGACCGCCTCGCATGCTTTCATGATCGACAGCGTCTGTCGGTCCATATGTTTTTAGGCCTCGAGCCTCAAGGGAACCAGGAATCAGGAACCAGGAAACAGAACCCGTCCTGTGCCCGACCTGCTTACAAAGTGGGTATCGGCTCGTGCCCGCCAACCGTTAGGTCTTGCGCTGTGTCAAGATATTGGCACCTTGGCTGAGGGTAATCCCCACCTCCTCTTCGTAGACGACGAGCCCGCCTTTCGGCGGCTGTACGCCGAACGGCTGGGGGAACGCGGCTTCGAAGTCGTCGAGGCGGATAGCGGTGAAAAGGCACTGGAGCTGCTCGAGCAGTTCGCGTTCGACATCATCATCACGGACTTGCGAATGCCCGGGATTGATGGGCGGCGCGTGATCGAGGCCGCGGTCGCGCGCTATCCGAGCATCGTGGCCATCGTCATCACAGGCGACGGGACGATGAAGGACGCCGTGGAAACGATGAAGCTGGGCGCCTCTGACTTCATTGCCAAGCCATTTCAGTTCGACGAGCTGATGCACGTGCTCCACAAGGCCATGGAGCAGCGGCGGCTGACCGCGGAGAACGCGTACTTGCGGTCGCAGCTCGAGGAGCGCCATCAGTTTGGCGGCATCATCGGCAAGAGCTTGCCGATGAAAGCGCTCTTTCAGATGCTGGAGACGGTGGCACGCTCCAGCAGCACCATCCTGGTCAGAGGAGAAACGGGGACCGGCAAAGAAGTCGTCGCCCGCGCGATTCACCACAACAGTCCGCGCCGCGCGCACCGATTCGTGGCGCTCAATTGCAGCGCGATCCCGGAGACGCTGCTCGAGGCGGAGCTGTTCGGGCATGTGCGGGGCGCGTTCACCGGCGCGGTGGGCACGCGGCAGGGACGCTTCGAGCAGGCGCACAAGGGCACGCTCTTCCTCGACGAAGTGGGGACGATGAGCGTCGGCTTGCAGATGAAATTGCTGCGGGCGCTCCAGGAACGCGAGTTCGAACGCGTCGGCGACAACCAGACGATCAAGGTCGACGTGCGCGTGATCGCCGCCACGAACTCTGACCTGGCGCGCATGGTCGCGGAGGGCACGTTTCGCGAAGATCTCTATTACCGCCTGAACGTCATCCCGATCAAGCTGCCGCCACTGCGCGATCGCCGGGACGACATTCCGCTGCTTGCCAAGCATTTTTTCGAGAAGTTCGCGCCGGAGACCCCGCTCCACTTCTCGCAGGGTGCCATGCGGGCGCTGATGGCGTATCCGTGGCCGGGCAACGTCCGGCAGCTCGAGAACGCGATCGAGCGCGCGGTCGCGTTGTCGGGCGGGCGTCCGGAAATTACGACCCAGGACCTGCCGCCAGAAGTGCAGGCCACGCCGCAGGCCACCTCGACGCCCTTCGTAGATTTTCCCGAAGACGGACTCGACATGCCTACGTATCTCGCGAACATCGAACGCGACCTCATCTACCGCGCGCTCGATCGCACGCAGGGCAACCGCAACAGGGCGGCCGATCTGCTCCGCATCAAGCGGACGACGCTGGTTGAAAAACTGAAACGCATCGGAGCCGACACCTAATGCCACCTCGCTACTCGTACTGGACCATCATCGCGGGCGGCTTGCCGACGGCATTTCGCGCGGCGGAGCGCGATGATCTGATGCCGACCTTCAAGCGCCTGCTGGAGAAGCATCCCGACGCGGAGATGAAATGGTTTGCGCGGGGGAAGATCTGGGAATCGCCGGAGGCCGCCCGCGAAGACACCGAAGCGCGGCGGCGGCCACCGGAAGGTCACCGTGCTCCCCTGGGCGATCGCCCGCCGGGACCACCACGCGAGCGGCGCGGACGCGACTGGCGGCCGGGCGGCGAGCATCGCGATCCGCGTCAGAAGTTCAAGGATGCGAAGAAGAAAGGCAACCAGGACCGGCGGCAGGAGCGCTTCGATCGCAAGGAGCGTTCAGCACGCGCCGAGACGCCCGGAAACAAGCCGCCGGCGAGCCCTTCTCCGACGGGACGTCCCTTTCAAGCTCGCGCGCCCTACAAGCCAGACACGCGTGACACCCGGGAAAAGCGTGACTGGAAAGACCGCCCGCCGCAGGCGAAGCGCGAGTGGCAAGATCGCCCTCCTCGAGAGAAGCCGCACGGCGATCCACTGAGACGTGATGTACCGCCGGCAGGTCGTGCACCCTTCAAGGCGCGGCCACCGTTCAAAGCTCGTCCGCCCTTGAAGGCTCGTCCGCCCTTCAACCGCGACGCGCCGCCACGGGATCGCGACAGCGGTCCTGACGCACCGAAGCCGTGGCGGGGCGGGGGCGGCGCAGGTCCGGGCAGGCCACCGGGGCGACGCGATGACCGGCCACGCGGGCCGAAGCCGCCGCGCAGCGGCGGAGGCGGCGGGGGGCGGCGGTGATCGCACACGTCCTGCTCTTCCGTCCGCGGGCAGGGCTGTCCGCGGACGAGGCTCGTGCGCTCGGAGATGCCTTCGAGCGCGCGCTCAACGACATCCCCTTCGTCCGTCGCGCGCAGGTCGGCAAACGGATCACCATCGGCCGCGATTACGAACAGCTGATGGCGGAGAACTACGACTACGCAGCGGTCATTGAGTTTGATGATGTGGCGGGGCTCAAGGGATATCTGGAGCACCCCTCGCACGAAGAGGTGGGCCGGCGATTCTTCGAGTCGATCGAGGCGGGGCTCGTCTATGACTTCGAAATGACGACCGGCGCGGACGGCGTCGCCACGTTGCTCGAACGCCGAGGCGGCGCCTGATCCGGCGCTGCCAGCCGAAACCCCACGCGAGGTCACCGCCCGACGAGCCGGCTTTCAATGGCGGCGCAGATGCTGTGATACGTGACGAGGTGGACTTCCTGGATGCGCGCCGTAGAATCGAGCGGCACCGCCAGGAGCACGTCACACAGGTCCGCCAAGTCCCCGCCCTTTCCCGTCATGCCGATTGTCCGCAGTCCGCGCTCGCGGGCGCGGCGAAGGCCGTTGACGACGTTCGGTGACGTGCCGCTTGTCGAGATGCCCCACGCCACGTCGCCCGGTGCGCCCAGCGCGTCGATCTGCCGGGCAAAAACATCCGCGAACGATTGATCGTTGCTCCACGCGGTGAGAATCGCCTGGTTGGTCGTGAGAGCGATTGCAGGGAGCGGCTTCCGGTCGAGAGCAAAACGGCCAACCAACTCCGCAGTCAGGTGCTGCGCGTCGGCCGAGGAGCCGCCATTACCAAAGACCAGCAGCTTGCGACCGGCGGCAAAGCTGTCGTGAAGAAGCTCGGTCGCACGGTCGACGGCTTCGACGTAGGCACTGTCGGCGACGCGCGACATATTGCTCGCGACCTGCCGAAACAGATCGGCGACCTTTTCGCTCATGAGATGGCTGCCGGTGACGAGGCGAAGAAGAACTCGTTGACGATGTCGCGCAGCTCGCTGATGCTCGACGCCGTGTTGATGCGAACGCGCAGGTGCGACCCATTGTCCTGCCCCTTCGAATACCAGGCACAGAGCGCTCGCAGCTTGTTGATGACCCAGCGCTCTCTACCTTTGGCAGGGGGCGGGGGGAAGGGGGAAGGGGAAAGATCCGACGCCACGTGCCGAAAGCCATCGGCTTCTCCGACGCGTTCGTCGAGCAGCATCTCGATGTACTCGAGCAGAAACCGGCCGCGTTCACTCAGCGTGACCTCGCGCGGCGGGCGGCCCGCGGCGATATCGGCGGCTTGCGCCAGGATCCACGGATTGCGCAGGACGCCGCGGCCGACGAGCACGCCTGAAATGGGCTTGGCGGCGCCGTCGCCTGTGTAGCTCAGCCGGTTGATCACGTGCTCAGGCTCGAGGCAGTCGCCGCTCCCGAGCACGGGGATGCGCAGGTTCTCCGCCACCCGAGCCACGAGGTCCCAGTCGGCGAATCCGCTGTAAGACTGTTCCGCCGTGCGGCCATGAATGGTCACCGCCGCGGCTCCCGCGTCCTCTACCATCCGCGCGAGCTCGGGGGCGTTGCGAGTGCTGTCGCTCCAGCCGGCGCGCATCTTCACGGTCACCGGGATCTTCACCGCCCTGGTCATCGCGCTGATCACCTCGGCCGCGTGGCTGGGCTGGCGCATCAGGCTGCACCCGGCGTCGTGCTTCGCGATCTTGGGCACCGGGCATCCCATGTTGACGTCGACGATATCGGCGCCCATCGCTTCGACCACCTGCGCCGCCGCGGCCATCTTCGCAGGATCGCCGCCGAAAATCTGGATCGAGACGGGACGCTCCTCCTCGGTGTATTCCGCGTACTCGAGGGTGCGGTCGATGCCGCGCACCAGGCCTTCCGACGACACCATCTCCGTCACAACGAGCCCGCAGCCGCCCTGGCGTTTCACCAGGCGACGGAAGGCCGTGTCGGTCATCCCGGCCATCGGGGCGACGACGAAGGGCGAGGAGAGAGAGATGTTGCCGATTTTCATTTAGTAGGGACGCACGTCGCCGGCGTCGACCTGGACGCTGACCGCCTGGCCGATCAAATCGACCGACAGCACCAGCCGGGCCTTCTCGTTGTCTTTCCGCACCAGGCGTCCGATGACGCCGCGCAGCGGCCCGTGCATCACTTCGACCATCGCGCCTTCTTTGATGAGCGGGCATGGATCGTAGGCCAGATCGCTGTCGACCAGCTGGCGGATGCCGTGGATCTCGTGTTCCGGGATCGGCGCCGGCTCTCCATCGAACGAGATGATGTTCACCACGCCGACGCACTTGAGGATCGGCAGGCGCTCTTTCGCGTCGAACCGCGCGAAGCAGTACCCGGGAAAGAGCGGCCAGTCGATCTTCTTCTTGCGATCCTTCCAGCGGCTCCACTTCGTGACCGTGGGAAGAAACGCTTCTATCTGCTTCTGCTCGAGCTGTTCCCTGACGACCTGCTCGTGACGCGAGCGCGTCCAGAGCGCGTACCAGTGAACCTCACTCATCCAACCTGGGCCTTCTGCCGGGCGGCCAGCGCCTGCTCGTACGCCTTCTTCAACTCGTCGTTGCGAAACGTAATCGTCGCCTGGGTGCGCAGCTTGTCGAGGTACTTCAGGCGCTCGCCCTGGATCTTCGTCTCGCCCACCTTGTTGCTGATGTCGTCGCGCGCCTCTTCGAACGTCCGGATCTGCGTGTCGGTGCGCGATTCGAGCTTGAGAATCTGGTAGCCCCGGGTCGTGCGTATGACCTCGGTGATATCGCCCACCTTCATCTTGTCCACCAGCGCCTGGAGCGCGGGGTTCAACTCTTCGTGACTCACGGGTCCAATCAAGCCACCGTTGGCCTTCGACGGCGAGTCAGATACTTCGGCCGCGAGCCGGGCAAAAGGTTCACCGGCGAGGAGCCGCTTGCGGCTCTCCTCCGCCTTGGCCTTGGCGTCGTCGTCCTGGGCGACGTTCACGCCCTTTTCTCCCACCGGCACGTCGACCGAGATCTCTCGAAGCGTGATCTGCGCAGGTGTCGTGAACTCGCTCCTGTGAGCCTCGTAATACGTCTTCGACTCTTCTTCGGTGACGCTGATCTTGTCGGCGATGTCGCGCTGCTGCACCTGCGACACGAACATCTGCTTCTCGAGATTCCGCCGCAGGTCGGCCATGGTCATGCCTTCCTGCTTGAGGGCCGCTTCGAAGCGTGCCTCATCCTCGAGATTGTTCTGCTTCTTGATGTTCTCGATGATGCTCTTGAACTGCTCATCGCCCATCGCCATGCCGAGCTCGCGGCCGCGCTGGATCAGCAGCAGCTCGTCGACGGCTTCGAGGATCAGCCCGGGAGTGACGTCGGCGACCGCCTTCTGCAGCGCCTCGCTCTCAGGCGATACGTTGGCCAGCTCCGGCCGCGACCTGAGGATGGCGACCTGGCGCTGCTCGAATTCGGTCTTGGTGAGGATGTCGCCGTTCACTTTGACCAGCACCTGCTCGATGATTTCCGCGTGCACGGGAACCACGAGGAGG
>CAMCNL010000144.1 GCA_945876205.1 Candidatus Sulfopaludibacter sp. SbA3
TCGCCTTGCGGCCCATGAACGTGACGGCGACGAGCGCCCCGACGCCGACGACGATGAGCAGGACGACGAGTCCGACGATCTTCAGGATGCGCTTCATCTACGGTCTCCTTTGTGTTTCACGAGCCACAGAGACTCAGAGACACGGAGACGAGCCAAATTTTTCTCCGTGTCTCCGTGGCCCGTTGCCAGCGGATTATGTCTTAGACCTCGAGCTCCGCAGCCAGCGGAAGGTGATCCGACGCCTCACCCGTCTCCCCGTCCATGACGACGTCGCACGCGCGGGCACTGCTGAGGTAGTTCGCGGGGACGAAGAGATAGTCGAGGCGAACGTGCGGGTCCCACGTGGGAAAGCTGTTGCCAACCAGATCGGGATGCAACTGCCGGAAGACGTCGACGTACCCCGCATCCAGCACCGCCTGGATCGTCCGCCAGCGCACCTTACCCCCGCTCAACCAGACGAGCGCGCGAAGGCGGTGAGGCAGCCTGCGAATGTCCAGGAACTCGCCCGGCGCCAGGGTGTTGAAGTCGCCCACCAGCGCGTGCGGCCCGGGTTGTTCGCGCCGGATCTCCTGGAGCAGCGCGCCCAGCTCATACATGCGCCGGTGCTCGGTCCAGGCCGCGTGCACGGCGCTCAGATGGACGCCAAACACCCGCCACGGCGTTCCCGCCAGCACGATCTCGAGAAAGGCGTGGCGCGAGACGCGTGGGCGATGCCACTCGAACCGCGTGACCGGGATGCGGCTCATGAATCCCAGCGAATCCCCGGAGCGCGACCCGTATTGCGTCATCCCGGTCTCGGCGGCCAGCGTCTGGATCACCCCCGGCTTGCTGGCCTCCTGAAATACCACGAGGTCGGGCGACGTATTCCTGATCACGGCAGCGAGCTCGGCCTCCCGGCGGGCCCCGCCGTCGCGGATGTTGTACGACAGCAGTCGCAGGATCACGTCCGATCCGGCCTCTCGATGAGCGTCAGGTAGGGTTGATCAAGCAGGTGGCCGCGCACATGCATCACCAGTTCCCGCGACGCCTGGATGTTGACCGGCCGCCCGGTCATCACCATGAGCGTCTCTCTCAACGGGATCAGGCCCGGCGCGATGTCGAGATCGTCATCGGAGACAGGACGCGAGTGAACGCCCGGGACAAAAAAACCGTGCACCTTGAAGAGCCCAATCACCTCGACGCCGACGAGCGTCAGATCGAGGTCGCTCGTGCCGGCGCCGTCGGCGTCGAACGCGGCGCCGTCCCGCCACCGTTTTCCCGTGACGGCGCTCCCCCGCAGCACGACGGCGGTGCCGTCAGGAATCTCCTCCCGGATGATGCGGAGAAAGTCATTGAAGCGCTCCTCGCTGCCACCAAACGCGAGGCGAACGAGGTTCGCCCGCTTTTCGGCCTCGGTCAGACCGCCCTGGATCTTGTCGGTGTTATTGGCCATATGAGCGCTTCATGATCGCAAGCGTCCCTCCGTCGATTCGAGTCCTCGCCGCGATCGCCGCCGGCGCCGCACTCTTCATGCGGCCTATGGCACTCGACGGCCAGAACCGCGCCGAGGTGACGCGCCAGCCCCGGGTCGAGCTGGTCGCGGCCCAGAAGATCGAGCTGACCGGCCAAGTCGACAGCAACAGTCCGGCCCTCTGGGACCGCGTCAACGGACGGCAGACGCTGTTCGTGATGACGTCGATGTCAGGCATGCCGAGCACCGCCTCGGGACGCGAGTTGCTGACGCTCGGCAAGGCCGCCCCGGCCATCGTCGAGCCGTGGCCCGGCGGCGGCGTCTGGATGGAAGCGGTCGTCGCCGACGCGGGCGGCACGTGGTACGGGTATTACCACAACGAGAATCCGGCGCGCGTGTGCGGCAATGAGCAGAAGGTCATCCCTCGGATGGGCGCGGCGCGCTCGACCGATCGCGGCCGCACCTGGGAGCCGCTCGGCATCATCCTCGAGGCGCCCCCGCGCACCTACGACTGCACGACGACGAACAAGTACTTCGTGGGCGGCGTCGGAGACTTCAGCGTCCAGTTGGGCCGGGATTCCCAGGACCTCTATTTCTTCTATTCCACGTATCTCAGCGCCGAGCGGCTGCAAGGCGTCGCGGTGGCGCGCCTGGCGTGGGCCGATCGCGACGAGCCGGCGGGCAAGATGATGCTCTGGCGCGACGGCATCTGGGTCGCGGTCAACGCGTTGAATCTCAGCAACGGCATGCAACGCTTCATCTATCCTGCCGCGGGACCGATCTTTCCGGCGAGAGACTCGTGGCATGACGAAGACTCGGTCGTCGACGCGTTCTGGGGGCCATCGGTCCACTGGAATACGCACCTGCAGCAGTACGTGATGCTGCTCAATCATGCGAAAGACGACAACTTCACGCAGGAAGGCATCTACGTCTCGTTTGCCACCGATATCGCCAACCCGCGGCTCTGGTCGGCACCCGTAAAGATCCTGAACGGCGGCAAGTGGTATCCCCAGGTGATCGGCATGCAGGACGGCTCGGGCAGCGACAAGGTGGCGGGGGAATGGCCGCGATTCTTCATGTCCGGGACCTCGCAGTATCTTGCGCACTTCATCAAATGAGCGTTTTTGTGTAAGCTCAACGTGATGCCTTTCATCATCACCGACCCCTGTATTGGTACCAAGGACACGGCCTGCGTCGATGTTTGCCCGGTGGACTGCATCCACCCGCGCAAGGACGAGCCGGAGTTTGCCGCCACGACGATGCTCTATATTCACCCGGAAGAGTGCATCGACTGCGGCGCCTGCGTGCCCGCCTGCCCCGTCACCGCGATTTACGACAGTCCGGAATCGACTCCGACCAGTCAAAAAGAGCTCGTCGAAGCCAACGCGGTCTACCGCGCGGGCGACGCGGCGGCCGTCGCGGCAGCCGAGGCGATCACCCAGCAGCACGTGCAGGCGCACGCGGATCTGATGGCGGTGGCACCGGCCGAACGCGCGGTGGCTCACGCCGGATAGGCCACACCATCCAGAAGCCGCCGGCGGCGGCGGCCAGGAACAGCAGGATCGCCAGGCCTGGAGGTGAGAGAGGCTCATCCATTGATCGGGGCGTGTCTCGACGCGGTGATAAGCTCCGATCAGCACGATGGCGAGAGGCTGGGAAAGCAAGGCAGTCGAGGCGCAGCAGGAAGCCGCTGCGACTGACAAGAAGCCTGCGGCGCCGATCAGCGCCGCTGAAGCGGCGCGGCGCAGCGAACGGATGACGCTGCAGCTCGCGCGGGCACGCGCGCAGGCCGACCTCCAGACCGCGTGTGCGTCGGCTCACCGCGCGATGCTGGAACAGGCGATCGCCGACCTGGATCGGCGCATCAGGGCACTCACACCTTGATCAGGATGGCGCGCGTGGGGCGGCCGGTGGCCGCGGCAATCGCCGCAGCGTAGATCTGAATCTGTCGGCGGTAGCGATCGAGCGCTCCCTCGAGCTCGCGGTCGGTTTTGAAGTCGACGACCACCATCTCCTCCCCGCTCGCATACGCCAAATCGACCGTGCCTTCCACCAGCGCACCGCTGTCGAGTCTCCAGGTCATCGGCACCTCGCGGTAGCACACGCCGCGTCGCTCGGCATCGGCCGCGGCACGAATGGCCGGATGCGAGAGCACCCGCGTCACCGCCTCGCGCGCCGCCACCACCTCCGCCGGTTCAGCACCTAGGACGCGTCCGTGAGCAGCCGCAAGCTTCAACAGCAGCTCGTGGTCTGACCCGTCAGGCGAGAGAGGTACGTCAGCCAACAGCGCGTGCACGAGCGAACCGAACCTCGCGCCTCCGGGCCGTTCGGTCTCGCCCTCCACCGTTTCGATAGCGACGTGGATGGTCTCGCCGGGCATCGGCTCGCTGCTCGCCGCCGCCTCGGTTACGGTCAGGAGTCGAATCGAGGGCACCGACGCTGCTTCCACCGCCGCATCCCGCTCGACCCGCCACTCCCGGTAGGCCTGAAGGTGAGCCTTGAGCAGGTCCGGTGCGACATCCTTCACGATCAAGTCATCGCGGCGCAGGCCAAATGAGGCCTCCGCTCCAAGCGAGAGAATGCCGGGCTCTGGCGACCACCAGGCCACAGAGTAGGCAGCATCGCCAGACCCGAACTGGTGCTGGCCAGGACACACGGTCAGGCTCGTGAAGGGATCGCCGTCGGGGCGCATCAGCACGGAGTCCTTGCTCTTGAACGCCGGGCAGCCGCGCGCGTCGGCCTGCACGCGACGCGCATCCTCGGCGGGATAGATCGCCGCGTTGAGCGGCGCCACCCACCCGTCGGTGTACGGCGCGTCGCCGATGGCGGGAACGACGAGCAGGTCTCGCGCACGGGTGGCGGCGACGTAGGCGACGCGCTCCCCTTCCCGCTGCTCGCGCAGGAGCTCGGTATGCCGGTTCTCGTTGAGGTCGTGCGGCGACCACCCGCCGATCCGCAGCGCGCAGAGCTGCCGGTCATTGTCGATGTGGCGTCCAGCCTCGAAGGGCGTCAGCCGCGCGGTGATGTCAGCGAGGATGACCACCGGAAACTCCAGCCCCTTCGCCTTGTGCACGGTCATCAGCCGCACGCCGTCGCTCCCCTCCTCGAGGATCGGCGCCTCGGCCGCGTGGCCTCGCGACGCTTCGGCGTGGAGTGTCTCGACGAAGCCGCGGAACGACATCCCTCCGTCGAGCTCGTACTGCCGCGCGAGCTCCGCGACGTGCAGCACGTTGGCAAGCGCCTGTTCCCCGCCGGGACGCAGCACCAGGCCGACGTGCGCGCGAGTGGCGTCGAGCAGCGCCGAAATCGTATCGGCGACGGCGCGGCGGTTTCTCTGCTTGTGAAGCGAGGCGATGAGCGCGAGCGCTTCGCGCACGGGTGACAAATGCGACGGCAGCGTCTCCGGCACGCGGAACGGATGAAAGCGGCCGCCGAGGTGGTGGTATTCGAGCAGCTCCTCGTCGCCGATGCCGAAGAGCGCACCACGCAGCGTGGCAAACACCGACAACTGGTCGTCAGGCCACTCGATCGCCATCAGCGCGGCGCGCAGCGTTTCGATCTCGTCGCGGTTGTGAAACGCCTTGCCGCCGACGAGCAGGTGTTTCACGCCGCGCGCCTCGAGCGCCTCGACGTAACCGCGCGTGATGTCCTCGCCGTAGCTGACAAAGCGCCGGAACAGGATGCAGATATGGCGAGCCTGCAGCGGCACGCGGAGACCCGGTTGCCGCCGCTCGGTCACCGTCCAGCCGCTCTGGTTGACGAGCCAGTCGATGTACGCGCCGACGGCGTCCGGCAACGAGCGCTCGATCTCGCGTGCGGTGATCCATCGGTAGCCGTACGGCTCGGGGACCGGCAGCGCCACGATCGACGGCTGCTCGGGGCAATCGTCCCGCGACCGCTCGAGCGGTACGTAGTGCGCCTGCCGCCCTTCGACGTCGCCGTTCATCACCGGCTCGAAGGCCGCATTCACGGCGTGCTGGATGTTGGGCACGCTGCGGAAGCTCCTGCGCAGCTCGACGCGCACGCCTCCGGCCGCAGTCAGCAGGTCGCAGACACGCGCATAGATATCGACGTCGGCCCGGCGAAACCGGTAGATCGACTGTTTCGGGTCGCCGACGACGAAGAGCTTTCCCGGCACGGGGACGACATGCTGCCACCGCGTCTCCCCGGGATCGGCCGACGACAACAGCAGGAGCAGCTCCGCCTGGAGCGGATCGGTATCCTGAAACTCGTCGACGAAAATACGCGTGAACCTCGTCTGGAAATGCCGCCGCACCACCCCATCGTCATGCACCAGATCGCGGGCGCGCAGGAGCAGGTCCAGGAAATCGAGCGCACCCTCCCGCGCCTTGAGCTGGGCGTAGCGATCGACGCACCCGCGCAGTTCGGTGTGAAGCAACGCCGCAAGGTCGGCGTCGGCGCGGAGCTGGAAGTCGTTGAGCGCCTCGAACAGCTCGTCACGCGCCGCGAGCACCTGCGCGCGGGTGGCGCCCTTCCGGTAGGTCGGACCGCTTCCCTTGCGGGCGCGCTTGAAGTCGCGGTTGCGCCGCAGCTCGATGAACAGCGATTCGAGCGTGTCGAGATCGGGCATCTCGTCCCGCCGCAGGTCGCGGCTGATGCGCCTGACCGGCTCGGTGTCGAGACACAGGTTGTCGCTGACGTACGAAGGCCCTTCCGAGAGATCGGCCAGGGCATGCACGAGCTCGATCAGGCGCGCGATCGGCGCCGCGCGATCGAAGGCGGGCCGCGTCCACGAGCCACTGAAGTCGCGCCACTCGACCAGCTCGAAACCGGCGCGGCGCAGCCGTTCGATCGGGCCGTCCTCGTCGACATCGCCTGGCCGGAACGAACGGCTCGCCCGCCGCAGCGATCGGCGGACCCCTTCCGGCGGATCCTCGAGCTGCTCCTGGAACCAGGCGTCGAATGCTTCTTTGAAGAGGCGTTGCGCCTGCCCCTCGGTCAACACGCGAAAAAGCGGATCGATGCGCGCCTCCACCGGCCGCTCGCGCAGCAGGTCGGCGCAAAAACCGTGAATCGTGCTGATGTGCGCCTCCTCGAGGTTTTGCACGGCGTCTGCGAGGCGACTCGCCACCGCAGGACTTGTCTCCTTGCGACGCTCCTCCTCGAGCTTCTGCCGGAGGCGCAGCTTCAACTCGCCGGCCGCCTTCTCGGTAAAGGTCACCGCGACGATGTCACGCACGCCGGCTCGCCCTTCCCCCAGGACGCGGATGATGCGGTTGACCAGTTCGGTGGTCTTGCCGGTGCCGGCGGCGGCTTCGACGACGAGCGTGTCGTCGACGGCGTCGCGAATCAGTCGGCGGGATTCCTCGTCCGTGCGCGTGAGCGCGAGGCTCATGGCCGGCTCCTGATCTCGCGCAGGTCGCCAAGCGGATCCTGCGGCTTCCGCGCGACGCGCCTGCCGACGTCCGATCCGCAGACGGGCCGGAAGTCGCACCGGTCGCACGCATCGGGTGCAGGTGACGCCGCCAGGAACCCCTTCTCGATCGCGCGGTCGATCACGTGGAGTACCTCGAGGCCCGAGGCGCGCGTGCTCTCGGTGAGGGGGATGCTGTGTTCGGTAAAGCTCCCGGCCGACGTGCAGTAGAACAGCCGGCCGTGATGGACGAGGCGGTCGAGCGCCGTTTGCACGGCGACGGCGTAGAGCACCGGCTGCAGGATCGCGCCGCCGCCGATGATCGACTTCTCGATGCGATCCGGCCTGCGCCCCGTCTTGTGGTCCGTCACGCGCAGGAGCTTCGTCTGGCGGTGCTCTTCGATGAGATCGACGGCGCCGCGCAGTTTGAAACCCGATTCGAGTATCACGTCCTCGCGCAGGCTCGCGGCGTCGCGCTCGCCCGGCACCGTACCAAACGCGAACTCGAAATACTTCGGCTCCCACTCGGCGCCGTCACGGGCGAGGTAGTGCAGCCAGGCCTGCAGATCGCGGCGGATCGACGCCACCTCGCCTTCCCAGACACGTTCGACGGCTGGCGCCAGCTCGTCGTGCTCGCGGGCGATGACCGCATCGAACACCTCCTCGAGCACCGGTCGCGCGTCGTTGAGGTTCGCCGCGGTCACAGGCAGCAGATGTCGCCCGGCCAGCGCGCGAAAGAAACGCGCCTGGATGTCGTGGAAGATGCTGCCGCGCGTCAGCGGATCCATCCGCTGGAGCGACTGCGGCTGATCGAGCGGCTGCAGGCGATAGATCGCGGCGAGGACGAATTGATACGGGCACGCGCTGAAGCGCTGCAGCGCCGAGAGCGAGTACGGCCGCACGGCGAGGCGCTGCGAGGCCAGCGCGGCCTTGGTCTGCGCCGAGACGCGAATCAAGCCGTCGTTGACCGACCATCGCGGCTCGCCGCGCGCCCAGCGTCCGACGACCGACCGGCGCAGGTTCTCGTTCAGCTTGAGCAGGTAGTGCGCGTGTCCCCTGACCGAGGCGCGATCCGGTTCGTCCAGGAGCCGCCGCAGCACGGAGAGGTCGTGCTCCTGATCGTCGATGGCGTCCTCGGGACGCGGCGGCGCCGGCCACGCCAGGGTCGCATTGCCCGCATCGCGGGCATCTTCTTCGAGCGTTTCATGATCCGGTAGCTTCCCGGTTGCGGCGCGCATCACGTCGAGCGCGTAGAACGAGGGCACGCGCGCGCGCGACTCGCTCAGCTCGATGCGCGGATAGGAGACGTAGAGCCGCTCCGAGGCAGCCCCCGCGGCCAACTGCAAGAGGAGCCGCTCGGCGGCGAGGCGCTGACGCTGCGTGGGCAGCCGGGCATCCACTTCCGCGCGCAGGTCATCGAGCAGCAGCGGATCCTCACGAGGTTTCTGCGGAAACATTCGCTCTGCCAGCCCCGGGACGAACACGACGCGGAAGCCGCGGCCGCGCACCTGGTCGGGCGTGCCGACGAAGACACGTCCAAACCGCCGCAGCGGCGGCTCCGATTGCAGCGTCAGCAGCCGGTCGGCAAGCACGCGCCGCGCTTCGTCCAGCTCAATCGGGCCGACCGATGACATCGGACGCAGATCCGCAAGCACGCGCAGCACGTACGACGGCATCCGCAATACGCGAGGCGCGAGCCGCACGAAGTGATCGAGCCACTCACCCCAGGTGGCGCGCGCGGGCCACGCTGCGAGCGCTTCGATGATCGGCAGGGCAAACGTCCGCAGATGCTCGAGTTGATCGATCGTCTGCTCGAGACCTCGCATCTTTGCGCTGTCGGCGCCGTCGAGGCGCCGCGCTTCGTCACGCTGCCGGCGCAGCTCGTTGCGCGCGCCGTCGAGCCGGCGCACCCAGCGCGCCGTATCCTGCCCGATCACGGCGGCTTCGACGATCAGCTTCTCCCACCGCCACGGCGCGCGAAGCGTGCCGACGACGATCGGCTGCTCACGCTCGACGATCTCGGCATCCGCCTCACGCGCCTCCGTCTCGAGCTCATCGTCCTCAGCGTCCGGCGCCCGTCCGAAGGCTTCGTCCTGCGACGGCGCCCACGTCACCTCGTTCACGACACCTGGCACCTGGCCGAGCGACAGATATTCTGCGAACCTCGATGCCGACAATTGCTCCGATGCGCAGGCAAGCAGGGTGAGAAACGCGCGGCCCGCCGGATGCGGACGGCGGGTGCCGCGGTCGAACCAGGCGCGCACGTCCGCGCGTCCGAGCGCATGCTCCAGCAGGCCGAAATAGCTGTGCGGTGAGCGGACGAGGATCGCCATCTCGTCCAGCGGCACGCCTCGTCGCGCCTCCTTCAGGATGCGGCGGGCGATCTCGACGCATTCGCGACCCTCCCCTGGCGCCGAAAAGAGCTCGAGCGATCCGTCCAGTGTCCGTTCAGGTGGTTGCGCTTCGGCATCGAACAGAAAACGGCGCAGGGCGGCAAGATCGGCCGCCTTGGCCGGGGCGTCGGCGCCCAGGCCGATCACCGATCGTCGTGAGTCGACGGCGCCGCCCATCGCTTCGAAGCGCTGCACGGCATCGGTATCGCCGTGCGGGACGGTGGCGAGCACCCGCTTCGCGCCGGAGACGGCTGCCGCCACGAGCTCACGCTCCGCCGCATTCCTCACCGGCAGGTCGAGAAAGACGAGGACATCGGCGACGGGTGCCTTGCGGAGAATCGCCGCAGCCGTTCGAAACAGGCGGGCGCGGTCGGCTGCGCCGACGCCGTCGAAGCAGTCGTCAAACCGCTTCAGCAGTGCTCCCAGGTCCTCTCCGCCGAGCGGCAGCGCGGCGACACGGCGCTCGTCGATCGCCGACAGCCGCAGTTCCTGCAACGTGCGGGCAAGTGCCCGCGGAAATCCTGGCGTGCCGGCAACCGCGCCGAAGTAGTCGAGCGATACGTCGCGCGTCGCATCGAACACCGCCCGCGTCGCCACCGCTTCGGCGCCAAGCCACGTGCTGGGTGCGACGCCGTCGGCTGCAAGCGCCACCACCGCGCTCCGCGCCGCCAGTTGCGTGAGACTCAGCCTCTGGACGCCGAAGCTCGCCGGCCGCGACAGCGCGACGCTGCGTGTGAGGTCGTCAGCGGCGCCGCGCGTGGCCGCGACGATCGTGATCGGTTGATGCGGGGGAAATTGCCGAAGGAAGGAAGCGGCCGCCTCGAGCCGTGCCGCCGCGGAGTCGGCTGCGACGATCGAGAAGGGACGAAGCACGTCCATGAGTACCACCTGCCCCGGACGCTATCGCCGGGAATCCGGGAACGGCAGGACCACCCTGCCGTGCTGATGAATTCTGGCCACGAAGCCACGAAGAACACGAATACCAAAACACTTCGTGACCTTCGTGCCCTTCGTGGCTCAGCCTTCGTGGCTAAGCCTCGAAAGGCCT